>CAZMLV010000037.1:0-14912 GCA_964567235.1 uncultured Chloroflexota bacterium | reverse complement strand
GCCGCGTTCGGCTACGAGCCCGAGGACGTGAAGCAGGCCGCGTTCATGGAGGAGAGCGGGAACGAGCTCATCGGCTCGCTCGGCTACGACGGACCGCTGGCGGCGCTCGCGACGAAGCGCGCGAACCTCGCGGACTACCTGCAGGAGACAGTCGCGGTCGTCACGAATCCGGCGATCGACCGCGAGCGCGAGATCGAGCACTTCTCGACGCGCGTCGTCATCGGGCCGCGACCGTCGATCGACGGCGCCGGCCGCGCGCGCTCGTGGATCGAGCTGCGCGTTCCGCTCCTGCTCGGTGGCCACGCGCCCGAGAGCGCGATCGCGCTCGATGACCTGCGGCCGCTCGCGCACGCCGCGGGAACGTGGCTCGTCGACGATCTCGTAGCGGAGCTTGCCGCGCAGGGCCGCCGCGCGGCGGTCGTCCTCGAGGCCGATCGCGACTGGGACGAGGATCCGCGCGACGCGCTGAGCCGGCTCGCGACGGCCACGATCCGCGCCGTTCGCACCGGGGCGCGCGTCGTGCTCGTGCGCGATCGGGCCATCCGAGCCGAAGGGCGCGCGTGGGTCGATCCGCTGCTCGTGGTCGCCGCCGCCCATCGGGCGCTGCGCGCCGTCCCGACGGTGAATGGGTCGCTCCGGCGCGAATGTGCGCTGCTCCTGTCCGCGGGCAGCATCCGGAACCTCCACGACGTCGTCGTCGCCCTCGGCCTCGGCGCCGACGCGGTGAACCCATATCTGCTCTTCGAGCACGCGCTTGGGACCGGCGACCCCGACGCGCTGCCGAACGTCGTCGAAGCCCTTCGCAAGGGCATCGAGAAGGTCTGCTCCACCCTCGGCATGCACGAGGTCCGCGGCTACGGCCGAGCGTTCTCGGCGATCGGCCTGGCGCCCGAGGTCGCGGACTTCCTCGGCGTGCGGACGTTCGGCGCGAGCGCGTCCGCCGGCCTGGGCTGGGATGCGATCGCCCGCGACGGCTTCGAGCGGGCGACGATGCTCCGCGAGCGCACGCCCGCGCGGCTCGAGCCGGCGTTCCGGATCTACCCCCGCCTCTGGAAGGCGGCGCTCGGCGTCGCGACGGGCGACATCGACTACGCCGTCTACGCGGAGAAGCTCGCGTCGATCGAGGCGGAGCATCCGGTGTCACTGCGGCACGCACTCGATGTCCGGCCCGCGGGGCCGCCTGCGGACGAAGCATCGACGACCGCGGGCGAGCACAGCGCGCCCTTCTACATCTCGTCGATGTCGTTCGGCTCGCAGGGCGAGACCGCGTACCGCGCATACGCCGAGGCCGCGAAGCGCCTCGACATCCTGTGCATCAACGGCGAGGGCGGCGAGCTTCCGGACCTCCTCGGGAAATACCCGAAGTGGCGTGGCCAGCAGATCGCCTCCGGCCGGTTCGGCGTCTCGGCGCTGCTCGCGAATTCGTCGCGGTACCTCGAGATCAAGATCGGTCAGGGTGCGAAGCCCGGCGAGGGCGGCCACCTCCCGGGCCGCAAGGTGTCCCTGAAGGTCGCGCTCGCGCGCAACGCGAAGCTGGGAGTCGACCTCATCTCGCCGTCGAACAATCACGACATCTACTCGATCGAGGACCTCGCGCAGGTGGTCCGCGAGCTGAAGACGGTGAACCCCGATGCGAAGGTGTCCGTGAAGGTGCCCGCCGTGCCGGACATCGGGATCATCGCCACCGGCATCGCGAAGTCCGGCGCGGACATCGTCACCGTCTCGGGCTACGACGGCGGCACCGGTGCCGCGCGTCAGCACGCCCTGCGCCGCGCGGGCCTGCCTGCGGAGATCGGCGTCGTCGAGGCGCACCGTGCGCTCGTGCGGAGCGGCCTGCGCGATCGCGTCGAGATCTGGTGTGACGGTGGGATGAAGAGCGCGCTCGACGTCGTGAAGATGCTCTGCCTCGGCGCCGACCGCGTGGGCTTCGGGACCCTCGCGATGGTGGCGATCGGCTGTACGATCTGCCGCGGCTGCCAGCTCGACACGTGCCACGTCGGGATCGCGACGCAGATCGAGACCGCCGCGGAGGCCGCGGACCGCGGCATGAAGCGGTTCGAGCCGCAGGAGTTCGACCGTGCGGTCGCCCAGCTCGAGCGATTCTTCGGCGCGATGCGGGCGGAGCTCGCCCGGCTCGTGGCCGAGCTCGGCCTGACCAGCGTGCGCGACCTTGTCGGCCGGACCGATCTCCTCGACCAGGTCCGGGCGCGCGACCGCCTCGACCTCGCAGCGCTCCTCGAGCCGGCCGGCGAGCCCGTTCGGGCCGCCGCGCTCGTGCCTGCTGGCGCGATCCAGGCCGTCGCGGACGAGCCGCTCTCGAGCGCGCATCGCTTCTTCGGGACGGCGGGCTCCGGCTCCCTGGCCCGCGCTCGGATCGGCGGCGACGCGCCCCTGCCGCAGCGAACGCCCATCCGCACCGGCTCGGTCGCGGGCAACGGGTTCGGCGCATACCTCACCGAGGGCGTGCACCTGGATCTCGGCGGCGGCGCGCAGGACGGCGCGGCGAAGACCGCGCTCGGCGGCACGGTCACGATCCTCAAAGCGCCGAACGCCGCGGGTACGTTCGTCGACGGCGGCGTGGGGAAGTGCTTCGGCTATGGCGCCCAGCGCGGACGGTTCTTCGTGCAGGGCGCCGCCGATGCGCGCGCGTGCATCCGTCTTTCCGGCGCGGAGGTCGTGTTCGGCGCCGACCTCGGCGGCTTCGCGTTCGAGTACATGACCGCCGGCACCGCGGTCGTGCTCGGTGACCCGGGACGGTGGATCTGCTCGGGCATGTCGGGCGGCGTCGTGTTCGTACGGATCGACGCGGCGCGGGGCATCGACCGCGAGGGCATCCGTGTTCGGCTCGCGAAGGGCGCGAAGGTCCACGTCGCCGTTCCGCGTGACGACGAGCTGCCCGGGCTCCGCGATCTGCTCGCCGGCTACCGTCGCGCGCTGCTCGGCTCGGGGCAGGACGACGCCGCGCGGACGGTACGCGTCCTCGCCGACGACTTGCCCGCCACGTTCGTCGCCATCCGGCCAGGCGGCGAGGTCGTCGACCAGACCGTTTCGACGGAGTAGCGAGCGACACAGGTGCCGGGCACCGAACCGCGACGTTGCGCGAGCCCGCCGGCCACTGTCGCGGGCATGCGTGCCGCATAGCGTCCGGCCATGCAGATCGACAGCGGTGACACGGCCTGGCTCCTGATCTCGGCGGCGCTCGTGATGCTCATGACCCCGGCGCTCGGCTTCTTCTACGGCGGCCTCGTCGGGAAGAAGAACGTGCTTTCCACGCTCACGCACTCGTTCTTCATCCTCTGCCTCATCTCGGTGCAGTGGGTGCTCTGGGGCTACTCGTTGTCGTTCTCGCCGGACACCGGCGCCGGTCTCATCGGCGGGCTCGGCTGGGTCGCGCTGCGCGGCGTCGGGTTCACGCCGAACCCCGACTACGCGGCCACCGTCCCGCACCAGGCGTTCATGGCGTTCCAGATGATGTTCGCGGTCATCACGCCTGCGCTCATCACCGGCGCGTTCGCCGAGCGGGTGAGCTTCAAGGCCTACGTGCTGTTCGCGCTCCTCTGGTCGACGCTCGTGTACGACCCGATCGCGCACTGGGTCTGGGGCACCGGGGGCTGGCTGCACGCGCTGGGCGCCCTGGACTTCGCCGGCGGCACGGTCGTGCACATCTCGAGCGGCGTGTCGGCGCTCGTCGCAGCGATCCTCATCGGTCGCCGCCTGACGACGAGCGAGCCGCACGACGCGACGATGACGATCCTCGGCGCGTCGCTCCTCTGGTTCGGCTGGTTCGGCTTCAACGCCGGGAGCGCGCTTATGGCCGGCGGCCTCGCGACGAGCGCGTTCGTCGTGACCAACACCGCGGCCGCGATGGCGGGCCTCACCTGGCTCACCGTCTCGTGGATCCACCGGGGCCGCCCGAGCGTGCTCGGCATGGCAGCGGGCGCCGTCGCGGGCCTCGTCGCGATCACCCCGGCGTCGGGGTTCGTGGACGTGTCGGGGTCGATCATCATCGGCCTCGGCGCGGGGGTCCTCTGCTACGTCGCCCTGCAGCTCCGGCCGCGCCTCCGGGTCGACGACGCACTCGACGTGTGGGCGGTGCACGGCATCGGCGGGACCTGGGGCGCCATCGCCACCGGCCTGTTCGCCACCGTCGCGATCAACACCGCGGGTGCGAATGGCCTGTTCTTCGGCAACCCGCAGCAGCTCGTCACGCAGCTCATCGCGGTCGGCGCGACCTGGATCTACGCGGCGATCGCCACCTTCGTGATCGTGAAGGCGATCGACCTGACCATCGGGATGCGCGTTCGCGAGCACGAGGAGTCGCTCGGGCTCGATCGGTCACAGCACGGCGAGATCGCGTACCAGCTCGACTGAAGGAGGAACTCATGGACCTCATCGCGCTCGGCGCATTCGTGCTCTTGGTGGCCGCCTGGATCGTCCTGCCGCTCCGGGCTCCCGCGATCGACCAACCGGCCGTGGAGCTGGACGAGGCGGCGTAAGCCTAGGTACGGTTTGAACACGGAATCGGCACTGATCACGCACCCACTTCGGCTCGGTGCTTGCAGATACTTACCCGCAAACGCATCACGTCCCGCGAGAGAGGTCTGAACATGGCGCTTTATGCGATCCAGCCCGGCGAGCATTCGGTGGCGCGACCGCTGCCGGAGCCGCCGCGCACGCACCGGATCTCCAAGCTCTCGCAATCGACCGACAGGCTGACCCGCGCGCTCGAGGAGTGGCTCGCCGAGGTGAAGCTCCGCTACACGATCGGCGGCGAATAGCGACCTAGCCGAACACGCCGACGAAGGCCTCTGCGAGGACCCCGGGGAGCTGCGCCTCGGGGTCTTTGCGTGCGTCGTACCCGCAGATCTCGATGCCACGCACGTCCGAGACCTGCGCGACCGAAGCGAGCAGCTCACCGAGTGCCTTGAGCGTCGGGCCGCCCGCGACCGGCAGCGCGACCGCAGCGATCTCGCGCGGATCGACGACGTCGAGGTCGACGTGCAGCCAGATTGGCTTGCGCCGTACCCCCGAGAGGAGCGACGGCGCATCGACGAGGTCGCGATCGAACGCGATCCGATGGAGCTTGGAGCGCGAGAGGTTGCCGACCTCACCGGGATCGAGCTCACGCGCGCCGACGAGGTAGGCGCGGTCCTCGGCGATCTTCTTCACGCCGGGCCAAAGCAGCGGCGCGACCTGCTTGCCGCAGACGTGCGCGAGGCACATCCCGCCGACGAAGTGCGACGGCGTCGTGGCAACGGTGTTGAAGTCACCGTGCGCGTCGAAGTACACGAGGAGCAGCTCCGGCACGACGGTGAGCGCGCCGGAGAGCGATCCCGCGACGAGGGTGCATTCGCCTCCGAGGATCGCGACCCCTGCGCCGTCGTTCAGCGACGTCTGGACCGCATCGGACAGGAGGATGCAGGCCTCGCGCGCCGCGGTCAGCCACCGGTCGCGCGGGTTGAACGGGACGCGCACCCGTTTCTCCGGCCGGAGCCGCGCCATGAACGCCGGGCTGAGGGCGGCCGGCGCCTCGGCCACCCCCATGAAGCGCTGCTCGGTCACGATGCCCGCCTCGAGCAGGTGGACCGGCCGCTGGGCCATCAGAAGTTCGTCGTTGACCGGCGGCCGCCCGTGCGGCCCGCGGTCACTGGATGCGGCCGAGCAATCCGCTCTGATTCAGAGCGAGGCAGATGATCGCGATCGCGGCAAGCGGCCACTTGGACCACCGGCCCGCGACGAGCATCAGGATCCCGCAGACCAGGGCGACGAGCGCGAGGATCAGAGCCAGGCTCAGCGTCACGTCAGTTCTCCTTGCGCCTGTGTGCGCGCCTAGTGTGCGCGCGCTGAGCCTCGGGGCCAAGCAGCTGTAGGCGCAGGGTTTCGCTGAGCCACGACTCGAACGCCTCCGGGCGCCAGCCACGTTCGCGCACCAGGACCTGGTAGAGGCCGGGGTCGTTCAGCACGAAGACGACGTCCGCCGCCGCATCAGGGTCCAGACCCTCGCGAAGAGCGGCTCGGTCCTCGACCAATCGGACCACGTTGCGAGCCCCGATGCGACGCTCGGCCCGCACCTTGTCCCAGACCTTCCGCGCAGCTGGGTCGGCGTCCGGTGCGGCGCGTACCGCGTCGTACATCGGCCCGACCCGTCGCGAGACCGTGGCCGAGATCGCGGCGTACCCCGCGAGCATGCGCGCCGCGTTCGGCTCCGCGATCACTCGACGCGACTCGGGCCGGTCCGGGAGCGCGACGGGTTCGTCGTCTCCGACGAGCGCGACGTCATACGCCGCCTTGAGGAGCGCGGCCTTGCCGCCGACAGCCGCGAAGACAGTGGCTCGGCCGACGTCCGCCGACTCGGCGATCGCATCGATCGTCGTCAGGCCGTACCCACGTTCGACGAACAGGCGGGTCGCTGCGTTGATCACGGCCCGCCGGGTCTCGCGCGCCTGCGTCTTCCGCCGCTCAGAGCGGTAGGCGCGCCGCTTGACACCGCGCTCTAATTTCACCATACTATCAGTCTAGCGAATATGTGAGCCGTGCCGGGAGGTTCTGCGAATGAGCGTTGTCGTGTTCCTCAAGTTCCTGCACATCGCTGCGATGTTCTGCGCGGTCGGCGTGAGCATCGGTACCGACATGATGGCGCATCGGGTCGCCGGCACCGGCGACGTCCGCAGCATCCGGACATTCTTCGCCCAAGCGCGTCAGCTCGTGATGTTGATGCCGCTCCTCTTCCTCACCGGCCTCGCGCTCGGGCTGCTGACCGCGTGGTCCGGAGCGCTGAACCTGCTGGCCCCCTGGCTCGTCATCGCGTACGTCCTGTTCGGATTGACGCTGGCGCTGCACGCCACGATCGGCGCGCGCTGGTTCCGGCGGATGGATGAGCTGGCGATCGCGTCACCCGAAGACCACGCGTCGGCCGACTTGCTGGCGGTCGCGAATTCGCCGAGTGCGCGTTACCTGACCTGGTACACGATCGCGATGATCGTGTTCTTCGTGTTCCTCATGGTCACGAAGCCCTTCAGCTAATCGGCCAGCGCCACCAGGGCGCGATCGACCGCCTCGAGGCCGCCGCGCAGGATCCGGGTGGGCATGCCGAAGCCGATGCGCAGGTGCCGTTCGGCGTTGAAATGCGCGCCCGGGACGACCATCGTGCCCCATTCCCGGATGAGCCGATCCACGAGCTCGGTCGACTCGATGGGGAAGCTGTAGCCGAAGAAGCAGATCGCGCCGGCCGCGGGCGCGACCCAATGGAGCTCCTGCGCGTGCGCCGCGGCCCACGACTCGAGGATCGGCCAGCGCTCGTTCAACAGGTAACGCGCGCGCTTCAGGAGCTGCTCGCGTCGCGCGAGCGCGATCTCGGCCAGCAGCTCGGAGAGCGTCGCCGGCGCGATCGTCGTGTAGTCCTTCATCGCCCAGGCGGCCGCGATGCGCTCGGGCGGCGCGACGATCCAGCCGACGCGCAGGCCCGGGAGGCCGTACGCCTTCGAAAGGCCGCCGGTCACGATGATCCGGTCGTGGTGGCCGTAGAACGTCGCGGTCTCCTGGGTCAGCCGCTCGGCACCGCGATACACCTCATCCGCGATCAGCCAGGTGCCCTGCCCCTCGACGATCGTCGCGACGTCCAGGACCTCGGCCGCGCTGAGGATCTGGCCGGTCGGGTTGTTCGGGTTGCAGATGCAGACCACCTTCGTCTTCTTCGTCACCGCGGCGCGCAGCGCGTCGAGGTCGAGCCGCCAGCCCCACTCCTCGCGGAGCCAGACCTCCTTGACCTTCGCGCCGAGCCCGCGCGCGATGCCGTGGAGCTGCATGTAGTTCGGCATGACGATCACGACCTCGTCGCCGGGATCGACCAGGGTCGCGAGTGCGAGGAAGTTCGCCTCGCTCGTGCCCGTCGTGATGAGCACGTTGTCGCGCGTCGCATCCGGATGGAACGCGGCGACCTGCGCGCGGGTCTGATCGCGGCCCATCCCGTTCGCGTAGCCAAGGCGTTCGGTGCGGAGTGCGTCGAGGTCGCGCACCGCGTCCTCGAGCGTGAGCGCCTCGAGGCCCGACTCGGAGAGGTCGTACTTCACCCGGTGCTCCCAGGTGGACTGCATGCGCTCCATCGCGAACTCGGGGAACTTCACGCTCACGAACGGTAGCGCGACGTAGACTGGTGTCAGGAGAAGACGCGACCACAAGGACCCGGGCCGGTTCGGCCCGCGGCCCCTTTTCGGCGTCCGGGAGGAACGTGCGCAGATTCTTCGGCGGGAGCGCCCTGCGGGTCGACAAGCTCGTCGTCGGGCTCGGGAATCCGGGTGACGGCTACGCGCACACCCGCCACAACGTCGGCTTCGCGGTCGCGACCCGGCTGGGCAAGCGCGCCCGCGCGGAGTTCGGCATCAAGTCGGCCGAATCGCGGATCGCCGAGGGCAGCCTCGGCGGGATCAAGATCGCGATCGCCCGCCCCCAGACCTTCATGAACGACAGCGGCCGGGCCGTGAAGAAGCTCCTCGACCGCTATCGCCTCGATCCGGCGGACATGCTCGTGGTCTTCGACGAGGTGGACCTCCCGCTCGGCTCGTTGCGCATCCGCCAGTCCGGCGGCCCGGGCACCCACAACGGGATGCGTTCGATCGTGAACGCCGTCGGCGAGGGCTTCCCGCGGATCCGCGTCGGCGTCGCGCCGGTCCAGCTTCGCGAGGTCCCCGACCTCGCCGCATATGTGCTCTCACCGTTCGATGCCGACGAGAAAGAGCTCGCCGATCGGACACTCGATCGTGCCGCCGAGGCCGCGGAGGTGGCGCTCCGTGATCTCCCGAGAGCGATGAATCAGTTCAATGGCTGACACCGTCCGCGCCGCCGCGTCCGACGCCCGCCTCGCGGGACTGCTCGCCCGGGCGGAGGAGAGCCCCGCGTTCCACGCGCTCGCGGACCGCGTCGCCTCCGGCGGAACGGTCGCGGTCGCAGATGCGTCCGCGGGCGCGCGGGCCTACGCGTGGGCCGCGCTCGTCGCGACGCAGCAACGCACGGTGCTCGTGGTCGCGCCGAGCGAGGACCGCGCGCGCCGGTGGCGGGCCGAGATCGCCGGATGGCTCGGCGAGGATCGCGTCGTCGCGTTCCCCGAGCGCGAGTCGATGCCCTACGAGCCCGGATCACCATCCTCGACCGCGGTCCATCAGCGGCTGCTCGCGCTCTGGCGGCTGCGCGAGGGCCCGCCGCTCGCCGTCGTGACCTCGCTGCGCGCCGTGATGCAATGGACGGTGCCCGCCGAGACGCTCGCCGAGCGCGGGCGGGCGCTCCGCCCAGGCATGACACTCCAGTGGCAGCAGACCGCCGCGTGGCTGCTCTCGCTCGGCTACGAGCCGGTGCCTGAGGTGAGCGAGCCCGGGACGTTCTCGCGGCGCGGCGGGATCATCGACGTCTATCCGGCGTCGGCGACCGAGCCCGCGCGCATCGAGCTGTTCGGCGACGACATCGAGTCCATCCGCTCGTTCGATCCGGTGACCCAGCGATCGCAGACGACGCTGGACGAGCTTGTGGTGCTGCCGGCCCGCGAGATCTCGCTCGAGCGCGGCCCCGAGGTCGCCGATCGCATCGCGGGTGCCGGCTGGGACGGCCTCCGCGACGAGCTCTCCGACTACACCGCGCTCCTCGAGGGACTGCGCCAGGGCGCGTACGCGCCGGGCGTCGACGCGTTCGCGCCGCTCCTCGGCGCCACCGCGTCGCTCGTCGCGCACCTCCCCGCGGACGCCGCGACCGTCGTGTTCGAGGACTCGGTCGAGCTCGCCCTCGCGTGGGACGCGTACGAGGCGATGGCCGACGAGCGCCGCGAGGAGCTGCGCGCGGACGGCCTACCGGTCACCGCGTTCCCGGCTCCGTACGTGCCGCGCACGCAGCTCGAGCGCGAGGCGGGAGAGCATGGCGCGATCCGCGTCGCGCCGGCGGACAACGCGCTGCGGCTCGGGTGGACCGGGACGTCGAACTACGCGGGCCGGCTCGATCAGTTCCTCCGCGAGGTCGCCGCCGCCGGCACCGGCACGCGGGTGATCGCGACGCCGCAGGCCGCCCGGCTCGCGGAGCTGCTCGCCGAGCGCGACGTCACCGCGACGCCGCGGGAATCGATTGCCGAGCCGCCCGCGCCCGGCTCGCTCGTCCTCCTGCACGTGCCGCTCGCCGAGGGCTTCGCGATCCCGGAGCTCGAGCTGCGCGTCTTCACCGACGCCGAGGTCTTCGGATTCCGCAAGCCGCGCCATCCCGAGCGGCGTCGCCGGCGCGTCGCCGTTGGCTCGTTCCTTCAGGATCTCAAGCCGGGCGACCATGTCGTGCACGAGGACTCGGGCATCGCGCGCTTCGAAGGGTTCGAGACGAAGCAGGTCATCGGCGTCGAACGCGAGTACCTGATCCTCACGTTCGCCGACGGGACGCGCTGGCTCCCGACGGATCGCATCGACAAGATCACGCGCTACGTCGGCGGCCAGGCGCCCGCACTCTCGGTCATGGGCGGGCGCGACTGGCTGAAGACGAAGAGTCGGGCGAAGCGCGCGGCGGCCGAGATCGCGAAGGAGCTCCTTCGGCTGTACGCGGCGCGCGAGGCGACGCCCGGGCACGCGTTCGGGAAGGACACGCCGTGGCAGATCGAGATGGAGAACGCCTTCCCCTTCACCGAGACGCCTGATCAGCTGCTCGCGATCGAGGAGACGAAGAAGGACATGGAGCGCGGCCGGCCGATGGACCGCCTGATCGTCGGCGACGTCGGGTACGGGAAGACCGAGGTCGCGCTCCGCGCCGCGTTCAAGTCGGTCATGGACGGCAAGCAGGTCGCGGTCCTCGTGCCGACGACCGTGCTCGCGCAGCAGCACTACGAGACGTTCAGCGAGCGCCTGGCCACGTTCCCGGTGAAGATCGAGATGCTCTCGCGGTTCCGCCTGCCCGCCGAGCAGAAGGACACCGTCGAGCGCATCAAGACCGGCGACGTCGACATCGTCGTCGGCACGCATCGAGTCCTGCAGAAGGACGTTGGCTTCCGCGATCTCGGCCTCGTCGTCATCGACGAAGAGCATCGCTTCGGGGTGCGGCACAAGGAGCGGCTGAAGGCGATGCGCACAGAGGTCGACGTCCTCTCCATGACGGCGACGCCGATCCCGCGCACGCTCCACATGGCCCTCTCGGGCGTGCGTGACATCAGCGTGATCGAGACGCCGCCAGAGGACCGGCAACCGATCGAGACGCACGTCGTCGAGCGCAGCGACGACGTGATCCGCGAGGCGATCGTCCGCGAGCTCGATCGCGGCGGCCAGATCTACTACGTGCACAACCGCGTGATCGGCATCGAGCAGGAGACCGAGCGGCTCCGGCAGCTCGTGCCGACGGCGAAGTTCATCATCGGTCACGGCCAGATGGACGAACGGAAGCTGGAGCGTGTGATGGTGGACTTCGCGGACCAGGACCACGACGTGCTCGTGTGCACGACGATCATCGAGTCTGGGCTCGACATCCCGAACGTGAACACGATCATCATCGACCGCGCCGGCACGCTCGGTCTCGCGCAGCTCTACCAGCTCCGCGGCCGCGTCGGCCGAAGCGCCGAAAAGGCCTACGCGTACCTCCTCTACAACAAGGAGGCGAGCCTCACGGAGCAGGCCCGGATGCGCCTGCAGGCCGTGTTCGAGGCGAGCGAGCTCGGCGCCGGGTTCAAGATCGCGATGCACGACCTCGAGATCCGCGGCGCCGGGAACATCCTCGGTGCCGAGCAGCACGGCCATGTCGCGGCGGTCGGGTTCGAGCTCTACGCGCAGCTCCTCGAGGAAGCGGTCAACGAGCAGCGCGGTCTCCGTGCGCTCGCTCCGGCGGCGTCGGATGTCGTCGTCGACCTCGCACTCTCGACCGCGATCCCGGACGAGTACATCCCCGCGCGTGCGCGCAAGCTCGAGATGTACCGGCGGATCGCCGAGCTGCGCGAGCTCGACGAGCTCGTCGCGCTCCGCGGCGAGCTGCAGGACCGCTACGGCCCGCCGCCGGAGCCGATGCGCAACCTCCTGTACGGCGTCGAGGTGAAGCTGCGCGCTGCGAAGGCCGGCGCGACCGAGGTCCGCGTGCGTGGCGCCGAGCTGCGCATCGTGATGGGCCGCGACCTCGGCGATGCCCAGCGAACGATGATCGTGTCCGTGTTCCCGAAGGCCCAGCACGGCCAGCGCCAGGTGCGCGCGTCGATCGTCGAGGCGCGTGGCGACTGGCGCGACGCACTCACCCGCGTGTTGGAGGGTTTGGCCGCATGAAGAAGGAGCCGATCGCGACCGACGGAGCGCCGAAGGCCTTTGGGCCCTACAGCCAGGGCATCGCAACCGGCGACCTCGTCTTCGTATCGGGCCAGGTCGGGATCGATCCCGCGACCGGCGCGGTCGCCGATGGGATCGAGGCGCAGGCCGAACAGGCCCTGCGGAACGTCGCCGCGATCCTCGCGGCGGCCGGGCTGGGGATGGCCGACGTCGTCAAGACGACGATCTGGCTCACGAACGCGGAGCACTTCGGAACGGTGAACGAGATCTACGCGCGCCATCTCCCCGCTCCCGCGCCTGCGCGGTCAGCGCCGGTGGTGGCGTCCCTGCCGCACGGTTTCCTCATCTCGATCGAGGCGATCGCGCGCCGGTGAGGATCGGTATCGATCTCGATGACGTCGTCGCCGAGTGCGCGGTGCCATACCTGCGCGCGTTCGCCGAGCGGTACCGGCTCGAGCTGCCGGCCGAGGATCTCGGATGGCAGACCCTCGCCGCCATCGAAGAGGTGAGCGGTGAGGAGAAGGATCGTTTCCGCATCGCCCTCTACGACGGCAAGTTCTTCAGCGAGCTCGAGCCGTACGAGGATTCCCCGGCGGTCATCGAGCGCATCGCGGCGGCCGGGCACGAGCTCTACTTCGTCACCGCGCGCGCGGAGCGACGCCGCGTCGTCACCGAGACGTGGCTGCGCGAGAAGGGCCTGATCCAGCACGCGCGCGCCGTGCACCTCAAGCCGCACGGCGACTTCGATCCCGGTGTGCCGCCCGGCCGCTACGACGCCACGAGCTCGGCGAAGTACAAGGTGCGCCTCGCTACGGAGCTCGAGCTCGACGCGTTCTGCGAGGACGACGTGCTCATCGCGAGGTCGCTCGCCGAGGCGGGGATCAAGGTGTGGCTGTTCGACCACAGCTGGAATCGCGAGCTGCGGCACCCGAACATCAGCCGCGTCGCGACGTGGACCGAGCTCGGTCAGGAGCTCGGCGTGTGAGCGGCTCGACGACGGTCTACCTCGTGCGGCACGGGGAGAGCGAGGCCAACGCGGCCGGGGTGTTCGCCGGCCAGACCGACAGCCCGCTGACGCCAAAGGGTCGCGAGCAGGCGAAGGTCGTCGCCAGGGCGCTGCAGCCGGTGCACTTCGACCGCATCGTCACGAGCCCGCTCTCGCGGACGAAGGACACGGCGGCGGTGATCGCCGCGGGCCGGGGCATCCCGGTCGAGACGTTCGACGACCTCAAGGAGATCGACGTCGGCATCGCCGCCGGCAAGCCGTTCGATGAGCTGCGCGGACTGCCGGGCGCGACCGGCGATGACGGCTGGCGCCAATGGCCCGGAGGCGAGTCGCTCGATCAGGTCCTGACGCGGTCGCTGCGGGTCATCGACCACCTCGTCGCCGAGAGCCCCGGCAAGACGATCTGCATCGTCGGACACGGCGGCGTCACCCGCATCGTGGTGAGCTCGTTCATGGGCGTGCTTCCGAAGCTCATCCGCGTTCCCGCGACGAACACGAACATCACGATCGTGAGCCACGATCCGGACCAGGGCTACGTCGTGCAGGAGATGTTCAAGGACACGCACGTCGTGGAGATCGCGTGATCTTCCGCTCCGCGCGCGTCTCGGCGGCGGAGCTCGAGCGCGTCACCGGGTGGGCCCTCAAGCCCGAGGGGCTCTGCCGCGGCGAGCGCTGCGTACCATTCGCCCCGACGTCGCGCGACGGCATCGACCTCGCCGATGTCGCGCGGGCGCTCGGCATGCCGCTCGTCGAAGAACCGCGCGCCGGCCTATGGGCGCTCGGCCCGGAAGCCGGCGGCAAGGCGCTCGAGACCGCGGCCCTGCCCGACATCACCCTGCCCGACCTGGCCGGCCGGCCCTTCCGGTTCGCGTCGCTGCGCGGCCGCAAGGCCTTGATCGTCGCCTGGGCCTCGTGGTGAGGCTGCCGCCTGGACCTGCCCGTGTGGCAGGAATTGCGGACCGAGCTCTACCCGCGGCTCGAGATCGTGACCGTCGCGCTCGAGGCCCGCGGCGGCTCCGCGGCGGGGCCGTGGATCGAGAAGGCTGAGCCGACCCATCCCGCGCTCATCGATGAAGCTCATGTCCTTGCGACCCTTGGGGTGATCAACGTGCCGACCGGCGTCTGGGTGGACGAGGACGGGACGATCGTGCGGCCGCCCGAGACCGCGTACCCCCGGCAGCCGGCGTTCAAGGACCGCGCGGTGCCAGCCGAGGCGACGCCGCTCCAGCGCGAAGCGATCGAGCTCACTCGCAGGCTCAATGTCGAAGCCGAGCGCTACATCGCGGCGCTGCGCGACTGGGTCGCGCGTGGCGCGGCGAGTCGCTACGCGCTCTCGCCAGATGAGGTCGTGCGCCGCAGTCGCCCGCGGCCGCTGAGCGAGGCGACCGCTGCAGCGCACTTCGCGCTCGCGCAGCACCTGCACGCGGCCGGCGAGGCGCCGCTCGCGACCGAGCACTTCAAGGAAGCCCAACGGCTGCACCCGTCGAGCTGGACGTACCGCCGAGACGCCTGGGCGATCGCCGGTCCCGACCATCCGGCGATCTACGGCACGACGTGGCTCGATGACGTGAAGCGCGAAGGCGCGGAGAACTACTACCCGCGGCTCGAGCTGTAGCGCCCTTCCGCTAGTCTTCGCCCGTGGCAGTCATCGC
>CAZMLV010000036.1:7812-15035 GCA_964567235.1 uncultured Chloroflexota bacterium | reverse complement strand
GCGGCCGAACATCAACTGGCTCGCCGGCGCGCCCCTCGCGATCGCGATCGTGCTCTACGGCGCCGGGACGAGCGAGGCGTACGACGAGGGCCGGGTGACCGAGCGGCTCCTCATCGCGGCGCACGCGCTCGGGCTCGGCGGCGGGACGGCGTGGTTCGGCGACGACGCGCAGCAGGCCGAAGCGAAACGGATCCTCGGGATCCCGGCCGACCGGACCGCCCGGTCGATGGTCGCGATCGGCCGCCCAGTGTCGACCAAGGATCCGCGGCCGAATCCGCGCGCGGGCGGTCGGAAGCCGCTGGCGGACATCGTGAGCCACGAGCGCTGGGGCACACCGAAGCGCTGAACGAGATGGGAGCCGCCCGATCGGCGGCTCCCATATCAGCTACTCCAGATAGTCCTTTAGCTTCCGGGACCGGCTCGGGTGCCGCAGCTTGCGGAGCGCCTTCGCCTCGATCTGCCGGATCCGCTCGCGGGTGACGTTGAACTCCCGCCCGACCTCTTCGAGCGTGCGGGTGCGGCCGTCCTCCAGCCCGAATCGGAGCTGCAGGACGCGACGCTCGCGTCCGGTGAGCCCTTCGAGCACGCTCTCGACCTGCTCCTTGAGCAGCTTGTGCGACGCCGCGTCGGACGGCGCCAGGGCCTGGTTGTCAGGGATGAAGTCCCCGAGGTGCGAATCCTCTTCCTCGCCGATCGGCGTCTCGAGCGAGACGGGCTCCTGCGAAACCTTCACGATCTCGCGGACCTTGTCGGCGGTGATGAGCATCCGTTCGGCGATCTCTTCCGCCGTCGGCTCTCGGCCGAGCTCCTGGAGCAGGCCGCGCGACACGCGGATGAGCTTGTTGATCGTCTCGACCATATGGACGGGGATGCGGATGGTCCGCGCCTGGTCCGCGATCGCGCGGGTGATCGCCTGGCGGATCCACCAGGTCGCGTACGTGGAGAACTTGTAGCCCTTGCGGTAATCGAACTTCTCCACGGCGCGGATCAGACCGATGTTCCCTTCCTGGATGAGATCCAGGAAGCCCATGCCGCGCCCGATGTACTTCTTGGCGATGGACACGACCAGGCGGAGGTTCGCCTCCGTGAGGTTGTGGCGGGCGTCGTCGCCCTTCTGGATGAGCTCGTCCGCGAGCCGGCGCAGGCCACGCTGCTCGTCGGCGTCATCGCGGACCAGCAGGTCGAGGTGCTTGACCATGACGGTCCGCATCTCCTGGCCCAGCATGACGAGCTCGCCCAGGCGCTCGGCGCCTTCGGCGGGACCGTGGATCTTCGAGTACGCCGGAAGGATCCGGATCACGAGGCGCTCGGGATCGCGCTTCGCTCCGTCGATGATGGCGACGAGCTCGGCGATGAGGATCGCCGCCTCGGCCGAGATCTCTTTGCTGTTCGCTTCCGCCTGCAGTGGCTCGCGGAGCCGGAGCAGCCGGTTCGTGAGCCGCTTCAGCTCCTTGCCGCCCTCGGGCTCCTTCAGCGTGTAGCGGAGCGCCTTGCCGGTGAAGCGCGTTGCCTCGTCGACGAATTCCTTCGGCCGGCCGAGCGCCATGCGCTTCTTCGTCTCGACGCCCAGCTCGTAGAGGTGGACGACCGAGAGCGCGGGCGACTCGAGCGCCATCTCGCCGAGCTCGATGGACTTGGCGAGGTTGACCTCCTCCTCGGCCGTGAGGAGCGGGACCTTGCCGATCTCCTTGAGGTACATGCGGACCGGGTCGTCGACGCTGATGAGGTCCGAGGCGAGGACGGCCGAGATGCTGTCCTCGCGCTGCATCTCCTCGGCTTCCTCTTCCTCTTCCTTGACCTGGTGCCACGTCGGCCCACGGTCGGCCTCGAGGATCTCGACGTTGTTGTCGTCGAGGGTGACGAGGAGCTCTTCGATCTCACCGGCTTCGGCGTCGGGGATGCCGCGGGCAATGTCCTCTTGGGTGAGGTAGCCCTGCTGCTTGCCACGCGCGATGAGCTTCTCCGCCGCCTCGCGGTGCTCGGGATGGATCCCGACACGTTCCGGCGTCGCGGGCTTCGCGGATTCCTTTTCTTTGGTCGCTGTCTTGGCCATCTTTACTCCTGCTCAGTGCTGCGAAGGACGGTCGACCGCTGGAGCGAACGCTGGACTTCCTCCAGGTCGTGCGCCAAGCGGCTTACCTCCTCATCGAGCCCACCGACGTCTCCGTCCGCACGCGCGAATGTCGCGCGCACGTCTTCAAGCCGTCGCCGCAAGTTCCCTTCCCGAAGCCGGAGCGCGACGATCTCGATCTCGCGACCGGGGTCGGCCCCTAGACCCGGCTCCGGCGCATTTGCGCCCAATGTCGCCGCCGTAGCGGCAAGGTGAGCCGGAAGGTCAGCGGTCGACTGTCCGTCACGGAGCTGTTCGAAGATCGCCCGGTTGACGGGATCCACCAGGTCAGCGGGGTCCAGGTCGAGGCGCGCGGCTTCTTCGGGGAACTTGGTCAATTGTGCCATTAAGTAACGCTCGAGAGAAGTCGTTTGTTTCCGGTCGGGGGTCGGATCGGGCTCCGCGCGAGCAGATACGTTCGCCGCCGCCGGCCGGATGGCTCCGGAAGCCGCGACCTGCGCCCGGAGGGTCTCCTGATCGAGCCCCGACAGGCGCGAGAGGGTCCCGAGATAGAGCTCGCGGGTGAGCGCGTCCGGCTCGTCGGCGAGGATCGGCAGCGCTTCAGCAAGGAAGCGCCGTCTGCCGTCCGGGTTCTCGAGACGACCCTCGAAGCGCCGCGCGATCGCCTCGATCACGAACTCAAGCACCGGCTTCGCGGCGCCGATGAGCCCGCGCAGCCGCGCCGGCTCCGTGCGGGCGAGGTCGTCCGGATCCGTGTCCGGCGGCAGGACTGTCACGTACACGCCAAGGCCCTGGCGCGTGCTGATGACGCCGGTGCCGGAATGGAACCGCTGGACGATCCGCAGCAGCTCGCGGCCGCGGGTCTCGGCCGAACGCTGGCCGGCGACATCACCGTCGAACGCGACGACCGCCCGCTCGAGATGGAGGTCATTGAGGACGCGGTACTGGCCCTCCGTGAGGGCGGTGCCCATGGACGCGACGACGTTCACGAGGCCGGCCTGGTGACAGGCAATGGCGTCGAAGTAGCCCTCGACGATGACCGCTTCGCCCTGCCGGCGGGCCTCGGCCTTCGCGGCGTCGAGGGCGTAGAGCGTCGCGCTCTTGTTGAACAGCATCGTCTGGGGCGAGTTGATGTACTTGCCGCGCTGGTCCGCGCGCATCGCGCGGCCGCCGAAGGCGATGATCCGGCCCCGGGCATCGCGGATCGGGACGATGAGCCGGTCGCGGAACCGGTCGAGCAGCCCGCGTTCCGTCTGCACCACCAGACCCGTGGACAGGATCTCCTCGTCCGCGTACCCCTTCTTCCGGAGATACGCGAGCAGCCCATCGGCGAGGTCCGGCGCGTAGGCGACGCCGAACTGCTCGACCGTCTTCTCGTCGATCCCCCGCCCCGCGACGTACTCCGCGGCGGCTTTGCCCTTGGGCGTGCCGCGCAGCGCCTGGCGGAAGTAGAAGTGCGCGGTCTCGTGGGCCGCGAGGATCCGTTTCTCGCGCTCGCGCTCTCCGGGTGGACGGCCGCCGGTCAGCTCGACACCGGCCTTCTCGGCGAGGAGCTTCAGCGCGTCCGCCTTGTCGACACCATCGATCTTGATGAGCCAGTCGAAGACGTCTCCCCGCTCTCCACAGCCGAAACAATGAAAGGTCCGGCGCTCGGGGTCGACGCTGAACGACGGCGTCTTCTCCGCGTGGAACGGGCAGAGGCCGCTGTACGAGCGGCCCGCCTTGCGCAGCTGCACGCGCTCGCCCACGAGCTGGACGATGTCCACGCGTTCCTTGACGAGGTCGAAATCACCGGGCACTACTACAAACCTATCGCGGGCGCTTACGCGACTAGCGGCGGCTCCAGGCGGCCGGGATGAAGAGGCTCTCGTACGTGTCGAGCGCGTAGGCGTCGGTCATACCCGCGACGTAGTCGGCCACGGCTCGCTTCACGCCGTCCTCGTCGGCGATCCCCTGGAACTCCCGCGGCATCCGGTCGGGGTGCGCCTCGAAGTACTGCAGCAAGCCGAGCAGGACGCCCTGGGCCTTCTCGTCTTCGGTCTTCGCGGGACCGGCGAGATACACGTTCTCGAACATCCAGTCGCGCAACGCGTTCGTCGCCTCGAGCACCTCGGGCGACAGTCCGACCTGGGGCTGGCCGAACGAGTGGACGATCACGTCGTAGACCATCGTGTCGAGCCGCTCGGATCGGTCGTGGCCGAGCGCATCGCGCACGCTCTTCGGAAGATCGTCCTCGCCGATGATCCCGGCGCGCATCGCGTCGTCGATGTCGTGGTGCAGATACGCGATCTTGTCCGCGTAGCGGACGACCCAGCCCTCGGGCGTCTCGGGCACGCCCCACGACGGCGTCTCGAGGCCGCCCTCGGTCGGCGCCGAGTGCTTGAGGATGCCGTCGCGCACCTGGTGCGTGAGGTTGAGTCCCTTCCCGTTCTTCTCGATGCGCTCCGCGATCCGAACGCTCTGCTGGTTGTGGCGGAAGCCCTCGGGCAGGAATCGCGCGAGGAGCTCCTCGCCCACGTGGCCGAAGGGGGTGTGGCCGATGTCGTGGCCAAGGGCCATCGCCTCGAGCAGATCCTCGTTCAGCTGGAGCGCGGTGGCCATGGCCCGGCCGATCGAGTTGACCTCGAGGATGTGGGTGAGCCGGGTGCGGTAGTGGTCGCCCACCGGGGCGAGGAACACCTGGGTCTTGTGCTTCGTGCGGCGGAACGCCTTGGAGTGGACGATCCGGTCGCGATCGACCTGGAACGCGGTCCGCGTGGCCGACGGCTCCTCGGGATGATCGCGCTTGGCGTCGCTGCTCTTGGTCGCGTACGGCGCGAGGGACGTGCGCTCGGCCTCTTCCTGACGCTGGCGGAGGCGGAGCGCAGCGACGGATTTGGTCCGCGAGAGTCGCGCCGTGAGGTCGGTCACGCTGGCCATTGCGCGTACAGGTTACCGGACGGCTCCGTCATCATTAGGCGACGGAGCTCGGACGCGTCCTGTGGATCGGCGGCGGCACGGGTGCGGGCAAGACGACGATCGCGAAGGCGATCGCCGAACGCCATGGCCTCGAGCGGTATGACTACGACTGGCACGATGCGCGCGATCATTCGGACCGCACGCAGGTGGACCGCCATCCGAATCGCGCCGCGTTCCTCGCGATGTCGATGGACGAGCGATGGGTGCTGCGATCTCCGGCGCGAATGGCCGAGATGGAAGTGCTCGAGTTCCGCGAGCGGTTCGGGATGGTCCTCGAGGACCTCGCGGCCGTGGACGCGCCTGGCGTCGTGGCGGAGGGATTCGGACTCCTGCCCGAGCTCGTCGCGCCGCACCTTTCGTCCCGGCGGCACGCGATCTTCCTCCTTCCGACGCCCGCGACCCGCGAGCGGAACTACGCGGCGCGCGGCTGGCGCGGCATCGACGGGACGAGCGATCACGATCGGGCGAGCCGGAACAAGCTGGAACGCGACGCGCTGCTCACCGATCACGTGCGGCGGACTGCCCGATCGCACGGTCTCGCCACGGTGGAGCTCGACGGCTCGCAGACGATCGATGCGGTCGTCGCGGCGGTCGAGCAGCATTTCGGTCTGGCGCGCTAGCGTGCGGTCGTGGCGATGTTCCTCGTGCTGGAGCGCCGGTCCGGACCCAGCTGGGACCCATCCCGGCCGATGGAGCAGCAGTCCGGCTGGACCGCCCACGCGGCGTACATGGATGCCCTCGTGGCCGCGGGGGTCATCGTCCTAGGCGGACCGCTCGCGGACGAGCACCGGGTCGCGATCGTCGTCGAGGCCGAGTCCGCGGACGCAGTCCGCGCCGCGTTCGCGCGCGATCCGTGGATCGGGTCCCATCTCGTGATCGACGCGATCGAGCCGTGGACGATCCGGATGGACGGCCGGCGCCGCTAGCGGTCCCGCTCCTTCGTCGCGAGCGCGGCCTGGGCCGCGGCAAGGCGAGCCACGGGGACCCGGTACGTCGAGGGCGACACGTAGGTGAGGCCGATGTCGTGGCAGAACGCCACCGAGCTCGGCTCGCCGGCGTGCTCGCCGCAGATGCCGATCTTCAGGTCGGGCTTCGTCTTCCGGCCGCGCTCCACGCCCATCCGCATCATCTCGCCGACGCCGCCGCGGTCGATGACCTGGAACGGGTCGTCCGGGATGATCTTCTGCTCGACGTACCGCGTCAGGAAGCTCTTCTGCGCGTCGTCGCGCGAGATCCCGAGGACCGTCTGGGTGAGGTCGTTCGTGCCGAACGAGAAGAACTCCGTCTCGGTCGCGATCTGGTCGGCGATGATGCACGCCCGGGGGATCTCGATCATCGTCCCGAACTTGAACGGGATCTTCCGCCCGCGCTCCTTCTCGACCGCTGCCGCGACGTCCATGACCTGCGCGCGCAAGCGGTCGAGCTCCCCCATCGTGCCGACGAGCGGCATCATGATCTCGGGCTTCGCGCCAACGCCCTTCTCGGCCGAGTCGGCGGCCGCTCCGAGGATGGCGCGGATCTGCATCTCGAGGATCTCGGGGTACACGAGCAGCAGCCGGCAGCCGCGGAGGCCGAGCATCGGGTTGTCCTCGTGGATCTGCTCGAGCCGGCGCCAGATCTTCCGCTTCGCCTCGATGTCCGGCCCATCCTTGCCCGTCGCCTCGGCGACCGCGATGTCGATGTCGACGTCCGCGAACTCACGGAGGAACTCGTGGAGCGGCGGATCGATGAGCCGGATCACGACAGGAAGGCCGTCCATGGCCTCGTACATCTCGCGGAAGTCGCCCTGCTGGAACGGGAGGAGCTTCGCGAGCGCGGTCTGCCGGCCCTCCAAGGTGTCGGCCATGATCATGTCCTGCACGAACGGCAGGCGCTCGGCCTGCCGGAACATGTGCTCGGTGCGCGCGAGGCCCACACCCTCCGCGCCCAGCTTGCGGGCCAGGGTGCATTCACCCGGCGTGTCGGCGTTCACCCACACGCCAAGGCGACGGCGCTTGTCCGCCCATGAGAGGAGCTCGATGAGCTCCGTCTCCTTCTCGTAGTTCGGCGGGTTCGTCGGCAGCTCGCCGGCGAAGACCTCGCCGGTGGTGCCGTCGATCGAGATCGCGTCGCCTTCCTTGATCACCGCGTCGCCCACGCGCATCTCGCGCTTCTGCAGGTCGATCTGCAGCGCCGCGACGCCGGCGACGCACGG
>CAZMLV010000036.1:0-7712 GCA_964567235.1 uncultured Chloroflexota bacterium | reverse complement strand
AGCTGCTCGACCTGGAGCGGGTCGACGCGCTGGATCGCCTCGTCCTTGGTGATGAGCCGCTCCTTCACCATGTCCGTGGCGATCTTCATCGCGGCCCGTGCCGTCCGTTTCGCCGAACGCGTCTGCAACATGTAGAGCTTGCCGCGCTCGATGGTGAACTCGAGATCCTGCGCGTCGCGGTAATGCTTCTCGAGTCGCTCCGCGATCTTCTCGAACTCCCGGTACGCCTTGGGCATGTCGCGCTTCATCTGCTCGATCTTGGCCGGCGTGCGGATGCCGGCGACCACGTCCTCGCCCTGGGCGTTCGTGAGGTACTCGCCGTACAGCTTCTTCTCGCCGGTGTTCGGGTCGCGGGTGAACGCGACGCCGGTGCCGGAGTCATCGCCCATGTTGCCGAACACCATCGTGACGACGCTGCACGCGGTGCCGAGGTCGTCCGAGATCTTGAACTGCTTCCGGTAGTCCTTCGCGCGCTGGCCGAACCAGGAGCCGAAGACCGCCTCGACCGCGAGTCGGAGCTGCTCGTGCGGCTCGGTCGGGAACGGCTTTCCGGTCTCCTTCTTGACGATCGCCTTGAACTCGTCCACCAGGGCGGCGAGATCCTTGGCGCCGAGGTCGGTGTCGGACTTCGCGCCCCGCGCGTGCTTGCGCTTCTCGAGGGCGTCGTCGAACTTCTTCGCGTCGATGTCGAGCACGATGCGGCCGAACATCGAGATGAACCGGCGGTACGCATCGTGAGCGAACCGTTCGTTCTTGGTCAGCGTCGCAAGGCCCTGGCGGCTCTGGTCGTTGAGGCCGAGGTTCAGGACGGTGTCCATCATCCCGGGCATCGACATCGCGGCACCCGAGCGCACGGACACGAGCAGCGGATCCTTCGGGTCGCCGAGCTTCTTCTTCGTGGACTTCTCCACCGTCGCGAGGGCGCGCTCGACCTGATCCCAGAGCCCCGGCGGGAGCTTCTTGCCGTTCTTGAAGTACGCGTTGCAGGCCGCGGTCGTGATCGTGAAGCCCGACGGCACGGGCAGGCCCGCGTTCGTCATCTCGGCGAGGCCGGCACCCTTGCCGCCAAGGAGCGCGCGCATCTTCGCGTTGCCCTCGGCCTTGCCGCCGGCGAATAGGTACACCCACTTCTGGGCCTTCGCCTTCGGAGCCGCTGCCGTGGCCTTCTTCGCGCGCGTCGCCGGCATGGCGCACCTCCCGCAGTGAGCGTTCATCTTCGCAGAAACGTCGGGCGGCGCATCCTGTGGGCGTGGCCGCCGCTCCGCGCACCGTGCTCTTCGTCTGCGCCCACGGCGCCTATCGGAGCCGGCTCGCGGCCGCGTTCTTCAACGCGTCGGCGCCGGACGGATGGCGCGCAGGATCGGCGGGCGTCGACCCGCAGGCAGCGGTCAGCCCCGCGGCCCTGGACCTGGTGGCCGGCACCGTGGGCGAGGCGCTGCTCGAGCGGGGCGCACCGAGCGCGCTTGCGAACGCCGGCCCGAGGGATCGCACCGTGGCGATCGACTGCGCCGTTCCGGGCGCCGAGCGGTGGGACCTGGCCGTCACCGAGGTCGGGACAGCGCAGCGTGACGAGCTCCGCGCGCGGGCCGAGGCGCTGGCCGCGGAGCTCAGCCCAGGCTGAGCAACACCAAGCCGGCCACCGCAGAACCGGCGACCACGACCGGCTCGCTGACCTTCCACCGCCATAGGATCAGCAACGCGGTCGCAAAGATGAGCAGCCTCGGAGCGTCGACCAGGACCTGCGTGGCGATCACCGCTCCCGCACCGACGATCGCGCCCGCGGCGGCGGCCGTCGCGCCCTTCGTGAACCCCTGGACCGCGGGATGCGCGCGATGGCGGACGATCCACGGTGCGAACAGCACGACCATGAGGAACGGCGGCAAGAACACGCCGGCGGCCGCGACGACCGCGCCCGCGAGGCCCGCCACGAGGTAGCCGACGAAGACGGCTGTGATGACGACCGGGCCTGGCGTGATCATCCCCATCGCGACCGCGTCGAGGAATTCCCGCTCCGACAGCCAGCCGAAGTCGTGCACGACGCCCTGTTGGAGGAACGGCACGATCGCGAGGCCGGAGCCAAAAGTGAAGGCGCCCGCCTTGAAAAAGAAGACACCGAGCGCGACCAGCGTGGCAGGGTCCGCCGAGCCGGCGGCGGCGATGACTGGCACCGCGGAGGGCGGCAGGAGCAGCGGCACGGGCCGAAGCCGCGGCCGGTACCTCGGCGCATACAGGACCACCCCGACGAGCCCAGCGAGGATGAACAGGATCGCGACTTCGCTGCGCGCCACGAATGTCGCAGCGGCGACCACCGCGAAGATCGCCCAGAGCCGGCGGTCCGACCTCACGGTCACGCGCAGCAGCTTCCACGCCCCGCGCAGGATGAGGACGATCACCGTCGGACCGATGCCGTAGAAGAGCGCCTGGATCATCGTCGTGCCGGCGAGCGACACGTAGATCGCCGCGACGACCGTGACGATGAGGAACGGCGGAAGGATGAACGCGAGCGCCGACGCCGTCGCGCCGGCTGTGCCGCGGCGCACGTAGCCCAGCCACATCGCAAGCTGCGCCGCCAGCGGCCCGGGAAGCGTCTGCGCGACCGCGAGGCCCTGCAGGTATTCCTCCTGCGTGAACCAGCCCCGGCGCTCGACGAGATCGCGCTGCATGTAGCCGGCGAGCGCGATCGGGCCACCGAATCCCATCGCACCCAGACGGAGGAAGTAGCCGGCAAGCTGACGGACCGAGACCGCCGGGGCCGTGGCGTTCACCGGCGCCATGTTCCCAGAGAGCCTGCTAGCCGTGCTCCGAGGCAAAGAAGGTGCCATTGACCGGCACGCTGATCGGCGCGCCGCCGGCCTCCGGGATCACGTAGAGCTCGTTCTTCGAACCGGTCGCGTACAGCGTCTTGCCATCACCTGACACCCACACTTCGTTGAGCTCGAGGCTGGGCGAGAGCTGATTGATCAGCTTGAGGTCGGGGATGCGCAACACCTCGATGCCGCCGCTCCCGCTCCAGTAGAGCTTGGTGCCGTCGGGCGACACGGGGATCGTCGGTGCGATGTACCCGGCATCCGCCTGACCGAACAGCCAGCTGAATGGGCCGGGATCGCTCGTCGTCTTCGGCGCGAACACCGGGCCGAGGACGGAACGCGTCCGCACATCGAAGACCTTGAGCTTCGACTGGCTGCGGAGGTACACGAGCTGCCCATCCGGAGTGAAGATCGGAGCCTGCTCGAACGGGTTCGTCTGGCCGGTCCGGATGTCGTCGATCGCGGTGAGCGTCGCGAGGTCGATGAGCCACACGTCGCCGTCGTAGTTGCAGAACGCCATCAGCGTCCGACCATCCGGAAGCACTCGCGGTGCGAGGCCCGGGCCGGAGCACGTCGGAAGGCGGGCGGCGCCGTTGCCGCTGACGGCCGTGGCGGTCTGGACGAGGCCGCCCGGCGTGACGTTGAACGCGGTCAGTCGCAGTGGCCCGCCCCAGTCGACGATCGTGTACAGCCGCGCCGAGTCCCGAGCGAACACCAGGGTCGACCAGATCGGGCCGGTGAACGAGCCACTCATCCCCGGGGTCGCCGCGTTCGGGTCGTGCGCCAGCGGCGTCGTCTGGGTCAGGCCGCTGCGCAGATCCATGACCTGGACGTACGCCTCAGATCCGATGAACGCCATCCACCGGCCATCCGGGCTGAATGCGACATCGATCACGCCACCGGCCGGCTTGCGCGGGTACGTCCACTGCTTCGAGCCGTCGAGCGCCGAATACGCGCTGATGTGATCGTCGGCGACGACCACGATCAGCGTGCCGTCGGCCGAGCGATACGGGCGCCCTTCGGCCCAGGGCATCCGCGCCACGATCGCGCCCGTCGGATCGACGCCGATGAGCTCGGCCGTTCCATCCGGCGCGGATGTGCCGAGCCATGCGACCTGCGCCGCGGCGCTCGTGCGCGTGACCGGCAGTGGGACTGGCTGCGGGAGAACGACCTTGGGCGAGGCGGTCGGGTTCCCGCTCGCCGTCCCGCTCGGAGCCGCGACCCCCGTCGTCGGCGACGCCTGCTGCTGGCGGAAGGCCGAGAGCTGCTGTCCGGCGTAGAGCGCCGCGACGGCGACGATGACAGTCGCGAGGGTCACGGCGATCGACCGCCGCGCCGAACGCGCCGGCGTCGGACGCAGCGCGTCGAACGGTGGGACCGACACCGGCTGCGACCGAGCCATGAGCCGACGCATTCGATCGTCGTCGCGCTGATCGTCGGTCACGGCGTGCCTCCCTTGCGGTCATAGACGGAGAGGAACGCGCGCCGCCCGCGCGCGATCCGCGACTTGACGGTCTCCTCGCTCCGGCCGACCAGATCCGCGATCTCGGCGCGGGTGAACCCGTGGGCGTAATGCAGGACCAGCGCGACCGCCTGGTCGGCGGAGATCGAACGAATCGCGTCGCGGACCGCGAGCGCCTCGACGTCGAGAGTACCGACGGCCGATCGCTCCGTGCCGGCGAATGGAACGAACGCGATAAGCCTGGACCGGCGCAGCCGCTTGATCGCCAGCCGGGTCGCGATGCGAAATAACCACGCGCGGACCTTCGCCCCGTCGCGGAGCGCCGACTCGTCGCGCATCCCGGCGATGAACGTGTCTTGCATCAGATCGGTCGCGACCTCCCGGTCCCCGGTCAGCCTCCACAGATAGCCGACCAATTCGGCGGCGTGCGCCTCATAGAGCTCCCGCCACGGCAGCCCGGTCTCCCGGCTCACCGCCCCGGCGGCTTCATCTCGCACGTCTCTATCGATCTATGGGCCGCGAGGGGTCCGAAACGGGTGCATGGCGCATTTCCTGCTCCTGCGACGTCACGATGCTAGAGTCGCGGCCCGTGTACGAACGCCCTGGATACAGCACGCTCATCGGCCGGATCCGTAACAACGTACGGACGTATCTCCGGAAGCAGATCGAGCTGCCCAAGCAGGAGATCGCCGAGATCGTCAAGGCGAACCTGAATGCCGCGAAGTGGTTCGGCATCGCCCTCGCGTTCGTGTTCCTGACTCTGATCTCCTTCGCCGTGTTCATCATCGGCCTCATCGCGATCTGGCTGCCGCTCTGGGCTTCGGCGCTCATCGCGCTGGTGCTGTTCGGCGCGGTCGCCGGGCTCGTCGGCTGGGGCGGCTACAAGCGACTCGAGCTGCGGGGCCCGACCCGCTCGATCCAATCGATAAAGGAGACGGTGCGATGGGCGAAAGCCCGAGTGCTCGGACGGAACGCGAGCTAGCGGACCTCCGGCGCAAGATCGACGACGACGTCGACGCGCTCGTCGAGCGCGCGAAATCGGACGTCGATCCGCGGAACCTCCTGCGCCGTCAACCCGTCGCGACGGTCGGCACGCTGGGCTCGGTGGTCGCGCTGGCCGGGGTCACGATCGCGAAGAAGGTCCGTGACGCTCGGCGGAAGACGCCCGATTCCGAGATCGAGCGGATCGCCGAGCGGCTCGGAGGCCGGGTCGACCGGTTGAAGGGCCGCGCCCGCAAACGGTTCCGTGAGTCGCTCCGCAAGGAGATGGCCGACGTGCAGGACGAGCAGCGCGGACCGAAGGAGGCGCTGTGGGGCGCCGGGATGGCCGCGCTCACCGCCGCGGCCACGACGATCGCGCAGCGTTTCGCCGGCCGGCTCGCCGGCGATGATCCGGAGGACGGCCGGCCCGCCGACTAGGCTCGCTCACGTGGCGGACCTCGCGGAGATCCGCGCGCTGGTGGCGGACGCGACGGAGCAATGGCACTGGCCGACGATCGGCCAGGATTTCGACGTCACCGCCTACCTCACGACGATGGATCCCCCACCCGAGCTCGTCGTGTCCGTTCGCGCGATCGCGTGGCGCGGCGATCGGGTGTTCGTCTTCGAGTCGGAGGGCGCGACGCACGCGCTCCCCGGCGGACGCCGGGAGCCCGGTGAGTCACCGGACGCCGCCCTCGTGCGCGAGATCCGCGAGGAGACCGGCTGCGCGATCGTCGGCACACCGAGGCGGCTGGGTCTCCTTCATCTGCACAACCTCTCGCCGCGGCGGCACGACCCGCGGTACACGTATCCCTATCCGGACACGCTGCAATGGGTCTTCCGGGTCGAGGTGACGGGCGACGCCCTGCCGTCAGACGACCCGTTCGTCGACAACGGCCGCTTCGTGTCGGTCGAGGAGGCTCAGCGATCGGTCCGCTCGGCGGTCGAGCGGCTCTTCCTCGATGCCGCGCTCGCCTAGCCGATCAGCAGGAATCCCGCGAGCATCACTGTTAGCCCGACGAGGTTGGTGTATTCGAGCACTCCGCCAAGGCCGGTGAAGGCGGCGGTCCCACCGGCCGCGACGATGAGCACACCGACCGCGATGATCACGTTTGCCAGCGCCCGCCGGCCGTTGTGCCGCTTGCGCAGGAAGATCCAGGCCGACCACAACGCGCCGCCGATGAGCACGACGCTGCCAACGCCGCTGCCCACGCCGGCGAGGATCCGCGCCAGCGAGCCGTTCGGGTACGCCGGGTGACCGGCCGTTGCGGCGGCGAGATCGACCGGCGCGGCGACGACGGCGTACCCCGCGGCCAATGAGAGAAGCACGACCGCCGCGAGCGCCAGGTCGGCCCACCGCCGCGGAGCGAGTAGGTACATCGTGCCAAGCGCGAGCCACGCGACGTTGAGGATCGCACCGAAGAGGTAGAAAAGCCGGTACTCCGCTTCGGTCGCTCCCCCGCTCTGCGCGAGGAAGCCGGCGAACGCCGCGATCGCGAACATCGCGAAGCCCGTGGCCCACATGAGCTGGTAGGTCCGGCGATGGCTGCCGTACTGGCGGAGCACGACGATCGCGAAGACGGCCGCCACGATCGCGGTGATCGCCGGGAGGTACACCACGCGCCGATGCTCGGCTGGCACACGTCCGCGTGCAACCGCGTTACCGAGTTTTGCGGCGATTCCAGAGGGCCAGGAGCGCCGAACCCGCCAGGAGGAGGATCCCGGCGTAGAGCGGGATGGCCACCGATCCGCCCAGCGCGATGGCGAGCCCGGTGGCCACGGCCGGGTCGCGCGAGCCGGCGCCCGCGAGCGCCGACCCGAGATCGACGCCACCGATCCGCGCCACGATCGCGGCGCTTGCCGCGACCGCGGCGAACAGCGCGAGCGCGGCCAGGCCGTTCGTCGCGTTGAGGTCACCGGCGCCGGGCAGCGCGGCCGCGATGAGCACGAGGAACGCGACATCGCCGATGCGCTGGGCGATCGTGCGAACGAGCTGCGGGAGCATCGGCACGACCGACGTGACGCCCGCGCCAAGGACGAACGGGAGCATCGCACCCTGCGCCGCGGCCGCGGCTGCCGGGCCTTGGGTCAGCGTCAGCGCGAGCCACATCCCGATGGATCCGGCGACGAGCGCGCCGGTCCGGTCCATCCGGCCGCCGATCCGGTCCGCGAGCGCGGGGGCGGTCTGGAGCGCCGGGGCGGTCGCGACGGCGGTGAGCCCGAGCCGGTCCGGATCCGTCAGGGCCGACCCGATGAGCGCGAGGACACCCAGGGCGACGCCGTAGGGCAGCACCACGAGCGCGAGGATCCGGATGCGCCGCAGGGCGAGCAGGGCAAGGAGCGGCGTCCGCAGACCGGCGGTGAAGAAGAGGACCGCGAGCGCGGCGGGCGCGGCGGCGGCGAGGTTAGGCGAGGCCGAGCTTCTCCCGGAGCGCCGGCACGAGCTCCTCGATCTTCACCCG
>CAZMLV010000035.1:0-15045 GCA_964567235.1 uncultured Chloroflexota bacterium | reverse complement strand
CGCTCGCCGGTCGGCAGGCCGTCGACGAGCTCGGCCTCCATCGGAGGGAACGGGACGTTTGGACCGGGGGCCTGCACCATGGCGGTCAGGCGAGTCTAGGAAGGTCTAGCGGCCCTTGGTCTTCGCGTTGTCCATCATGCTGAGGTCCTCGGGATGCGGCACGTTCGGCTCGGGCCGGTCGCTGTCCTTCACCCGGCCTTTGTCCGCGACGATCCCCTCCTGCTGCTCGGTGACGCGCTCGGCCTCGAGGTCGGGCTTTCCGAAGTTCTCGGTCTTTGGCTTGTCCTTCATGGTCCCAGCCGGCGCACGGGCCGTGCCACGCCATCGGGGCACGGGATTTGCGTCGCTTTCAGGCATGAACGACAGCAAGACCCCCCACAACCAGGACGGCCAGCAGCCAACGCGCAGCGCGAAGGAGACCGAGGAGCGCCTCGAGGAGAAGGAGCACGAGGACCACGGTCAGGCGAACAAGGATCGCATCGAGGCGAAGATCTCGACCCTGAAGGACTAGCGCTCCCGCTCGTCCCAGCGGCACTCGCGCGGTGACTTGTCCCGACGCAACCCAAGGAATACCGGTTGCCGGAGCTTGCCGTCGGCGGTCCACTCCGCGAACGCGATCTGGGCGACGAGCCTCGGCTTGACCCACGTCGCATCCTTCGTCCGCGGCGCATCGACGAACGGCGATGCGTCGGCGCGGATCGGGTCCAGGCGCGTCGCAAGGTCGTCCAGCGACTCGGCGGTGTACCCGCTCCCGACCTTGCCCGTGTACCGGAGACCCCGTGCGTCGTAGAGGCCGACCAGCAGCGCGCCGAGGTGCGCGCGCGAGCCGGCCGGGGCGGTGAACCCGCCGACCACGAACTCGGATTGCTTGCGTACCTTGACCTTGAGCCACGAGCGCGAGCGCACGCCCGGTTCGTACAGCGACGATGAGTCCTTGGCGATGATGCCCTCCCAGCCTTTCTTCTGCGCCGTGGCGTACGCGGACGTCCCGCTCTTCCCCATGCGCCGCGAGAGGCGCAGCGCGCGCCCGCCGCCGACCAGCGCTTCGAGGGCCGCCCGCCGCTCGTGCAACGGTCGTCGCATGAGCGGCACGCCGTCCTGCACGAGGAGATCGAAGACCGCGTACTCGGAGCGGCCGCCGGTGCCGCGACGCTGGAGCAGCTGGAATCGCGACACGCCTTTCGAGTCGAAGACCACGAGCTCGCCGTCGAGGACCAGGTCGTCCCCGGGAAGCGCGGCGACGGCCGATGCGATGTCCGGGAAGCCCGCGGTCAGGTCGAGCTCGTTGCGAGACAGGAGGCGGACCCTCTTGTCCGTGCGGTACGCGAGCGCGCGGATGCCGTCGTACTTCTCTTCGAAGACCCAGCCCGGACCCGTCGGGATCTCGGTCGACAGCGTCGCGAGCATCGGGCGGATCAGCTTCACGGGTCGCCGGTCGCGGCCTTCGCCACGTTGCCGCCGCCATCGCGCGCGATGCCCGCGAGCAGCCGGCGCGTCGTGACCGAACGCGGCTTCTCGGTCGTGATGTCGACGGTCTTCGACGCGGCCGCGTCGGTGCGCTTCATGAGCAGCCACTTCCGGCCGCCGGTGCGAACGAGGACCCAGCTGCCATGGAGCTTCTTGCCATCGAGCGAGAACCGCAGCTCTCCGGCGCGCAGGGCCTTGCCCACGTCGTCGACGTCCGCTTCGTACGTTCCGTTGTCCCACAGCATGACGGTGCCGCCGCCGTACTCGCCTTCGGGGATCACGCCCTCGAACGTCCCGTACTCGACCGGGTGGTCCTCGACCTCCATCGCGAGCCGCTTGTCGGCCGGGTTCAGCGACGGGCCTTTCGGGACCGCCCACGACTTGAGGACGCCGTCGGCCTCGAGGCGGAAGTCGTAGTGGAGCGCGGAGGCGCGGTGCTTCTGGATCACGAACCGATGCTTCGAACGTGCGGCGATCTTCCCGGGCGGCTCCGGCGTCCGGTCGAAGCGGCGTTTCCGGGCGTAGTCCTTGAGCGGGCTCACGCACCACATCCTGCAACGTGCTTGCCGGGTCGGGACTACATCGCGAGCTGCAGCTGGGCGGGCTGGCTGAACCGCTGGGGCTCGTCGCGGAACCGGAGGCCGGCGGTCGCCCGTTCGATCCGCGCCTCGAGGGCTCGGAGGTAGGTTGCATCGAGCGTCGTGCCGTCGCCGTAGCGATCGCGGTACCGCGGCAGCAGCTCGGGGAACTGGGCCGCGACGAACGTGTAGAAGACGTCCTTCGTCCCCGGGTCGAGCTTCAGCGGCCGTGAGCCGAACGCGACCGCGCCTGCCGCATGAGCCGCCTCGGCCACGGCGCGCATCGCCGGCTCGGAGTCGGTGATGCCCGGGATCACCGGCGCGAGCAGCACGCCCGAGCGGAGGCCCGCGGCGCGCATCCGGCGAATGGCCTCGAGACGTTTCGCGGGCGGTGGCGCCTTCGGCTCCAGCTCGCGGGCGAGGGTCGCGTCCACCGTCGTGATGCTGGACCAGATGCGCAGCTCGACACGCCTCGCGATGGCGGTGAGCAGATCGAGGTCGCGCACGATCATCGTGCCCTTCGTGATGATCGACAGCGGCATCGGCCGGCGCGCCAGCGCTTCGAGCGTGCGCCGAGTGATCCGATAGCCGCCCTCGCAGGGCTGGTACGGGTCGGTGGCGGTACCCAGGGCCACCGAGCCGTCGTGCGGCCTGCGCAGCTCGTGCTCGAGGACGGCGGCGAAGTTCGTCTTGACCTCGATCACGCGATCGAAGCCCGCGCCGGGGTCGCGATCCATGCGGCGGAAGTAGTCCCGCGCATAGCAGTACGGGCAACCATGCATGCAGCCCCGATACGGATTCAGGCTCCACTGGAACGGCATGCCCTGGACCCGGGTGAGCGCCGACTTGCATTCGGACTGGATGAACCGGACCGATCCCACCACCAGAACAGATGTTCTATCATGGATCGGCGCGCTGCGAAGCTCGGCGATGACGGCTGGAGCTGGCGAGTCGCTTCGCCGGAGGGCTTTCTCGTGCAGCCCGATCCGGGATGGCGTTAGGGGGCCGCGGGGGCGATGAAGACGCGGTCCTTGCCGTGCCGCTTCGCGTCGTACAGAGCCGCGTCGGCGCTCCGGAAGAGCGAGTCCTCGTCCGACGCGGAGCGCGGGTAGCCCGCGACCCCGATCGAAACGGTGCCGCTCACGTGCGCGCCGTCGCTTGCGACCACGCGAGCCGCGGCGACGGCGACGCGGATGCGCTCGGCGACGAGCGCGGCCGCCTCGGGTGTCGCGTCGGGCTGCAGGACGAGGAACTCATCGCCACCGAAGCGGGCGACGACATCGCTCGTCCGGACGTGGCCCTGGACGGCCTGGGCGATCGCAACCAGATGCCGGTTGCCGGCCTCGTGTCCGTGGCGGTCGTTCACGTCCTTCAGCGAGTCGCTGTCGATGACGAGCAGCGAGAGCGGCCGGTCGCCGCGCTTCGCACGCTCGATCTCTTCGTGGAGGCGCGCGCGGAAGTGCCGGCCGTTGTACACGCCGGTCAGCTCGTCGGTGACCGAGAGCCGCCGGACGGCTTCGTGCGACGCGGCGGCGGAGATGGCCAAGGATGCCTGGCTGGCGAGCGTCTGGGCGAACCGATAGTGCTCCGCCGTGAAGGTGTTCACGCCCATCTTGATCGCGCGGATGACGCCGAGCAGGCGCTGGTCGGCGACGAGCGGCACCACGATCGCGGACTTGCGGTCCAGCGGCACGCCTGCGATCGGGAGCACGCGCGGGTCGGCGACGAGATCCGGTATGAGCGCCGGTTCGCGATGCTCGGCGGTCCAGCCGACGATACCTTCGCCGAGCTTCACTTTCGTGTCACGCACGGTCGTCTCATATTCCATCGAGTAGTACCGCGGCTCGTAGACCATCGTCGCGACCTCGAGCCACTCGGTCTCCTCGTTCCACAGGAACACGGCCGTCGAGTCGGCGGTCGTCACGCGCTGGAACGCCTCGACGATCGTCTGGAGCGTCCCATCGCGGTCGAGCTGGGTCGCGCGCCGGGCCACCTCGTTCACGGCCTGGAGCTCCTCGATGTCGCTGCGGCGGGCGGCGTGCTCGCGCGCGTGCATGAGCGCGAGCGACACGAGCCCCGCGAACGCCGAAAGCAGCCGCTCGTCCTGGAGCGAGAATGCGTCGGTCTTCGGGCTCTGTACCGTCAGGACGCCGAGCAGATCTCCGCGAGCGATGAGCGGAACGCACATCTCCGACTTGCACGACGGCGATGCCGCGATGTACCGCGGGTCGCTCGACACGTCGCCGACGTTCAGGATCATCCGCGATCGCGCGCACGCGCCCGTGAGCCCGCGCTCCGCGGACATGCGGTAGTTCATGACCCCCACGTCCATGCTGCCTTCGCCCGCTGCCATCCCCGTGTACAGCTCGTCGCGCTCGGCGTCGTAGAGGAGCAGGTAGCGCATCGAGTAGCCGAACTGGTCGCCGAGCAGCTCGACGGCGTGCGAGAGCACGCTCGGCTCGTCCGTCGCCGCGTTGAGCAGGGCGTCGGCCGCGCGCATGAGCACGGAAAGCTCGTTCGCCCGAGGAGTCATCACTGCCATGTCGTCAAACCTTAGGTCGGCGTTCGGTCTAGATGGTTCCGCGCGAGGGAGTACGGACGTCCTACTGCACGAGGCGTGCGGGGACACCCGCCAGAGGGAGAGATCGCACGGTCTTCCCCGTGCTTGGGTCGAGGATGAGGAGCTCGGCGGGGTCGCGTTTGGCCATGAGGATCCGATCTCCCCCGCTCAGCGGACCGCAGTCGCTTCCGACGCTCGTGCTCCGGGCGTCCATGCCAATGAGGTAACGCCGCGCGTTCGTTCCGGCGATCGAGCAGAGGTGGATGATCCCGTCCGCGGTCGCCACGGCCTGAAGGCCGATCCCGACCTGGCCACCGCGCTGACCCTGCGGGAAGGGTGCCTGCAGTGCGACGTCGGTCCAGTGGAGTTGATCGGTGAGCAGGTACACCCGGAAGCCGCCTCCGCTGAAGGGACCGTCGGAGGCGGCGATGCCGGTCCGCGCATCGGTGACGCGGAACGCGGCCGGCGGCACGAGCGAGCCACGGGGCAACGTCAGCCGGGAGCGCAGCGCCCGCGCGCTCACGTCGATGAATGCGACCTGCAGGCGCTGCGGGTCGCCGAACGGCACGATCAGCGCACCACCGCTGATCACGCCCGGCCCGGCGGTCGCCGGCAGCACGATCGGGTCGGCCGGCCTCTTGGTGGCAAGGTCGATCGGCACGACCGTGCTCTGGAGGTTCGTGACCGTGATCGCGAAAAGCGTCTTGCCGTCGGACGTGGGCACGAGCGACACCACATTCGGCCCACCGAGATCCACCCCGCCGAATCGCGATCCGGTCGTGGCGTCGAGCAGGGCGATCTTGCCGCCGTCGAGGCCCACGTAGAGCGAGCGCCGGTCAGCGGACAGCGCGAGCGCCGTGATCCGGTCGCCGGCATCGAACAGCTGACGCGTGCCCGCGTCCAGGTCGATGGCCTCGATCTCCTGCGCGTCCGCCTCGTCGGTGCTCCGGGAGATCGCGACGAATACGACGGAGGGCGCCGCCGTCGGCCGAGCGAGCGGGCCCAGACCGAGGACGTACGCGATCGCGACGGCGCCGACCACCACGACGATCGCGCCGACGGCGATGAGCGGTCCGCGCACTACGGCCTCAGTATGGCGAGCGCCAGTGGACGAACGCGTCGTCATCACCCGCGAGCCGTTGAATGCCGAGACCCGGCTCGAGCGGCACGACGGACCACTGACGCCGGACGGGCTCCACTACGTGCGGAGCCACTTCGCGTTCCCGAGCCCGCCGGCGAGCATCGCGATCTCCGGCGCCGTGCAGCGCGCGCGATCCGTTCCGATCGCCGAGCTGCGCGGGCTCGAGGCGCGCACGCTCGCGGTGACGCTCGAGTGCGCGGGCAACGGCCGATCGTTCCTCCGGCCGCCGGCGCCGGGCGAGCAGTGGGGCCTCGGAGCGGTGAGCACGGCCCGATGGACCGGGATCCCGCTCCGGTCGCTGCTCGAACCCGCCGGCCTTTCTCCATCGGTCGTCGAGATCCTGTTCCGCGGCGCCGACGCGGGCACGCCGCCGGGAGCGGAGCGACGGATCGCGTTCGAGCGGTCGCTCCCGATCGAGCGCGCCCTCGCGGACGACGTGCTCGTCGCGTACGCGATGAACGGGACCGACCTGCCGGTCGAGCACGGCGCGCCGGCGCGCCTCATCGTCCCACGGTGGTACGGCATGGCCTCCGTGAAGTGGCTCGCGGAGATCGTCGCCCTCGACGAGCCGTTCCGCGGGTTCTATCAGGCCGACCGCTACGTCTCGGGCGACCGGCCGCTGCACGAGATGCGGCCGCGGGCCGTCATCGCCGAACCCCTGCGCGACGTCCGGGCCGGGATGGTCACGATGCGCGGATACGCCTGGTCCGGCCAGGGAACGGTCACGCGCGTGGAAGTCTCATCGGACGGCGGGACGACCTGGCGCGACGCGGTGCTCGGCCCGCCGGTCTCCTTGTCCGCGTGGCGGGAGTGGCGCGCGGACTGGAGCGCGGTGCCCGGCGCCCATGACCTGCTCGCGCGGGCGACCGACACGAGCGGCGACGTGCAACCGCTGGTGCAGCGCCGGGACCCGCTCGGATACGAGAACAACGCGGCCCAATCCGTCCGCGTCTACGCACGCTGACGGCGGTGCGGCCACAGCGAGCGGAACGCTGAGCGCAGGCCGGCGAGCCGTTGCGCGATCGTGGGGATCGGCTCGGTGTCCGCCACGATGGCGTCGGTCTCGAGCGGGCTCGTGCGAAGGCGCACCTGGAGCAGCAGCCGGTACAGGATCTCCCACTGCTCGAAATCGAGCTCGGTGTCGGCGACGCGCCGCGCGATCGCATCAAGATCCGCGTCGCCGCGCGCCGCGCGCGCGAGCGCATCCTCGATCTCCTGGGCCTCTTTCGTCCAGGTCTGGTACGCGCGCGTGAACGTGAGCTCGCGCGCGATCGCGGCCCGGGCCCGGGAGAGCGGGCCCTTGCGGCCCCGCACCGCGAGGTCCATCGGGTGGATCACGATCTCGACGCTCGCGTCGTACAGCACGAGCAGCTTTTCGGGGACGAGCGCCGCGACGCGCTTCCCGCCGCACAGCGCGAGGATGTGCCCCGGTAGCTCGTACATCCATCCGGCACGCCGCGTCGCGAGCGGCAGCTTCGCGCGCTCGAGCGCGTCACGGAGATCGCGCACCACCGTGTCGTAGCCGCCCGGCTGCACCGCGATCGCGACGTGGTCGCTCTGCCACCGCCGCAGCATCGCCCTGATGTTCGTGAGCGGCGCGAGGATCAGCATCCACACCAGAACGACGAACAGGCCGATCGCGTACGGATAGCCACGCAGCGTCTCGCGCACGAGCTCCGCACCGTGCGGCTGCGCGTTCGTGAGCTTCGTCGACAGGAACCCAACGATCAGCGGCAGCAGGACCGCGAGGGCGAGCATGGCCGGCCGGACCCACGGGTCCGCCCACGCCGGGATGGTCACGAACGCGAGCAGGAAGGTCGCGAAGCTCGGGACCGCGACCCCCGCGAGCACGATCGGCCACAGCAGGGAGGCCGCGGCCATCGCCGACAGGAACAGCTGCCGGTCCTCGGGGACCCGGCCGAAGAGCGCCATCGTCGCCCACGAGAACGCGAGGCTCAGGACGCGGCCGAGCTGACGTCCAACGAAGGCGAAGATCGCGCCGATGGGAAGCACGTGTCGGGGTGTCGCAGGAGCCATGCCGCCACGTCATCGAACAGCGCCTGTGCGCCGACCACATTCGATTCCGCGCCCGAGTGCGGGTTCAGCTCGGTCCCATCCACGCCGTCGGCCACGCGGCCGGCACCGCGGTCGTAGACCGGACGGCGGGCCGGGTTGCGGCCGTCGAACCACGCGCGCGCGTCGCGCGCGGCCTTCGCGTAGGTGGCCTCGCCCGTAGCCTGCGCGAGCTGCTCCATCGAGAACGCGGCGGACGCCGCGCCATAGGGCTGCACGGTCGGCAGATCGAAGCCGCTCGCGATGAGCGGCAGGAGGTACTCGTCCGCGCTCCGGCGCGCGATGTCGATCAGCTCGGGGCGGCGCAGCGTCCTGCCCGCGAGCGCGAGCACGCCTTCCTGGATGTGCGCCCAGACGTGCGGCTCCGTGGCGTCGTGTGCGTCCAGGAGGACATTGCCGCGGCGCTGCGACACCATGTCGTCGCACCACCGGGAGATATCGGCCGGCAGGTCCTGCGCGTCCAGTGCCGCGAGGACCTGCACCGCGCGCACGTCTGCGCCTACGGGGCGCTCGTCGAATGACTCGCGCGCGCGCCGGTAGTCGTCGCGCGCGCGATCGTCACCGAGCACGCGCCACGCCTTCGCCATCGCCCGAGCGCCGCGCGCCTGCCAGAACGACGCGCCGTCGGCGCGCGAGGTGATGCCGTCGATGTTGCGCACGCCGTTCCAGTCGAGGACGAAATTCACGAACCGTCCATCGTCCTGCTGCATCCAGCGGCAGAAGCCGAGCAGCCCGTCGACCCACACCCGCGCCACGGGCAGCTTCGTGAATGCCCAGAGGTCGCTCCAGAGAACGAAGGCCCGTGCCACGTCGTCCAGGCACGCGACGCCCTCGATGCCGCTCTCCTGGGCACCGAAATGCTCGCCGGCGTCATCCGCGTAGATCGCGAGGCCGAGTGCCTGCTCGTCGCCGGCATCGAGCGGTCGCGCGAGCGCCGCGAGTCGGGTCAGCATGGCTCGAGGCTGTCGAGGATCTCCCTCACGTCGAAGTCCGCGGCAGCAACGACCGAGTCGGCGGCACCGTAGTACAGGCGGATGCGCTCCCGCTGCTCGTCAAGCCGGATGTGCCCGCACGAGAAGACCGTGTGGTTGAACAGCCCGGTCGTCTCGTAGACCTCCGTCGGCTTGAGGATGGGCTTGGGCGAGCGCGCGATGACCTTGCGGGGATCGTCGAGATCCATGAGCAGCGCGCCCATCGCGTAGGTCGTGTTCCGGTCAACGCCGTGATAGATCTCCAGCCACCCGCGCTCGGTGCGGAACGGGACCGCGGAGGCCCCGGTGCGCAGCTCATCCCACTGGCCCCACCGCGGCATCGCGAGCCGCTGGTGACCGCCCCACTCCTTCATGTCGTCGGAGAAGGCGATCCAGATCCCAAAGATGCGGGCGAACGATTGGGGCATCGGCCGGGTGAGCGCGACGTACTTGCCGCCGATCTTCTCCGGGAAGATCACGACGTCCTTGTGATCTGGCAGCAGGATGACGCCCTTGCGCTCGAATGACAAGAAATCTGAGGTCGTGGCGAGGCTCGTGGTGATCCCCCACCGCGATACGGATACGTAGGTGACCTGGAAGTTCCCGTCGATGAACGTGACCCGCGGGTCTTCGACCCCGTACTCCTCGAGCGGATCCAGTGGACCGAGGGATACCTCCTTTTCGACCGTGAAGTGGACTCCGTCGCGCGATCGCGCCACGCGAAGGTGCGAGATCTGGGCGAGGAAGTCCTGATAGCCCTCGTTCACCATCCCGAGCGGGCCGGTCGCGTTCTTGTATCGGATCGCGCGCGGATCGCGAAGGTCGAGGCCAGGCAGGTCCTTCGGGATATACGCCACGCGCACGGACGGCGGCTGGGTCGACGCGTCCATGTAGGCCATCCCGACGACGTCGTCCTTCGTGTAGTGGCGCGGGAGCGGCTTCTGCACGGGATGCGGTCCACCGAAGTCGAGCGTGAATGCGCCCGGCGGCAGGTCCACGTCGCTACGAGGGCGCTCCGCGACGCGCAGCAGCAGGACGACCTGGTCGCCGATGACCGCGGCGGCCGCGTTGAAGACGGACACGACCTCGAGTGCCGGCTGAGACGGCGGCACGTCGCGCGCGGTGAGCAAAGGATTCTCCGCGAGGCGCCGACCGAGGTCTGCCCGTTCGGCGGTCTTCAAACGGCGACGAGCGGATCGTGCTGGCGGTGCGGCTCGAGCACGTGCTGGGTCAGCGCGAGCACCCGACGGCCGACGGCCGGCCAGGCCGTCTCGCGCCCGTAGGCGTAGGCCCGGCGCTCGAGGCGCTGCTTCAACTCGGCGTCGCCGAGGATCCGCTCGACGGCATCGGTGATCGCCGGTGCATCGCGGAACGGCACGATGATCCCGCGGTCGTCGGCCAGCGCCTCGATCGCGTGGAGGTACGGCGTGGACACGATCGCCTTCCCCGCCCCGAGGGCGTACGCGAGCGTGCCGCTCGTGATCTGGTTCGGGTCGAGGTACGGGGTCACGTACACGTCGGTGGCGAGCAGGTACCCGACGATGTCGCGCTGGGTGAGGTACTCGTTCACGAAGCCGATGTGGTCGGACATGCCGAGCTCCTCGGCGAGGCGCTCGAGCGTGTTCCGGTAGGCCTCGCCCTGCTGCTTGAGCAGCTCCGGGTGGGTCTGGCCGACGACGAGGTACAGCGCGTTCGGATGACGCTCGACGATCGCGGGCATGGCGCCGATCACGAACTCCAGGCCCTTGCGCGGATCGACCAGGCCGAAGGTCGAGATGATCGCGCGACCCTCGACGCCGAGCTTGGTCTTCAGACGGTGGCGGCCGGTCGGCTCGATCGCCGGCATGCCGTGCGGGATCACGATCGGGACCTTGGTGATCCCGTAGTCCGATACGAGCAACCGGGCCGCCGTGTGCGCCATCACGATGACCTCGTCGCTGCGCGACGAGATGAGCCGGATGGCGTCGCGCATCGACGGTGACGGGCTCGGCGGCACGCTGTGGAGCGTGACCATGAGCGGCTTGGTGAGCTCCTGCAGGAACGGCCGAAGGTGATCGTCGTACACGCCGTCCTTCCAGACGCCGTACAGCCCGAATTCGTGCTGGAGATTCACCACGTCGACGTTCGACTCGTTCAGCATGGCGGCGGCGGACCGGTAGGACTCGGGCTCGCGCTGGCGGATGCGGCTCTTGACCTCCGGGCCGTAGGCGCGGGCGCTGTTCGGCTCGTCGATCGCGACGACCGAGCAACGGACCGTCGGGTCGGCCGCTTTCACAGCGGCCATCACGTCGGCGGTGAAGGTCGCGATCCCGCAGCGACGGGGAATGGAAGAGGAGACAAACGCGATCCGCATGGACTCCATGCTAGGTGTCAGTGGGCGCTTGCTTGTCAGCCGCGCGCGGTCGGGCTGCGCTGCGCTTTGGCCTCCTGCTCGAGCACCTGCTCGCCAGGGCCGGGCGTGTCGGTGCCGAGGATCGGGCCGCCGCGCGCGATCGCGCCGGGCAGCTCCATCTCGGCTACCTCATCGGTGCTCTGGCGCTCGGGCACGCGCTCGTCGACGGTCTTGCTCTTGCGCTCCGCCGCGCCGAGATCGTCTGTGGGACGCGGGCTCTGGTCGTTCGGCATGTTCGGACCTCCCCTGACTGGCCCACACATCGAGAGCATGCCCTGTGCCGTTAGCGGATCCCCGCGACCCCCAGGAGACCCGGCAGGATGGACCCGAAGAACGAGCCGGCGATCGCGGCCCCCGCGACGAGCACGAGGATCTCGAGCCCGGACGCGAGCGGGTTGCGTTTCGTGAGCCGGGATTTCCACAGTCCGACGGCGAACATGACGACGGCCGAAAGCCCGATCGACACCCAGAGGCCCGTGCGCACGGGAAAGAAGAAGTACGGGAGGAGCGGCACGAGCGCGGCAACGAAGAACGCGCCGGCGAGGATGAGCGCACCCTGGAGCGGCGAGCCGCCCTCCTCGATCGCGAGGCCAAGCTCCTTCTCGACCATCGTCCGGAGCAGCACGTTCGGCTCGCGCGCGATCTCCGCGGCGATGCGCCGGGACGACTCCGCGCCGAGTCCTTCGCGCTCGAACATGAATGCGACTTCGGCCTGCGCCTCGCCGGGACGATCCTCGACCTCCGCCCGTTCGGACGCGATCTGGGCGAGGAAGATCTCGCGCTGGCTCTTCGACGACATGTATTCGCCCGCGCCCATCGAGAAGACCTCGGCCAGCGTCGCAGCGATGCCGCTGATGAGCACGGTGTACGTGTCGTTCGACGCCGCGGCCACGACCGTCACGACCGCGAGGATGCTGGTCACGCCATCCTGCAGGCCGAAGACGACCTCGCGCACTTCGGCCAGGAGATCCGCCTCCTTGCGCTCCTCGTCCAGGTGCGCGCGCAGCCAGGCCTTGTCGTGGAACGGGCGCTCGGCCGTCGGCTGATGCATCAGATGACCCGCCCGGGTCCGCCGCCCTCCGCCTCGAGGGGCAATCCGGCGCGCTTCCACGCGGTCACGCCGCCTTCGAGGTTCTCGACCGTGTAGCCAAGGGTCCGAAGGCCACGCGCAGCGGCGTCGCTCCGGTTGCCGTGGCGGCAGACCGTGAGGATGGTCGTCCCCTTCGGCACCTCGCCGATCCGCGCGCGCAGCTCGCCGAGCGGGATGTGCTGGGACCCGGCGATCCGTCCGGCCGCCCACTCGTCGGGCTCGCGCACGTCCAGCAGGTGGAGGTCGGTGCGGCCCCTCGCATCCTCTGGCGTCATCGACAGAATTCTGCGTCAGGTGCCTCGAGCTCGTGCGGACCCGCCATACTTCGAGGAAGACACCGCGAAGCACCGCATGTGAGGGAGGTGCAGCCCTGTGCGCGAGCCGTACCCCGTGGCGCTCGTGCCGCTCCTTCCGCAGTTCCTTCAGCGCCGCCGGGCGAAGGCGGACTTCCCGCTCCGCGCGATGGAGGCGCTCGGCCTCGATCGGCCCGCCTATTTCTTCGCCATGGACATCGCCACCCAGGACCCGCGCGGCGCGCGGCCGCAGGACATCGGCAACAGCGCGTACCGCACGACGGACGATGCGCTGCGCACGACCGCGGCCGCCGGCGAGTCGGCCGGTCTGCTCTCCTGGGCGGACGGGCGCTGGTCACTCACCGCGAAGGGAACGACGGCCGTCGGCGAGCTGCGGCGCGCGATCGACGCGCACTATGCATCGCTCACGCCGATCGCGAAGGACGATCTCGACCGGCTGGCCGCGCTGCTCGACGACGCGTACCGGGCCGCGGCCACCGCGAAAGAGCCTGCGACGCGCGAGCACACGGCCCGCGGCGCGCGGTACCGCTGGCAGGAGCCGTCGTCCGCGATGGCCCGGCTCGACGCGGCGATCTACGGCCTGTGGCAGGTCCGCGACGACTGTCACGTCCAAGCGTGGCGGGACGCCGGCCTCTCCGGCCCCGTGCTCGATGTGCTTACACGGGTGTGGAAGGGCGAGGCGGCCACCGAGGCCGAGCTCATCGCGAAGATCGCGACCCAGCGTCCGGACGACGTGCGGGCGGCGCTGCAACAGCTTCGGGCCGCGGACCACCTGACCGCCGGCCCCGCGCTCGAGCTGACCCCCGCGGGGACGGCGACCCGCGAGCGCATCGAAGCCGAGACCGACCGGTACTTCTTCGCGCCATGGCCGGATGCTGTGGGTGCGCAGGCCGACTGGGTGACCGAGCGATTGGCGGCGGTGAACGCCGCGCTCGCTTAGAACGCGCTTTTCATGATCGTTACGTCTGGCATCGATATTGCGAAGGTTCCCGGCGATGGCGATCGCCAGCCCTGGTCCGTCGGCCGAGCGGAGCGTCAGTCATGACGCTCGGATCCTGGTCGTCGATGACGAATCGGACATCGCGAACCTGCTCGGCACCGTGCTGCGCGAGGAGGGCTTCTCCGTCCGCGTCGTGACCGATTCGCGCCAGGCGCTCGAGGTCTTCAACAGCTTCCGCCCCGACCTTGTGAGCCTCGACGTGATGATGCCCAGCGTCGACGGCATCAGCCTTTGCCTCCAGCTCCGCAAGGAGACCGACGTCCCGATCCTCTTCGTGTCCGCGAAGAGCGATCCGCCGGATCGTGTCGTCGGTCTGCGCATCGGTGCGGACGACTACATGGGCAAGCCGTTCGACAACAACGAGCTCGTCGCGCGGGTCGAGGCGCTCCTGCGCCGGCGTTCGTACGCGGCGGTCGCCGATCGCGACCGGCGTCAGCTGCGCTTCGGGCTCTTCGTCATCGATCTCGGCAGCGTGCAGGCGGTCCATGGCGACGTGGCCCTTCCGCTCACCCCCACCGAGTTCAAGCTCCTGAAGACGCTCGGCGGCGAGCCTGGTCGCGTGTTCACGCGCGACGACCTCCTCACCGGCGTGTGGGGCTACGAGCCCGGGAGCGACACGCGGCTGGTCGACGTGCACGTCGGGCGGCTGCGGAAGAAGCTGCAGGACGGCGGGGTGACCGAGGTCTCGATCGAAACGGCGCGGGGCTTCGGGTACAAGCTCAGCGCGACACAGCAGGGACCGGCGCTGCAGAACTAGCGCCCCGAAGCGCCGCGAGCCCGCGCATCAGCGACCCGAACTCGTCGAACGTGAGCGACTGCGGTCCGTCCGACAGCGCGCGCTCGGGATCGGGATGCACCTCGATGATCAATCCGTCGGCGCCCGCGGCGACCGCCGCGCGCGCCATCGGCGCGACGTATGACGCCTTGCCGGTGCCGTGGCTCGGATCGACGACCACCGGCAGATGCGACAGCTCGTGCACCACGGCGACCGCGGAGACGTCGAGCACGTTGCGGGTCGCGGTCTCGCCACCGGGCACCGGCAGGCCCCGCTCGCAGAGCATCACATTGGCGTTGCCCTCGCGCAGGATGTATTCCGCGCAGAGCAGCCAGTTCTCGATCGTCGGGTACATCCCGCCGCGTTTCAGGAGCACCGGATGCCCCGAGCGGCCGACCTCACGGAGCAGTGCGTAGTTCTGCATGTTCCGCGCGCCGATCTGGAGGATGTCGACGTACTTCGCGCACAGCGCGACGTCGTGCGGGTCGAGCACCTCGGAGACGATCGGCATGCCCGTCTCGCGCTTGGCGCGGGCGAGGAGCTCGAGCCCCTCCTTCCCGAGCCCCTGAAAGTCGTAGGGCGACGTCCGTGGCTTGAACGCGCCGCCGCGAAGGATGTTCGCGCCCGCCGCCTTGACGGCGTGGGCCGTCGCGAGCAGCTGCTCCTCTCTCTCGACCGAGCAGG
>CAZMLV010000034.1:5834-15175 GCA_964567235.1 uncultured Chloroflexota bacterium | reverse complement strand
CTCACGTTCATCAATGGGGTCATCTTCCTGCTCTGCCTCGCGCTGCTCGCACTCGGTCAGTGGAGCGATGCGCTCGTGTCGATCGCGGTCATCAGCGTGAACGTGCTCGTCGGCGTCGTTCAGGAAATACGGGCGAAGCACGTCCTGGATCGGATCGCCGTGCTCACCCGTCCGAAAGCCAGCGTTCTGCGAAATGCATCCGAGCGCGAGATCGACCCGGCGGAGATCGTCGTCGGAGACGTACTCGTCATCCGGCCGGGGGACCAGGTCCTGGTCGATGGTCCGATCGTCGGCTCCGGTCGCATCGAGGTGGACGAGTCCCTGCTCACCGGTGAGGCCGACCCGATCTCGAGAGGACCCGGGGATGAGCTGCGCTCCGGCACATTCGACACAAGCGGCACCGCCCGATACATGGCCCGCGCGGTGGGTGACGATTGCCTCGCGAATCGCCTGACCGTGGGGGCGCGCGCCTTCCGTCGGGTCCAGACGCCGCTTCAGCGTCAGATCGGTCTCGTCGTCCGCGTGCTGCTGCTGATCGCCGGCTCGTTCGGCGTCATGCTCGTCGCCGCCGCGGTGATTGACGGCCTCCCGCCGGTGCAGATCGTCCGGATCGCCGTCGTCGTGGCCGGACTCGTCCCGAATGGGCTCTTCCTGGCCATGGCTGCGGCGTACGCGATTGGGGCGGTTCGCATCGCGGGACAGGGTGCGCTCGTCCAGCAGGCCAACGCGATCGAGTCGCTGAGCAATGTTGACGTCCTGTGCTTCGACAAGACCGGCACGTTGACCTCCGGCCGGCTCGAGGTCGTCGCGCTCCGAGCATTCGCGGCCGGCGAGGATGAGGCCAGGAGACTCGTCGGTGGCTTCGCCGCCAGCGTGACCGCTGAGAACCGGACGAGCAGGGCCATCGTCGCGGGGTGCCCGGGCGATCGCCTCGCGGTTCGCAACGAGGTGCCCTTCGCCTCCGAGCGCCGCTGGAGTGCGATCGTGCTCGACGAGCCGAGCCGCACCGAGCTCGTCCTCGGTGCTCCCGACGCGCTACGGTCGCGACTGGAGCCGGATCAACGGACCGCCGTCGACGCGGCGGTCGCGGAAGATGCGACCGCGGCGCTGCGAGTCGTGCTCCTGGCCCGTGGTCCGGCCCTCGGGTCCGCGGCTCCTCCGGCGGTTCCCGCGCTGCCCATCGCGCTGACGCCGATCGCGCTCGTGACGCTCCGGGACGAGCTCCGGACGGATGTGCGTGAATGCCTCGCCGGCTTCGCCGACGCCGGGATCGCGATCAAGCTCGTCTCGGGAGACCACCCCGAGACGGTCCGTGCGGTCGCGACGCAGGCCGGCGTTCTGTCGGCGGGCCGGGTCGTGCTCGGCGAAGCGCTCGCTGCCGCTGACCCAGGCGAGCTCCGCCGGCTCGTACGCGAAGGGACCGTCTTCGCCCGCGTCACGCCGCAGCAGAAGGAGCGCCTCGTCGGCGCGCTGCGCGACGACGGACGCTACGTCGCGATGGTCGGCGACGGAGTGAACGATGTGCCCGCCCTGAAGCGGTCTGACCTCGCGATCGCGCTGAACGGTGGTGCGCCCGCGGCGCGGGCGGTCGCGGACCTCGTCCTGCTGAACGACTCGTTCGCGACGTTACCCGCGGCGTTCCGCGAAGGGCAGCGGATCCAGAACGGGATGCAGGGCGTCCTGCGGCTGTTCCTGTCGCGGATCGCGTACATGGTGCTGCTCATCGCCGGCGCGGCGTTGGTCGATGCGGCGTTCCCGTTCACGCCCAAGCAGAACGCGGTGGTCACGCTGTTCACCGTTGGCGTGCCCGCGATCGCCCTCGCGGCCTGGGCCCGCCCGTCGCCGGCCGCGCGTGGCCGGCTCGTGAGCGCGCTGGTCCGATTCGTCGCCCCGGCGGGGTGGAGCCTCGCGTTGGTCGGCCTGGTGTTCTACCTCGCCTACATCGTGGTGAGCGGCTCGCCTGAGCTCGCGCAGAGCGCGCTCACTGCACTCTCGGTCTTCGGCGGTGTCGGGCTGCTGTTGTTCGCAGCTCCTCCCGGCCGCGCCGGGGCCGCTCCTGACGTCGTGCCTGGCGGAAAGCGGTCGGCGGCGCTCGCCGGCATCCTGCTGCTCGGCTTCGTCTGGGTCGCGCTGCATCCCGGCGTCAGCCGGTTCTTCGATCTGGCGCCTTTGTCGGAGACCGACCTCGCCATCGCGGCGACCGTCGCGATGGCGTGGGCTGGCGCGCCCCGCTGGATCTGGCGAGCGCACCTGCTGGACCGGTTGCTCGGCGTCGACCTGCCGCGGGCCATGGGCGACGTCGTGCCCTCGCCGCGCACGTAGGTCTGAAGGTGCGCGAGGTTCGGGACCACCGGCACTAGGCGCGGCCGGCCGCGGGGGCGAGTCTCCTTGTGATGGCCGTTTCCGTCGGACACGCCCCGAGCCTGCTCGCGGAACGTCTGCCTGAGCTTCAAGCAGCGCTGGAGACGTACCGCGCGTCGGCGCGCCGCGAGATCGCGGCCGCCGAGCGCGAGCTGGCCAGGCCGGCTGTTCCAGAGGACGAGGGCATCGCGCATGGTGCCGCCGCTGATCTGTACGATCGCGAGCTCCGGCTCACGGACATCAGCAGGTTCAAGCGCGAGCTCTACGAGATCGACGCCGCTCTGGGCCGGATGCGCGCGGGCGTGTACGGCTTCTGCGTCGACTGCGGGCGGCCGATCCCGCTCGACCGGCTTGTCGCACGGCCTCAGACGGCGCGCGATATCGACTGTGCGCGGCACACCGAACGGGAGGCCGCGCTATGACCGCCGACCGCTGGACCACCCGCGATCTGTCGCTCACGTACCTCGCCTCGACCGTGGTCGCCGTCCTGATGACGGTGGCCTCGGCGGTCGGCCTGATCTCCGGCTCGAGCATCTACGCCGGCCCCGACGCGAAGCTTCTACCCCTGTTCGTCGGGCAGGACGCGCTCAACATCCTCGTCGGCCTGCCGGTCCTGCTCGGGTCGATGTGGCTGGCGCGTCGCGGCTCCCTGATCGGCCTGCTCCTCTGGCCCGGCGCCCTCTTCTACGTCTTGTATGACTACGGCTATTACGCCCTCGGCGCGCCGTTCAACTGGTTCTTTGTGCCGTACCTCGTGCTCATCGCGGTGAGTGCATACGCGATGATCGCCGTCGTCGTGTCGATCGACGGTGGCGCAGTCCGCCATCGCCTCGCGGGAACCGTTCGCGCCCGGTCGATCGGCGGATTCCTCGGAGCGGTGGCCGTGCTGTTCATGGCGTTGTGGACCGCGATGAGCGTCTCCGCGCTCGCGGGCGGAACCTCGCTCGACCCTGTCGCGCGGACGGTCACGATCATGGACCTCACGGTGCAGCTCCCCGCATTGCTGCTCGGCGGCGTGCTCCTCTGGCGCCGGCACTCGTTCGGCTACGTCGTCGCACCCGGTCTGCTTCTCCAGGCCGCCGCCTACTTGATCGGACTTTCCATCATCACGGTGCTCCAGGAGGTCCTGATCGCAGCGCCGATCGACCCCGTCGCGGTCGCACCCGGTCTGGTGATCGGTGCCATCGGCCTCATGTGCATCGCGACGTTCGTGCGTGGAGCAGCCGTGGCCCGGCCCGACCAGATCCGTCCGACGACGCTCGCGGCATCCGCGCAGGAGGTGACCACATGATGTTCCCCGGATACCCCTACATGGACCAGAGCTGGATGGGCTGGATGATCGTCGGCTCCGTGCTGTTCTGGGTCGCGCTCGCCGCGATCGCCATCTTCGTCATCGTGCGCGTGGTCCCGACGCGTGAGCGCGGCGATGCGCTCTCGGTCCTCGACCAACGTCTGGCGCGTGGCGAGATCGATGCGGAGGACTACCAGGCCCGCCGGAGCCTCATCGTCGGGCAGTAGGTCCGCCGCGGTGCGGCGGATCTAGCTGGAGACGATCTCAGCCGCCTCGTCCTGGACCTCGTCGGCCGGGCGGACCACCGGAGCCGGTGGGCACCGGCAGCCGGGATCGTCGGCGTTCGCTTCGAATGGGAACCGTCGTCGCTCGCCGCACGCGCGGCAGTCGTACCACTGCTCTGATGCCCGGTCCATTGCGCACCTCCCGGCATGATCGTCCGCGGTCGCAACGTGGCTCCCAGTCTGTGCGCGCGTGATCCCGCTGCAACGACCGCTCGGCCCGAATTCGATGGTCGTTGGTCCTCTCTGGGTCGGTAACACCCGGCGCGCGGTCGATGGGAACTGCGACACCGGAAGACGAGCCGTTCGACTCTGCCGACCCCGCCGGACCCGGCGCACTGTGCTGACCAATGGACGCGCCCAGGGGGATTGCGGAGGAGGCAGGCGAGGTGACCTTCGAAGGTTCGATGACGATCCTCACCGAGGATGAGTGTCTGGTCCTCCTCGGATCGCATGAGGTCGGCCGCATCGCGTTCGACGCCGACGACCGGGTCGAGATCCTGCCCGTCAACTACGGCATCGAAGGCCGGATCATCGTGTTCCGGACCAACGCCGGCACCAAGCTCGCTGCGCTGCGGTCGAGCGCGGTCGCATTCGAGGTGGATGGCTGGGACCCGGTGTCCGGGACCGGCTGGAGCGTGGTGGCGAAGGGTCGGGCCGAAGAGATCACCATGAATCCAGGTCGCTCGGCCGAGCATCTTCGCTGGATACCCGTCCACCCCGCCGCACCCGGCGAGCGTTGGCATTGGATCGCGATCATGCCGGCCGACATCACCGGGCGCCGTTTCCACGTGCCGCCGGCAGTACCGAAGCTCGCCTAGGTCCCTCGTTCGATCGACGCCTGGAGCAGCTCTCGAAGGACCATCGGCAGGATGCCGCCATGCCGCAGATAGTCGACGTCGCTGTCGTTGTCGAGGCGGGCCGCGACGTCGAACGACCGGTGCCCTCCGTCGCTGGCGATCACGTCGACGGTGAGATGCGCGCGAGGCCCGATCGCGTGGATGCCGCGGATCGAGAAGCGCTCCTCGCCGGTCAGGCCGAGGCTCGCGACGGATGTGCCGGCGGGCAGCTCGAGCGGCAGGATGCCCATCCCGACGAGGTTGCTCCGATGGATCCGCTCGAAGCTTTCGGCGATGACGGCACGGACGCCCAGGAGCGCGGGACCCTTGGCGGCCCAGTCGCGCGAGCTTCCCGATCCGTACTCCTTGCCCGCGAGGACGACGAGCGGGACACCCTCCGCTCGATAGCGCTCGGCGGCATCGAAGATCGTCAACACGTCGCCGTCGGGGAGGTGCTTTGTCCAATACCCCTCCCGGTCGGGGACCAGCCGGTTGCGCAGGCGGATGTTGGCGAACGTGCCCCGGATCATCACCTCGTGGTCGCCGCGACGCGCGCCGTAGCTGTTGAACAGGCGCGGCTCGACGCCGTGCTCGATGAGATACCGGCCGGCCGGGCTCGCCGGCGGGATGCTGCCGGCGGGCGAGATGTGATCGGTGGTGACCGAGTCGCCGAGGACCAGGAGGGCCCGGGCAGCGATGATGTCGGAGCCGGCGGGTGGCTCTGCGCCGAGCCCGGCGAAGAACGGCGGCTCGCGGACGTACGTCGAACCCAAGTCCCACGCGAACGTCTCTCCCGAGGGTGCGCCCATCCGCTGCCAGCGCTCGTCGCCCTCGAAGATGCCGTGGTACTCGCGCTCGAACATCTCCACCCGCACCGACTCGCGGATGACCGTCGCGACCTCCTCCGCGGACGGCCAGAGATCGCCCAGGTACACCGGCTTCCCGTCTCGGTCACGGCCGAGCGGCTCCGAGCTGAGGTCTGTCCGGACCGTGCCGGCGAGCGCGTACGCGACGACCAACGGCGGTGAGGCCAGGTAGCTCGAGCGCACGAGCGGATGGATGCGACCCTCGAAGTTGCGATTGCCCGAGAGGACCGCGACGACATTGAGGCCCTCGTCCTTGACGGCCGCCTCGACCTGCGGATCGGCGAGCGGTCCGCTGTTGCCGATGCACGTGGTGCAGCCGTAGCCCACGAGGTAGAACCCAAGCGCCTCGAGCGGCTCCATCAGTCCCGCGGCGCGCAGGTAGTCCGTGACGACGCGCGACCCGGGGGCGAGGCTCGTCTTGACGGTCGGCGGGACCCGGAGGCCGCGCTCGACCGCGCGCTTCGCCAGAAGCCCCGCGGCGATCATGACCGAGGGATTCGAGGTGTTCGTGCAGCTCGTGATCGCGGCGATGACGACCGAGCCGTCGTGCACGCGTGGGCTGGGTGCGGCCGTCTGGCCGGCGGCCCGAGAGCTCTCGACGTCGGCGGTGCCGCCTTCGTCGTCGAAGCGCTGTGCCGCGAACGCGCTCGGTCCGCGGGCGTCGCCCGCCACGAAGCTCTCCCAGACCTTGGCCAGCCCGACGCGGTCCTGCGGCCGCTTCGGTCCGGCGAGACTGGGCTCGACGGTCGCGAGGTCGAGCTCGATGAGCTGGCTGAAGACGGGCGTCGGTGTCTCGTCGGTGCGGAACAGGCCCTGGGCCTTCGTGTATCGCTCGACGAGACCGACGAGCTCTGGCTCGCGGCCCGTGGCCTCGAGGTAGCGCAGCGTCTCGCGGTCCGCGGGAAAGAGCGCGGCCGTCGCGCCGTACTCGGGACACATGTTCGAGAGCGTCGCGCGATCGGCGACCGAAAGCCCCGTGAGCCCGGCGCCGCAGAATTCGACGAACGCGTTGACCACACCGGTCCGGCGGAGCAGCTCGGTGAGCGTGAGCACCAGATCCGTCGCCGTGGCGCCGGGGCGCAGCACGCCCGTGAAGCGCACGCCGACGACGCGCGGCGTCGAGAGGTACATCGGTTGCCCGAGCATGGCGGCCTCGGCTTCGATGCCGCCGACACCCCAGCCGAGGACGCCGAGCCCGTTGACCATCGTCGTGTGCGAGTCGGTCCCGACGAGCGTGTCGGGGATCGCGACCCGAACGCCGTCCTCGTCGCGCACCTGGACCACACGCGACAGCCGCTCGAGGTTGATCTGGTGGCAGATCCCCATCCCCGGCGGCACGACCCGGAAGTTCGGGAATGCCTGCTGGGCCCAGCGCAGGAGCGCGTACCGCTCCGCATTGCGCTCGTACTCCATGTCGATGTTGCGCTCGTAGGCGCCGCGCGCCCCGAACGAGTCGACCTGGACGGAGTGGTCGATCACGAGGTCGACGGGGATGCTCGGCGCCATGCGATCCGGCGCGATGTCCGCCCGGGCGAGCGCTGATCTCATCGCAGCGAGATCGACGACCGCTGGGACCCCGGTGAAGTCCTGGAGCAGGATCCGCGCGGGCAGGAAGGCGATCTCCGCGCCGGCATCCGGTGGGTCAGGCCACCGCACGAGGGCGCGCACGTCGTCAGCACGGGCGAGGCCCTGGGCTGTCCGCCGCACGATCGATTCGAGGAGGATCTTGAGCGTGACCGGGAGCAGCGTCGGGTCGCCCAGTCCGGCATCGCGGATCGCATCGAGCGGGTAGTAGCGGACCGCCGTGCCCGGGAGCTCACGATGGGCGAACGTGGGGTCCGTCGTGCCGCTGGTCATCACGATGCGACCGAGGGTAGGGCGGTCCCACGCCGGCCGCGTGTGCCGAGACCGCGGTGACCGGTCTGTGTCGAAGGTACCGCGATTTCAGGCGCAAGGGCCCTCGCGGGTCCGGTCCTGAAGGGCGACCCTGAGGGATGGCCCGCGACCGACGGATCGTGGGACGCCTGCGACCGAAAGGAGATCGTATCCATGAAGCTCGCACCGACCCCTATCAAGCGCGATTTCATTTCCATGCGCGAGGCCCTGGATCGTATCGTCGAGGAGGGCGTGGTCTGGCCGTTCGGGCTGTTCGAAGGACCATCGACGACGTTCGCCGTCGACCTGACCGAGACGACCGAGGCATACGTCCTCACCGCATCGCTGCCCGGGATGAAGCCGGACGACGTGGACATCACCGCGACGACGGACAGCATCAGCGTCGCGGGCGAATACAAGACCGAGACCACGACCAAGGACGCGACCTTCCTCCGCCAGGAACGGCAGGCCGGCGTCTTCAAGCGCAGCTTCACGCTCCCGCTTCCGATCGATCCCGACCGGATCGAGGCCGTCCAGGCGGAGGGCATCCTCACCGTCACGATGCCCAAGGCCGAGGTGACCAAGCCGGCTCGCATTCAAGTAAAGGCGAAGGGATAACAGCATGACCATCACCCAGACCGCCCCCAAGACCGACCGGCAGATCCAGCTCGACGTGCTTGCCGATATCGCACGGGACTTCTACTTCAAGCCCGCCGAGATCGGCGTCGAGGTCGACGACGGGATCGTCACGTTGACCGGCACCGTCTCGAGCTACTTCAAGATCGGCGAGGCCGCGACGATCGCGTCGATGGTCCCGGGGGTCAGGGACATCGCGAACAAGCTGGTCGTCGGGCTCGTCGGCGCACGGCGTGACGACACGGCCATCGCCCGTGCGGTACGCAGCGCCCTCGAATGGGACGTGACCGTTCCCGACGACAAGATCGAGTCCATCGTCCGCAACGGAATCGTCACCCTCAAGGGCACGGTCGACTACTGGTACCAGCGCAAGGCTGCGGCGGACGCAGTCGCTCGGCTGCTGGACGTCGTCAGCGTGAACGACCACCTGGTCATTGCACCGCCGCTGCGCACCGACACCGAGATCCACGACGAGCTGAAGGCTGCGCTCGAGCGCCGGTTCCCCAACGAGCACATCGACGTGGCCGTCGACAAGGGTCATGTGATCCTGCAGGGGCGCGTCCCGAGCTACCGGATCCGCCGGGAGGCCGAGACGATCACGTGGGCGACCCGCGGCGTCAAGGAGCTGACGAACAAGGTGAACGTCATCTTCTGAGCCGTTCGCGCGTTCTTATCTGGCCGCGCCGGCGACTGCCGGCGCGGCCAGTGCGCACGTGCGATCCGTCGCCTCACTCGTTCCCGGTCCTGCTCGTCCACCGGAGTGCGGCGAGCGCCGAGGCGAGCGCGAGCAGGCCGCCCGACACGGCGAAGAGGCCCATGGCTGGCATCGCCGACCAGAAGGCGTTTTCGGCCGTGCCGCTCGTCGCCACCGCATCTTGGTAGCTCGCCCACCAGGGGCCGAACGCGCTGCCGATGAGCACGGAGTACGCGATCGGCGCCATCGCCATGCCCACCGCGGCGGCGCCCGGATCGTCGCGCACGAAGAGCGCGGCGCCGAGGGCGAACAGGGCGAAGCCGGCGACGATCACCGAGACCACGTCGAGCGGTATCGCGGCATCGCCCAACAGCACAGCCGTGAAGCCGCCGAGGCCGAACAGTGCCCCGGCGCAGCCGATGACCACCGCGCTGACCGCGAGACCGATGGAGCCGGTGTCCGATCGCGTCGTCGATCTGGTCGGAGTGTGGTGCGTGA
>CAZMLV010000034.1:0-5734 GCA_964567235.1 uncultured Chloroflexota bacterium | reverse complement strand
GTGAAGTAGTCGTCGCTCCTGCGGGTGAACCCGCCGATTGCGTCGGTGCCGGCCGCGAACGTCTTCGCGTGGACGCGAGCCGCGGTCGACGCGGGGATCACCAGCTCCACCGACGCGAGGCCGGAATCGATCCGTGCCGATGCATCGTGCCGAAGGCTTCCCGAGAAGTCGAGGACGCAGCCGGCGACGCCGGTTCCAACGTGCAGCGTCGCGAAGCTCGCGTTGGCCAGATGACGCGCTGTGAACGCTCCGGCACCCGTGCCGAGCTCCATGGAGCGCATCTGCACGGGATTCGGACGGGAGAAGTCGACGTCGTATTTCCCGGCCCCTGCCTTGAGCTCGAGCACGGTGATCGGCAGCCCACCGAGATCGAATCCGCTCTCGCTCGCGCCGGCCTCCATGGTCAGTGCGAACGGTCGTCGCGCGCTGATGGCGAGGTCGAGCTGCGGTAAGCCGAGGACCGAAGCGGTCGACCGGAAGTTGAAGCCCTGCGAGAGTGTCGCGGTGTCTCCCTCGACCTGTGCGATGAGGGGCAACCCGGTGCCCCGGTCGTCGTAGCTGCCAGTGATCCAGTCGGGCTCGTCGCTCGGGACCACGTGGAGCACGCACGGTCCGAGGCGGAGGCGGAGCCGCGGCTCCGCTGCCTCGGGGTAGGGAACACGGACGGGGATGGCGGTCGTGGCGGTGGCATTCATCAGGAGCGCTCCTCTCTAGTGGACCGTGACCGAGGACGCGCCGGCCGACACCGAGATCGTCACGCGGTCGGCAGCCGTTGCGTAGCCTGCCGACTGGGTCGGACCGGTGATCGAGTTGAGGCCGCCATCCATCGTGATGCGGTACTCGACCCCGGACGGGATGTTGATCGTCATCGAGGACGCGCCGCCCGAGATGCGGATCGGGACGTCAGCCTTGGGTCGCGGAGCGGTGAGCACCAGGTTCGATGCGCCGACGGTGACCGTCGCGCGCGTCAGGGGGACGGACCCGAGATCGAGCGTGAAATCGCCCGCACCGAGGCTCACGGTCAGTGCGGCCGGAAGGTCTGAGGGGACCTGGACGTTCCAGCGACGATCGACGCCGAACGTGAACGTCTCGTTCACCGGCCGGACCGTCACAGCGGCCACTGGGGCGCCACTGATGGGACTCGAGACCTGCACGTCCTGGCGCGTCGAGCGGACGGTGACGAGATCGGTCGCGCCACCGGTCAGTGTCAGGGAACCCGCACCGTAGCTCAGGTTCAGGTCGAGCTGGCTCGCGCCGTTGCGGGCCACGCTCGCGTTGATGTTCGCGGTGGCGGGGAACACCGCGGGCGCGGCGATGGCATAGACGATCGCCGCTGCGATCAGGGCCACTTCGGCGACGAGGGCGGCCGGCACGGAGCGCGGCCGCACGAGCAGGTCGACGCCGATCAGCACCAGGGCGAGCGGCCAGATCTGTGCGAGCCGGCCCCAGAGATCGCCGGTGATGTACCCGGCGTTCGCGAGCAGGAAGACGACGCCGAGAGTGATGAGGATGAGCGGCCACGCAAGGCTGGGGCCGCGCCGCGTGGATTGTGGCGTGATGGTCGCTTGTGCGGTGGTCATGGCAGAACCCTCCGGGCGAGTAGTGCGACGCCGATCGCGATGAGCGCGAGCGGCCACCCGAGTTGCCAGTCGATGAACCGGAACGCGCCAAGGTTCGCGAGCAGCCAGATCCCGCCGGTCCCGACGAGCAGCAGCGCGAGCGTCTCGTGCGCGCGGCCGGCGACGGGGGCCGCGACCGCGCTGCCGTCGCCCTGGGGCATCACGATCCAGAGCACGACGTAGACGGGGATCGATGCTCCGCCCGCGAACGCGAAGACGATGAACGCAAGGCGGACGAGCGCCGGATCGATGCTGAAATGCTGCGCGAGACCTCCGCAGACGCCGGCGAGGACCTTGTCGCTGGTGCTGCGGCTCAACTGCCCGATCCGACTGCCGGTCGTGGTGGTAGGCGTGGTGTTCTCCATCGAAGATGTCCTCCCATCACGGCATACGCCGGCCGACGGGCGTCGCCTAGGGAACTACGGCCTCTCGAGGTGGGTCATTTGGCCGCGGAGCGACGATCGGCGTGATGAGTGCTCGTCAGGTGGTTGACCACCGAACGCACGCCACACGCCGAGGCAGCGAGCGTCTCCGCATGACGGCGGATCACGTCCGAGCCGACCGCTCCGGCCAAGGTCACGACCCCTCCGGTGACGCGCACGTCCAGCTGGTCGCAGCTCGGAAGGTGCGAGAGCGTGTCCTCGACCTCTTCGCGCAATTCTTCGTCGGTGTTCGGCGGCGAAAGCAGCTGGATCTCGTTCTTGACCGAGACGACGCCAGCTACGATGGCGACACACGCCTCGGCGGCACTGCGCTCGTACCAACGGTCGACGTGCCCGCGCAGGACGACGACGCCGCGCCGGACGACCGCGTCGATCCCGTCAGCCGGTACGGCGCTGTTCCATCCAAGCGCATGACGGATCGCATGCGCGATCTTGGTGTCGTAGCTCTGGTGGCGCTCGTCGTCGACGGCCAGCTCATTCGCCACGTCGTGCACGCCCGACACGCGCACGGCGTCCTCGGAGGCCGCGTCTACCTTGGAATGAGCGGACACGGTGCCGGTCAGCGTCACGATCCCATCGGACACTTCGACCCCGACCTCCGCCTGCCGCAGCCGACCATCGCCATTGAGCTCGGCGAGCACGTCGCTCTGGATGTCGCGGTCGGACTTCGGCGGGCGAGGTACCGGTATGGTCTTCGCGCTCATGCCAGTGACAGCGCGGCCAGGGGCAGCATCCGCTCGTGCTCGTGGAGCACCTGCGCCGAACCGCGTGCGATGAGCACCGAGCACTTCGCGCCAAGGAGCACGCGTCGCGCGATGCTCCCGGCGAAGAAGCGGGCGAGCCCGGTCTGGCCACGCGAGCCGACGACGATCAGGTCGGCGGCGAAGTCGTGCGCCGCGGCTAGGATCTCGTTCGCGGCGTCACCCTCGCGCACGCACGTCTTGACGGCGCGTGGCCGCGGTCGAAGCGAGCGGAGCCGCGCGGCGATCGTCGCGCGCGCGCGCGCCCGCTCGTCGTCGAGCGACTCGACGTACAGCCGCTCGCCGGAGGCATACAGCAGTGGCGCCTCGTCCGAGGCGGACAGCGGACGGCCGACGTCCACCACCGTCACGATCTGGAGCGCCGCGTCTCCGAAGATGGGCCACTCGTTAACGAGCGCCGCTGCGGTCGCGGCACCGACCGAGCCGTCGTCGGCAAGCACGATCCGGCCGATATCTCCGGTCCGTGCGACGAGCACCGGGCAGGGCGCCCGGTCGATGACGCCGGCCGAGACCGAACCGAGGATGCTCATCGCGAGGGCCCCGCGTCCCCGGTTGCCCACCACGATCAGGTCGGCTTCCATCGCCCGCGCGCGGGCCGCGATCATCTCGGCCGGCTGGCCGACGGCGTAGCGCCAGGACACCAGGCAGTCGCGCTGCGGCAGGCTGGTCGCGAGGAAGTCGAGCTCGTGCTCGAATTCGCGAACGCTCCTATCGGCGTGCTCACCCGGCACCGCGAGGGCGACCGGCGCAGCGACGCCGAAGAGCTCGATCTGGGTACCGGCCGGCCAGCGCGCTCCGGCCACGAATCGACGAGCCACGTGGTCTCTCGGAGATCCGTCGGTGGCGAACAGCACTTTCATTGACTCGATCCTCCGCGCGCGAAACGTATGCCGCGGGCCCGGCCGTTGAGAGGGCCGAACGGCCCGTCGTCTCGTGACGGAGGACCTGTCGAACAAAAGGACGACACCGCCGGCGTGGGGACGGCGGCGGTGTCGGGCGATGGTCGGGCTGCGATCAGGCGCTAGTTGGCTCGAACGCGACGTAGCGGGTGAACATGTCTCCGAGCAGACCGAGCACCAGACCCGCGATGATCGCGGGGATGATGACGAGCCCGTCGAGCTCGGGACCGCCGGTCATCGTGCTGAACACGTTAGCCGTGAGCCACTCGCTGCCCGCGTACGCGCCGATGGCCGTGGTGACAGCCACGACGAGCCACTCGAGCTGCGACCGCGGCTTGGTCAGGTACTGCACTCCGAGCCCGATCACGAGCCCGGCAGCGATGATGACGGTAATGGCAAGAGCACCCATCGCCGTCTCCTTTCCGCCTCGATCAACTTGCGAGGCGTCATGGAGCATCCCTCGCAGTGGAGAAAGGTCCTAGAGGCGGAGGGCCTGAACGCGCGGGTCGAAGGCCCCGCGATGCCCGTACTCGAACAGCAGGTAGACCGAGGTTCCCCAGACCCACAGCAGGAACAGGCCGATCGTGACCCGCTCGGCGATGCCCGCGTATGGGCTGCCCGACGCGACGGCGACCGCGGCGAGCGGTCCGGCGAGCACGATGGCCAGGCCCGCGGCGATCGATCCCCGGACCAACGGACGCAGGGCCTCGACCCGGCGGAAGCCGAGAGCCATGACGAACGTCGTCGCCACGGTGAGCAGCGCCGCGACGCCCGCCACCGCGATGTGCGCGCTTCCGACCCCCGTGAGCGGCTGACCGGCACGATCGGTCGGCAACACCGTGACGAGGCCGATCCCCGCGATGCCGCCGGCGACGACGAGGTACATCCCGATGCGGAGCCAGGGCTCCTGCAGGGCGATGCGATGGATCGCATAGCCGAAGGCGGCGAGGAGGACGTTGTATCCGACGTAGAGGGCGGCAAGGAGTGCGCGATCCGGCGCGCCAGCCGCGGTCAGCTCGCTGACGGTCCGGCTGATCTGTGAGTACGCCGGGTCGAGCAGCCCACCGAGGAACGTCGCCCCGATGTAGATGCCCACCGCCGCGATGCCGCACCCGCTCGCGAACCGGAGCGCCCGCCGGTCGATCGACGTGACGGCAGGCCGCACGGTCAGAAGATCAGCTGGCTCGCCAGGGGGTCGGTGCGGAAACCGTTGCAGACGACATAGGGCGGGTCGTCATCGACCACCCGCAGGAGCTTCGTGCAGGCCATGCACTCCTCGATATCCACGTCTGCACCGCGGAGCGGGCACCCGACGCGCGCGCCGTCGACCATCGCGCGCGGCTCGTGCTTCTTCCAGAACACCGCCTTACCTCCTTGGGATGCCGAGCTCGAGCAGCTCGTCGCGCGAACGCTCGAGGTCACCCACGCCTGCGATCAGGCCCGCGAGGGCGACCAGGGTGACGATCGGGAGGGTCACCGCGGCGACGAGGGCGAGCACGTCAGCGCTCATTGCTTCCACTGCTCTGCGTCGGCCGAGAGGCCGCCGCATGCATGAGGAGGCGCGCGGCCACGAAGCCGGCCACGGTCGCGAGGATCAGCGCCAGTACGACCACCGTCACGAGCAGAGGTCCGATCTCCATGTCTCGCATCCTCCGCCGGAGACACCGGCGTCAATAGGGCCGAATGTCACCGGCTCAGGGGCTGTGCGGTCCTCCCGGTCATGCGGCCGTCCAGCCGCCGTCCACGACGATCGCCGCGCCATTGGTGAAGCTCGCGTCGTCCGACACGAGGAAGAGGACGACCTTCGCGATCTCGAGCGCAGTGGCCGCGCGCGGGTTCGCCGGCAACGTCGTGTTGAGCGCGGCGAGGCCCTTCGGGCTCGGCACTCCCCCGAGGCTGATGCCTGTGTCGACCGCGCCCGGGCATACGGCGTTCGCGCGGATACCGTCGCGGCCATAGGTCGCCGCCACGTTCTTCGTCAGGCCGATCAGCCCATGCTTGCTGGCCGCATA
>CAZMLV010000033.1:0-15608 GCA_964567235.1 uncultured Chloroflexota bacterium | reverse complement strand
CCGGCGCCTTGGCCGCGGCCGCCTCGTAGCTCTCGATCGCGCGACGGTAGTCGCCGTGCAGCACGTGAAGGTCACCCACGGCTGCGGCGGTGCTCATGGCGGGCTCATCACCGAGCGTGCCGGCCTCGATCGCATCGTGCAGCGCACGCGTCTCACCCGCGGGGGTCACCCCGAGCTCTTGATCGAGCAGCCGCACCGCCTCTCGGTACTGGCGTAGTGCGGCGGCACGGTCGCCCGACCGCGCGAGCAGGCGCATGAGGTCGCGGTGGGCCGGCTCGTGGAGCGGGTCGAGGGCTAACCGCTGCTTCGCGTGCCCGATGGCCGTCGCGAGGTCACCGCCGCGCTCGGCGCCCTCGGCGAGGCGCGTGAGCGCCTCGCCGTAGTTCGCGCGCAGCACGTCGGCCTCGGCTGCCTGCCAGTCATCGAACGCCGGACTGTCCCGGAGCGAGAAACCCGCAAGGAAGTCGCCGGCGTACAGCGCGACCGCATCCGCGAGCCGACCATCGCGTATCGCCCGGCGGAAATCGACGACATCGACGCGCACGCTCGCTCGATCGAGGTCGATGGTCTCCCCGTCAGCCTCGAGCCACCGATCGCGGAGGGCGGCCCGAAGAACGGAGAGGGTCCGTCGCAGCGCCCCGCGGGCCCTGTGCTCGTCCGCTTCGGGCCACAGCAGCGCGGCGAGGATCGCGCGCCGCTGTGGCTGCTCGGAGACCGCGAGGTACGCGAGCAGCGCCGTCGCCTTCCGCGTATCCGTGACAATGGGCGTGCGGCCAACGATGGCCCGCGGCGCACCGAGCAGGGACACCCGAAGCTCAGGCACTCCATCTCCTCGTAACGCTTATCGGACGCTCGCCGATGAATCTATGGATGAGTATGCGCAGTTGAATCGAATCGTCGCGGCGCTTGTCGTCATCGCGATCGTCGTGTTGTTGGCCTTCGATGCGCTCTGGTCCGAGTGGCCGTTCGTGCTGATCCCGATCGCGGTCTCACCGCTCGCGTTCGTCGGCGCGCTCCTGATCGCCCGCGTGCCGCGGAACGTCGTCGGATGGCTGCTCGCCGCGTCGGGACTGCTGTTCGCGGGGTCATTTGCCGGGAACTCCTATGCCTGGGTCGCGCTCGTCAGTGGAGGCGGCCGCTGGCCGGGCGGGGAGCTGGCCGCGGCGATCGCGGCCGCCCTGTTCACGCCGGCGCTCAGCTTCGCGGTGCTCATGCTTCTGTTCTTCCCGTCGGGACGCGGCCTGGGCGGTCGCTGGACCTGGGTCGAGCGATTCTTCGTCGCGTTCGTGGCGGTGCTCGTCGTCGCCAACTTCTTGAAGGACGCGCCCGTCGAGGTGCCGGTCACGAACGGCCAGTCGATCGTGTTCGCGAATCCGTTCGCCGCACACGGCCTGTTCGGCCAGCTCATGACCGCACTCGGGCATCTCGGCGACTCATGGTCGGTGCCGCTCGTCCTGATCGGACCGCTGTCGCTCTTCGTTCGATACCGCCGTTCGGATTCGATCGAGCGGCACCAGATCAAGTGGCTCGCCTACGCCGGCACCGTCTCGCTCGCGCTGATCGTCGCCTCGAATCTGACGGGGGGTGATCTCAGCAACTGGCTCTGGGTCATCGGCGCCTGCCTCCTCGGCCTGCTCCCGATCTCGATCGCCGTCGCGATCCTTCGTTACCGGCTCTACGACATCGACGTCCTCATCCGGCGGACGGTCATCTATGCGAGCGTGTCGGCGATGCTCCTTGCCACGTATGTCGCGGTTGTCGCATTGCTCGAGCTCATCCTCGCCCCCGTCACCGGCGGAAGTGGCGTCGCGGTCGCGATCTCGACCCTCGCCGTGGTCGCCCTCTTTCAGCCGCTGCGGCGCCGGATCCAAAGTGCCGTCGATCACCGTTTCTATCGGGCGAAGTACGACGCAGACCGGACGGTGGACGCGTTCGCGGCGCGGCTGCGCGACCAGGTGGACCTCGCCGAGCTGCGGAGCGATCTGCTCGCCGCGGTGGGGGAGACGCTCCGGCCGGCGAGCGCGAGCGTCTGGTTACGCGGCCCGAAGCAGTGAAGGCCCGGCTCGTCGGCTGGATCGCGCTCGCGCTGGGGATGCTGGCGGTGGGATTCGTCGTCGTCCTTGTCGCGTATGGCCTCATCCACGGCGGGGCGGGCGGGAGCATCGGCTGGGCGAATGAGCTCGCCTACCTCGCGTTCATGCTCTCGTTCTCGACGGTCGGCGCCCTCGTCGCCTCGAAGCGTCCAGGAAACCCGATCGGCTGGCTCCTGGTGGGGTCGGTGCTCTGCTACGCGGTCGGTGGTGCGGGGGTGACGGTGGCCGGGCCGGCGGTCATCGTGTGGGCCGGCGCCTGGGCCTGGGGCGTAGGCGTGGGGCTCGCGGTCGTGACGCTGCTGGTGTTCCCGGACGGTCACCTTCCATCCCGGCGGTGGAGACCCGCCCTGTGGCTGGCCGTTGCCGGGATGATCGGGTTCGTCGTCGGATCGGGATTCGGTGCTCCGACCATCGGTGACAGCAACGTCCCGAACCCGTTCGTGGTGCAGGGACCGCTTGGGGAGGTCCTCGGCGCACTACAGGAAGCGTTCCCGCTCGTCATCGTCGCCGCCCTGCTCGCGTTGGTTTCCGTCGTGGTTCGCTTCCGCCGCTCCCGCAGCATCGAACGTGAGCAGGTCAAGTGGGTCCTGTACGCGGCGGCGTTGGTCGGGGTCGGCCTCATGGCGCAGCTGCCGATCTTCATCGTCATGCCGCCGGACGCGGCGGCGAACGCGAGCAATGCCATCGCGACGGGCGCGGTCGCGTGCGTTCCTGTGGCCATCGGGATCGCTGTTCTTCGCTACCGCCTCTACGACATCGACGTCCTCATTCGTCGCACGCTCGTCTACGGCGCGACGACCGGGACGATCGCCCTCGCGTTCTTCGCCGGCATCGTGATCCTGCAGGCGGTCCTCCGGCCGCTCACCGGCGGCTCGGAGCTGGCGGTCGGGATCTCGACCCTCGTGTCGTTCGCGATGTTCCAGCCGTTGCGCGTCCGGGTCCAGCGCACCGTCGACCGCCGGTTCTATCGCGCGAAGTACGACGCCGAGCACACGGTCGACGCGTTCGCCGCGCGGCTGCGCGACGACGTTGACCTCGACTCGGTCCTGGTCGAGCTCCTCGACGCGGTGACCGACACGTTGCAGCCGGCGCACGCGAGCGTCTGGATCCGTTGAGCTAGGAGCTCGCCTCCAGCTGCGTCGCGTACTTCTCCAAGGCCGCGATCACGCCCTTCAGCACGAGCCCTTCGCCCTCGAGGCGGCGCGCCAGGCCGGCCGCTTGCCGCAGGCGCTCGGCGATGAGCGTCCAGGCGGCCTGGCGGTGGGGCAGCAGGTAGCCGCCGATGTAGAAGAGCTCGAACGTCGGCCCGGCGGTGCGCCCGGGGGCGCTCAGGCCGAACGGCAGCGTCGTGAGGAGCTGTCCCAGCGGCTTGATCGCGGCGAACATAAGCCCGACGCCGACGTTCTCGAGCTTCGCCAGCTGCGCGGGCGTCTCGTCGGTGTGGGCGAAGAATCGGGTGAGCGCGAGCAGCACGATCTCGTTCACGACGTTGAACAGATCCGCGACGCGTTTCGTCCGCGGGTCCTCGATGAGCGGGACCGGGTCGCCGTACCGATGCGGCCGCACGTGACCGGGCAGCACCGGACGCGCCGGTTCGAATGTGGGATCTGCTGCCCGCATCGCGAGGTATTCGTCGTAGATCCCGAGGAATTTCCCGAAGTGCGCCTCGCGCCAGTCGCCGGTCGCGCCTTCGCCTTGCTCCACGACCACGTCGATCGCCCGATGCGCGGAATCCAGGTCCGTGACCGCAACGAGCCCGTCCCAATGCATCACGTCGGGACTCGTCTGCGCGGGCGGCGGCCCGATGAACAGCTTGTCGGCGCCGAGCGTCCCGGTGAGCCAGGCGAAGCCGATGTCGATCGCGCGATAGAGGTGGCCGACGGTCGAGAATCCCTGCGGAGCGGGGACGATGTCGTCGTCGGCCATGAATGGACGGGCGCGCTCGACGGCGACCTGTGCGTCGGGGTCGTCGAGCGCCACGCCCTCCGGCCGCTCGAGGAACAGGAAGTGCCGCAACGCCTGCTCGCCGAATGGCACGAGCGCGATCTGCACGCCCGCCGGGAAGTGCTTGGCCGCCGTCGGGAGATTCGGGCGGCTGAGGTGTGGCGCCGCGCCGATCGCGGTGAGGAGGTTCTGCACGAGGGTCAGGTGGAGCATCTCCTGCTTCGCGACCACCAGGATGGTCGTCCGCCAGCGGTCGATGGCCTCGAGCTGCGCTGCCGTAAGGCCCTCCTCGAGACGTTGCTTCATCGTGAACGCGGCGAAGAGGTACTCGCAGAGGATCGTGTGCTCGAGCTCGGCCGCCTCGCGCAGCAGGTAGATGAGCTGTTCGCGGTGCTCGACGACGATCGGCGGCTCTGCCTCGGCGGGGATGTCGCGGATCGAGCTGCTCACCCGGAGGGTCTAGCGCGGGTGGCGTCCGGAAAGCGTTACGGCCGCGGGATTCCCGTAACGCTTTCGGGACGGGCTATCGCCCACACTCGCGACCGTGACGCGTGCGGCCGCTCTGGTGCTGTCGGAATGAAGACCGTGCGCGCCAGGTCCGTGGCGACCGGGCTCGCCACCGCGACGGTCGCCCTGACGGCCGTCGGCCTGGCCGTGGGCGGCGGAACGCTTGGTGGATTCAACGGCTTGGACCGATCGGCGTCCGCGGGCGACGCGTTCCAGCTCGTCTCGCTGCTCGCCACAGCGATCGTCGGGCTCGTCGTCTCACTCCGTCGGCCGGCCAATCCGATCGGCTGGATCTTCGGCTCGCTCGCGTTCTTCACCGCGCTCTACCTCGCCGCGGGCAGCTATGCGATCCGCGCTGTGGTGCTGACTCCCGGCTCGCTCCCCGGTGGCGAGTGGGCGGCATGGTTCCGCAACTGGGCCGACCGATCGTCATCGGGCTTGGTCCTCCTCGCGTTCCTGCTGTTCCCGACCGGCCGGCTTGCCTCTCCACGTTGGCGGTTGGCGCTCGTGCTGCCACCGCTCGTGGCGGTTGGGTTCGCGGGACGAGCGCTCGTGCCCGGACCAATGGACTTTCTCGGTGTGCCCAACCCGCTGGGGCTCAGCTGGGTGCCGCTGGATGTCAACGACGGCCGGACCGGCGGCCCGGAGCTCGCGGCCGGCACGCTCGTCGCGTTCGCTCAGCTCGTCACGCGTTTCCGCCGGGCCGGCCCGGCCGAGCGCGAGCAGATCAAGTGGCTGACGCTGCCGGTCGTCGCCCTGATCCTCGCGCTGCTGAGCACGATCCAGACGATCGTCCTTGGCGTCTCGTCGGATGAGGGCGTGAATGGAGAGGTGATCTCAGCCCTCTACGCGTTGGTGTTCTTTCTGCTGCCGATCAGCATGGGCATCGCGATCCTTCGCTATCGACTGTTCGACATCGACATCCTCATCAACCGCGCGCTCGTCTACGGGGCCACGACCGCGGGGATCGCGCTCGCATTCTTCGGCGGGATCGTCGTCCTCCAGGCGGTCCTCCGTCCGCTCACCAGCGGATCGGAGCTCGCCGTGGCCGCGTCGACGCTCGGCTCGTTCGCGCTGTTCCAGCCGTTGCGCCGACGGTTCCAGAGCGCGGTCGATCGTCGCTTCTACCGGTCGCGGTATGACGCGGCGCGCACCCTTGACGCGTTCAGCGTCCGCCTGCGCGATGAGGTCGACCTCGATGCGGTCCGCGGCGGCCTGCTGGACGCGGTGCGCGACACCGTGCGCCCAGCGCACGCGAGCGTGTGGCTGCGATGATGGGCACTCGGGTCGCCCGGCGCGTGGCCTGGGCGGCGTGGGCGGCGGCGGTCGCGTTGGCGGCAATGGGCGCGGCTCTGGTCCTGGTCAGCCTCGATGCCCAGATTCCCGACAACTGGGGCTTCCGTGGGTATTCCGACATCACAGCGCCCACGTTCGCGACGGCGGGTCTGCTGATCGCCCGGCGACAACCACGGAATGCCATCGGCTGGCTGCTACTCGTCGCCGGTCTGGCGGCGGGCTTCGGTGGCTTCGCGCAGGAGTACGCGACTCGGGCGGTCATCATCGCACCAGGCTCGCTCCCTGGCGCGACCGCGCTGGCCTGGGTCGCGTCGTGGTCCTTCGCCTTCTTCGTCGGACCGCTCCTCACGCTCGTGCCGCAGCTGTTCCCGACGGGCCGCCCGCTGACTCGACGCTGGATGCCGTTGGTCTGGTGTGGGGCCGCCTTTGTCCCGCTGGTCTTCGTCCTGTTCGGCCTTCGGCCGGGACCGACCGAGAACGCGATGTTCATCGAGAACCCCCTCGGCCTTCGTGGAACTCTGGCGGACGCGCGGGCGACACTCGAAGCGCCGCTCGGAGCCTTCATGGTCGTCACGGCCGCGGCATCGGGTTTCGCGCTGTCGCTGCGGTTCCGCCGCGCGCGCGGCGTCGAGCGGCAGCAACTGAAGTGGGTGGCCCTGTCGGCGGGGTTCTGCGCACTCGCGTTCTTCGCGATGCTCGCGTCCAACACGTCGAAGCCGGGGCAGGTCCTGATGATCGCCGCCTTCACGACGCTGCCCGTCGCGATCGGCATCGCGATCCTTCGCTATCGACTGTTCGACATCGACATCCTCATCAACCGCGCGCTCGTCTACGGGGCCACGACCGCGGGGATCGCGCTCGCATTCTTCGGCGGGATCGTCGTCCTCCAGGCGGTCCTCCGTCCGCTCACCAGCGGATCGGAGCTCGCCGTGGCCGCGTCGACGCTCGGCTCGTTCGCGCTGTTCCAGCCGTTGCGCCGACGGTTCCAGAGCGCGGTCGATCGTCGCTTCTACCGGTCGCGGTATGACGCGGCGCGCACCCTTGACGCGTTCAGCGTCCGCCTGCGCGATGAGGTCGACCTCGATGCGGTCCGCGGCGGCCTGCTGGACGCGGTGCGCGACACCGTGCGCCCAGCGCACGCGAGCGTGTGGCTGCGATGACGTTCGCCGGCATCGGGGCCTCGGTGTTATTCGGTGTGACGCTCGCGCTGGACGGGCTCATCGTGTTCTTCGGCCTTCGTACCGCGGGGATCCCGCTCGCCGACGGCCAACCGCCGCTGCTCGAGCAGCTTCCGTTCTACGCACCGATCCTCCTTGCCTACGGCACCGTCGGGGCGCTTGTTGCCGCGAAACGCCCGCGCAACCCGATCGGCTGGCTGTTCCTTGCGGTGGCGATCGGGTTCGCCGCGTCGCTTGTCCTCGCTGGGTACGCGCTGGACGTGCACGTCGATGGCTCGGCCGCTGCGCGGGCCGCGGTTGACAGCGTCCAGATCGTCGACCCGATCGACCTCGTCGTCGCGGTCTTCGGTTTCATCCTGCTGCTCTATCCCACTGGGCGGCTTCCCTCGCGACGCTGGTGGCCGCTCGCCGTCTTCATGGTCGTCGCGGCGATCGGCGGAAGGGTCTACGCGGGTCCTGGCAGCGGGCTGTTCGGTCTCGCGACGCCGCTCGCGCTCACGGCACCGTTCGTCCGGCTCCGTCGCGCGTCCCCCGTCGAACGACGCCAGATCGAATGGTTCGTGTACTTCATCGCGCTCGGCGTGATCGCGTTCGTCGCGTCCCTCGTCGTCTCATTGTTCGATCCGAACGCCGGCGGATTCTTCTGGGGCGTCGCGGCATTCTGCCTGGGGATGACGGCCGTCGCGGCCGGCACCGCGATCCTTCGCTACCGCCTGTACGACATCGACGTCCTGATCCGGCGCACGGTGATCTACGGCGCCACGAGCGTCGCGCTCGCCGTCACGTTCATCGGGGTGGTCCTGCTGGTCGAGGCGATCATCAGTCCGTTCACCCGGGGCAACGAGCTCGCGGTCGCCGCGTCCACGCTCGTCAGCCTCGGGCTGTTCCAGCCGCTGCGGTCGCGCGTCCAGGGCGCGGTCGACCGGCGGTTCTACCGCTCGCGCTACGACGCGGAACGGACGCTGGACGAGTTCAGCGTGCGGTTGCGCGATCAGGTCGCGCTTGATGCGGTGCGGGCCGATCTTCTCGACGCCGTGCGCGAGACCGTGCAGCCCGCACACGCGCATGTCTGGCTCCGCCAATGAGCCGGCGGCTGGCGGTCGCGGTCTGGATCGTGTCGATGGCGTTGATCGTGTTCGGAGTCACGCTGCTGGCACTCGTCCCGGCCGGACGTGGACCGGCCGGCGCGACCCTGGGTGATGCACTGCCGATCCTCCCGCTACCACTTACTGCCGCGGGAGTCGGTGCGCTCATCGGGTGGCAGCGGCCCGGGAACACCGTCGGCCGCCTGCTCTCGCTGCTCGGACTCGCGCCCGCACTTCAGATCGCCATCGCCGGCTACGCGTCGTTCGGTCTGCTCAGCGAACATCCGCTCCCGCAGGCGAACATCGCGGCATGGATCTTCTCGTGGTCGGGGTCGACGATTGGGCTCTTCGCCTACCTGCTGCTATTCGAGTTCCCCGATGGCCGCCTGTCACTGCGCCGCGCCCGCCTCGGATTGGCCTGCGGCGTCGTGGGCACGGTCTTGTTCTGGTTGTCGCTCGCGATCATTCCTGGCACGTTGTTCAACATGTCGGGGGTCCAGAACCCGTTCGGCGTTGCCGGCCAGGAGGCGCTCATCATCGCGCTGGCGGGGGCCGCCGGCGTCCTTTTCGTCGGGACCATTGTCCTCGGCGCGGGCACCGTGCGCGAGCGCTACAAGCGGGCGTCGCACCGCGGGCAGCTGCAGCTCAAGTGGTTCCTGGCGGGGACGATGCTCGCGGTCCTCGGGGCGATGCTGTCGCTCCCGCTGGCCGCGATCGACTTCGGTCTCACGAAGGTCGGCATGAGCCTCGCGATAGCGGCGATCCCGATCGCGGTCGCGATCGCGATCCTGCGCGAGCATCTCTACGACATCGACGCACTCATCAACCGGGCACTCGTCTACGGCGCGACGACTGCGAGCATCGCGATCGCGTTCTTCAGCGGGATCGTCGTGCTCCAGGCCCTCCTGCGCCCGGTCACGGGCGGGTCGGAGATCGCGGTCGCGGCCTCGACCCTGGCGTCGGTCGCCCTCGTGCAGCCCCTCCGGAAACGAGCACAGTCGTTCGTCGATCGGCGCTTCTACCGCTCGCGCTACGACGCGGCGCGGACGCTCGACGAGTTCAGCGTGCGACTCCGCGACGAGGTCGATCTCGATGCGGTGCGCGCAGAGCTCGTCGGTGTCGTGCGTGACACCGTCCAGCCGACCCACGCCGGGGTATGGCTCCGATGACTGCCGGCCGCGCACGCGTCCTCGCCTGGTCGATCTGGGCCATCGGCATCACGTTCACCGCGGCGGGACTGGCCCTGCTCGCCGCGAGCTTCGGCATCGCTGTTCCCGATTCGTGGGGCTTCCGTGGCTTCACCGCGGTGTTCGCCATCACCTTCGGCACGCTCGGAGCGCTCATCGTGGCGGCGCGGGGGAGCCTCATCGGCTGGCTGCTGCTCATCGGTGGCCTGCTGTCCGGGTTCCAGTGCTTCGCGGGCGAGTACGCCATCTATGGCGTCGTCGCGCGCCCGGGGTCGCTCCCCGGCGCCGCGTACTTCGGCTGGGTGAACTCCTGGATCTGGGTCTTCATCATCGCCCTGGTCGGGATCTTCGTGCCACTCCTCTTTCCGAATGGCCGGTTCCTCTCGCCCCGCTGGCGCGCGGTCGGCGTCGCGACGGTCGCCGTGAGCCTCATCCTCGGGGTCGGCCTCTCGCTGACGGACGGTCCGCTCAACAACGCGCCCTTCGTCACGAATCCGTTCGGCGTGCCGGGATTCAAGGGCATCGACGCGCTCACCGGCACTCCCTATCCGCCGTTCCTCATCGGCTACGGCGGGATGGTCGTGTGCGCGCTTGCCGCGATCGCGTCGGTGGTGGTCCGGTTCCGCGCGACGCACGGGGTCGAGCACCAGCAGATGAAGTTCCTCGCGCTTGGCGGCGGCATCCTCGTCCTCGGATTCATCGCCGGGGCGGGGCTGCAGCAGCAGGGCAAAGCGGGTCAGATCTTCTTCATCTCCACATTGCAGATCGTTCCGATCTCGGTCGCGATCGCGGTACTTCGCTACCGCCTCTACGACATCGATGTCCTCATCAATCGAGCGCTCGTCTACGGCCTCACCTCGGCGGCGATCGCCGCGTCGTTCTTCGTCCTGATCGTGGTCCTCCAGGCGCCGTTGCGACCGCTCACCGGCGGGTCCGAGCTCGCCGTCGCGGGCTCGACGCTCGTCTGCTTCGGGTTGTTCCAGCCGATCCGCCGGCGAGTGCAGGCGACCGTCGACCGACGGTTCTACCGCTCGCGGTACGACGCCGGCCGGGCGCTCGACACGTTCACGTCGCGCCTCGCCGGCGAGGTCGACCTCGACGCGGTCGGCGCCGAGCTCGCCGACGCCGTCCGGGCCACGGTGCAGCCGTCCCATGTGAGCGTCTGGGTGCGAAAGGCGCCGCAATGAGAGCGCGGCGCCGCACGCCAACAGCCGTAACGGTGTCAGGACGGACGCCGCGGAGCATGCGTGCGAGCGGGCGGCCGTCGAAGACCGCTCGAGCTCAGGGAGGGACAACCCGATGACCTACCGCACCGTCGCCACCGTCAACGCGATCGCCTCGGTCCTCTTCGGACTGGCCGCGCTCCTCGTGCCCACCGCGCTCGCCTCGCTTTACGCGATCACGTTCGACGGTGCCGCCGTGTACGTCGCTCGGCTCCTCGGTGGTTCGTATGTCGGCTACGCGATCGCAAGCTTCCTGACCCGCGACACGTCAGACCCAGCGACCCGGCGCGCGATCGCAGCGGCCAATGTCTTCGCGTGGGCTACCGGCTGCGTCGTCTCGACGTTCGCCCAGGTGCAGGGCTTGGCCAACGGGTTCGGCTGGGCGACTGCCGCGCTCGAGCTCGTCTTCGCCATCGCGTGGATCTGGACCTACGCCGCCGAGCGCTCCCGTTGACACCCGCGTGAAGGGGCGCACCGCGGCGACCCTGGCGTGGGCTGCGCTTGCGATCGAAGTCGCGCTCATGGTCGCAGCGCAGGTGCTGGACGCGGGCCTCACGCTGCCGTTCGAGCTCGAGACGACCATCCCGAACATCTTCTTCGTCTCGGTCGTGAGCTTCGGTGCCCTCGGAGCGCTCATCCTCACTCGGCAGCCAACGAACCGGTATGGCTGGCTGATGAGCGCCATCGCGTTCGTCCACGTCGTCGGGTACTCCGCCGCCGCCCTGGCCGGCTACCTGTTGTACCGCGACGCCGCTCCGGCCGCTGGGGGCGTCGGCGCGGCTTGGTTCTTCGTCTGGAGCGCCACAGTCCACTACGTGCCCTCGGCCACCCTCGTGTTCCTGCTCTTCCCCGACGGCCGCCTGCCGTCCCGGCGCTGGCGCCCGCTCGCGGTGCTCACGGTCATCTCGCTCGTCGTCGCGTCCATCGGCGTCGCGACGCTCGAGGGACCGCTCGTGGTCTTCACCTCGTTCACGAATCCGTTCGGCGTGCCGGGGCCGGTGCCACTGGCGCTCGTCGGCATCGGGACGATCCTCGGAGCGATCTGCACCGTCGGCTCGGTCGCGTCACTCTTCGCTCGCTACCGCTCCGCGTCCACCATCGAACGGCAGCAGCTGAAGTGGATCCTCTACGGCGCCGCGACGTCGATCGTCGTGACGGTCGTTGTGCTCGGTCTGGGCGTCCCGATCACCTCCGCGGCGACGTACCTGAGCGCCGCGACCATCGTCCTCGCCGCAGCTGCCGGCGTTGCGATCCTCCGCTACCACCTCTTCGACATCGATCTGCTCATCAACCGGACGATGGTCTATGGCGTCACGACCAGCGGGATCGCGGCCGCGTTCCTCATCGGGATCGTCGTGCTGCAGGCGCTGGTGCGCCCGTTCACCGGGGGATCGGAGATCGCCGTCGCGGGATCGACGCTCGCCAGCCTCGGGTTGGTCGGCCCGGTCCGCCGGTGGGCCCAGGATGGCGTCGACCGGCGGTTCTACCGCGCGCGCTTCGATTCCGCGCGAACGGTCGACGACTTCGCCGTGCGGCTGCGCGACCAGGTCGATCTCGACGCGGTCCGCGGTGATCTCCTCGCCACCGTCGCCCAGACGATGCAGCCGGCCCACGCGAGCCTCTGGCTCCGCCTCCCGGGCCGTAACGATTCTCGGACGCCCGCGGCATAGAAAGGAGCACAGATGATCTCGCTGACCAGGACCTTCCGGCGGGCCTTCGGTGGGCGGGGCGACGCCCCGACCGCTGACACTCGTGCCCCGAGCAGGGCGCGAGTGCTCGAGACGCCCCCGATCGATATCGCGGCGAACGACCCGATCCTCGCCTATTTCCACGCCGGATCCGGCGCGGTCGCGATCGATGACCTCGAGCTCGATTCGCCAGCCGTACGAGCGCTGCGTGGCGCCGGCGTGAAGCTGGTCGTGCCGCTGATCAGCCAGGGCGAGCTCATCGGGCTCCTCAACCTCGGACGGCGCCTCTCAGATCAGGACTACTCGACCGACGACCGCCGGCTGCTCGAGAAGCTCGCCGCGCAGGCCTCACCGGCGGTGCGCGTCGCCCAGCTCGTCCGCGAGCAGGAAGCCGAGGTCCGGGCGCGTGAGCGGATGTCGCAGGAGCTGCGCGTCGCGCAGCTCATCCAGCAGCAGTTCCTCCCCAAGACCGTCCCGAACCTGCCGGGCTGGCAGGTGGCGGCGTTCTACCGCGCGGCCGCGGAAGTCGGCGGCGACTTCTACGACTTCATCGACCTGCCCGACGGCCGGCTCGGGCTCGTCGTCGGCGACGTCACCGGCCACGGCGTCCCCGCCGCGCTCGTCATGGCGACCACGCGGAGCGTCCTCCGGAGCGAGGCGCCGCGGCTCGTCGCGCCTGGGGCGGTGCTCGCGCGGGTGAACGACTTCCTGAACGACGACATTCCGCAGAACATGTTCGTCACCTGCCTCTACGCGGTCCTCGATCCGACCGACGGCAGCCTGGTCTACGCGAACGCCGGTCACGACCTGCCGTTCGTGCGCCGTGGCAACGAGGTCGTCGAGCTGCGCGCGACCGGCATGCCGCTCGGCGCGATGCCGGGCATGCACTACGACGAGAAGCAGGCGACGCTCGGCCCGGGCGACGTCATCGTCCTGCACAGCGACGGCCTCGCCGAGGCCCACGACGTGGACCGCCAGATGTACGGCTTCCCGCGGATGCGCAAGCTCATCGGCGAGCTCGGCTCCGGGCACGAGCTCATCGACGGGTTGCTCGACTCGCTGCACGCATTCACGGGGCCGTCGTGGGAGCAGGAGGACGACATCACCCTCGTCACGCTGTCCCGCGCGGCAACGGGCGTCGAGACCGAGCATGTCCTGCTCGAATTCGAAGAGCCGAGCGCGGTGGGCAACGAGCGCCGGATCATGGATCGCGTCGCCTCATCGGTCCGCGAGGTCGGCCTCGACCCGAAGCGCTACGAACGGCTCAAGACCGCGGTGTCCGAGGCCGCGATGAACGCGATCGAGCATGGGAACCGCATGAACGTCGAGCTGCCGGTCCATGTGCGGGTCACGCGCAGCGACACGGAGCTCGTCGTCCGCATCGTCGACAACGGCGGCGGACGGGACATCCCCGAGCCCGAGACGCCCGATCTCGAGGCGAAGCTCGAGGGCCTGCAGAAGCCGCGCGGCTGGGGCCTCTTCCTGATCAAGAACATGGTCGACGACATGCGCATCCACACGACGAACATGCACCACTCGATCGAGCTCGTGATGAAGCTCGACGGGACGAAGGGAGCGAACGATGGCCACGACGCCTGAAGTCACAGCACCGGTGCGTTACCGCGACGGCACCGCCGTCGTGGACCTGCCGGCGCAGATCGACTCGACCGCCGAGCACGCGCTCAACGGCGCATACGCGACCGCCGCCGACCACGGTTCCAAGACCGTGCTCCTCAACTTCGGCGGAGTCGAGTTCCTGTCCAGCACGGGGATCGCGCTGATCGTCGGGATCCTCGCTCGCGCTCGAAAGGACGGACGGAAGATCACCGCGTCAGGGCTGAGCGACCACTACAAGGAGATCTTCGAGATCACGCGCCTGGCGGACTTCATGACGATCTTCGCGGACGAGAACGCAGCATTGGGAGGGACGAGATGACCACAGCGACGACCAACACATCGGCGGATCGCATCGACGAGCGGACCATCGTGATCCGGGTGCGCGGCGATGTGACCGCCGCATCGGAGGGGCCGCTCATGGCTGCGTACGGCCAGGCGGGGGACAAGACGCGGGTCATCGTGCTCGACTTCTCGGGCCTCGATTACATGAACAGCGGTGGCATCGGGCTGCTCGTCACCCTGCTCGTCCGCGCCAACCGGCAGAAGCAGAAGCTGCTCGCCTGCGGGTTGAACGACCACTACAAGCAGATCTTCGAGCTCACTCGCCTTGACGAAGCGATCGGGATCCACGAGACCGAGGCTGCGGCCATCGCCGCATCAACCGCGTAACGGAGGGACCGCGATGTCGCGCGACGACAGCAACTGGGCGAAACCGGTGAAGAAGCTCGAGGCGAGCGATCGCGCGGGCGCGATCAACGCGAACGTGCAGGGCCGACGCCTGAATGCGGCGAACGGCGGCTTTGGCCGGCTGTTCCAGAAGACCTTCTCGGTCCAGGTTGGGTCGGACGTCACGCCGCAGGCGGTCATCGAGACGTGGAAGACGCGCTTCGGCGACTTCTGGCCGAAGGGTCAGCGGATGTTCCTATCCGCGACCGGCATCGCCGCGGGCGAGGTCGGGATCATCAACGCGTCGCTTCCGGGTGCGCCGACCATGGCCACCGGCATCCTGGTCATCTACGCGGACGACGTATCGTTCAGCTTCATGACCCCGGAGGGTCATCCCTTCGCCGGCCCGCTCACGTTCAGCGCGCACACCGATGAATTCGGTTTCACGGTCGCCCAGATCCAGGAGCTCACGCGCGCGAGCGATCCGTTCTGGGAGCTCGCGATGATGGTGCCCGTGCTCGGCGAACGGATGCAGAACGACATCTGGCGCTCGACGCTCGCGAACCTGGCGAAGCACTTCGGCTCGCCGGACGCGACGGTGCACGCGAAGATCGTCGTCGTCGACAGCCACCGTCAGTGGCGCAACGCGAAGAACATCTGGCAGAACGCGGGGATCCGTTCCGGGCTCAGCGCGCCCGCGCGGTGGCTGCGTCGGTGATGCTCCGGGCGCTCCTCGTTGCCCTCATCGTCGATCTCACGGCAGGGACGCCCGGCCTCGGGCTCGAGACGCGCACGGAGACCTCCGCGATCGTCGGCGCGCTGTATTTCGTGCCGTTCGCGGCGGCGATCGCCGCTCTCGTGGGTACCTGGCGCTGGCGAAGTGCCGTCCGGTGGCTCGCGTGGGTGGCGGCGATCAGCGCGGCGATCCTATCGGCGCTCGACGTCCTCGGCCTACTCCCGCCCGAGCGTCCGGGGACCGCCATCTCCGTCCTCGACGTCGCGGCGATCGTCATCGCCGCGGCGATCGTCATCGCCACACGCGGGAGCGTCGCCCAACGGGACTGACGGTTACCCTCGCGGCGTGACCGTCGACGCGGAGATCATCGGGAGCGGGCCGAACGGCC
>CAZMLV010000032.1:14614-15784 GCA_964567235.1 uncultured Chloroflexota bacterium | reverse complement strand
GGGCCGACGACCGCGCTGCCGGCGACCGCACCGGACAGCGAGCCGAGGCCGCCGCCCACGACGACGATGAGCGAGTAGATGAGCGCATCCACATCCATGCCGGGTTGCAGACCGAACACCGGCGCCGCGACGACACCGGCGAGGCCGGCGAGGCCGGCCCCGATCGCGAACGTGACCGTGAACAGCCGGTCGGTGTCCACCCCGAGGGCGGACAGCATCTCGGCGTCCCCCACTCCTGCCCGGACGAGCGCGCCGATCCGGGTCCGCCGGTGCAGCACGTATAGAAGGAGTGCGAGCCCGGCACCGAAGGCGATCACGAACAGCCGGTAGGTCGGGTAGTCGCTGCCGGCGATCGCGACCGAGCGATCGAGGCCGGCGGGGAACGGCAAGGACCGAACGGTGGCGCCCCAGCCCCAATCGTCGCGGAGCCGGATGAAGTCGGCGATGACGAGCGAGAGCCCGATGGTGATCAGGACCTGGTCAAGATGCCGTCCGCGCAACCGCCGAAGCAAGAGCGGCTCGACGAGCAGACCCAGCGCGGCCAGCGCGAGCGGCGCGACGACGAGGGCGGCCCAGAAGGATCCGGTCGCGCGGGTGACCGACAGGGCGACGTACGCGCCGAGCATGTAAAAGGCCCCGTGGGCCAGGTTGACCACGTCCATCATCCCGAAGATGAGCGACAGTCCTGCGGCCAGGATGAACAGCAAGGCGCCGAACGAGAGTCCGTTCAGCGCCTGCTGGAGCGCGTCTTCGAGCGTCACGCGCGGATCACTTGCCCGGGTCGGTCACCCGGCCGATCTTGTCGCTGATCGTGTTGACCGTCTGGCCGTTCGCGGTCTTCACCTCGCGCATGTACATGTCCTGGATCGGGTTGTGCGTGTCCTTGTCGAACTCGAAGGCGCCGCGCGGGCTGTTGAACTTCACGGCCTCGAGCGCCGCGATGAGCTTCTGCTTGTCGGACGTGTCGCCCTTGGTCGCCTGTAGGGCGAGGTCCAGGGCCTGCATGCCGTCCCAGGCCTGCACGGCGAAGACGTCGGGCAGGAGGTTGTACTCCTTCTGATAGGCGTCCTTGAAGGCCTTGTTCTCCGGGTTATCGAGCTCCACGGCCCAGAACAGCGACGTGATCGCGCCGTTCGCCTGCTCCTTCACGACCGCGAGCACGTCCTGCTC
>CAZMLV010000032.1:0-14514 GCA_964567235.1 uncultured Chloroflexota bacterium | reverse complement strand
GTGAAGACCTCCTTCACGCCCTTCTTGCTCGCCATGTACTCGCCGATCGGCTCCGAGATCTGGTACGAGCTGAACGACGTGCGGAAGATGTACGGGCTCTTGCAGGACGGCGTGCAGTTGTTCGTCGTCCGGGTGAGAGCGTTCCCGCCGGCATTCGTGTCGATGTAGATCATCTTGGCGCTGTCGACGGCGTTCCGGATCGCGTACGCGATCGGCGTCGCGACAACGCCCAGCATCACGTCGACCTGGTCCTGGTCGATGAACTTCTGGGTCTTCGCGAGGCCGACCTGCGGATCGTTCGCCTCGTCCTCATAGATGACCGTGACCGGCCGGTTCGCGAGCTTGTTCCCTTTCAGCTTCAGGTAGAGATCGGTGCTGCGCTTCATCGAGTTGCCGAGCTCGGCGTAGACCTTCGTGAACGGCAGGAGCTGCCCGAGCTTCAGCGGCGGGCCGGCTGTCGCCGCGGCTGCCGCGGTCGTCGCTGCCGCGGACGATGCCGCGTTGCCGGTCGTGCTCGGCGCGCAGGCCGCGAGGGCCGCCGCCGACGACGAGATGAGGAACGCTCGGCGCGATATCCGGAAGCCGCGCTCCGCCGCAGCATCGTTGCGCTTGCCCATTCCGAACCTCCCCGTGTGGCTCGCGGCCGAACTCTAGCCGCCCGACCGCCGGACTGACGGATTTTCGCCTGTCAGGAGCCGGTGAACCGCGCCGGACGCTTGCCCAAGAACGCGCGCACCCCCTCGGCATAGTCGCCCGTTCGGCCGGCGCGATCCTGGAGGCCCGCTTCGGTCTCGAGGAACGTCGCGAGGTCCTGCTCCCACGACGCGTTCAAGCCCTCCTTCGTGAGCGCGTACGCCTCGGTCGCCCCCGTGGCGACGTTCGCGGCATAGGCCCGCCACTCGCGCGCGAAGTCCGCCTCACGCCAGACCCGCGTGACCAGCCCGATCCGCAACGCTTCGTCGGCGTCCACGGGCTCGCCGCTCAGCACCATGTCGAACGCGCGGCCCCACCCGACGATCCGCGGGAGGAAGTACGCGGCCCCCGCATCTGGAACGAGGCCGACCCGCCCCCACCCCGCGCGGAACGACGCGGCCGCCGACGCGACCCGCACGTCGCATGCGGCCACGAGCCCGAAGCCCGCGCCCGAGGCGATCCCGTTCACCGCCCCGATGACGGGCTTGCGCATCGCGCGGATCGTCCGGATCACGGGGTGGTAGCGGCGACGCAGCTCATCGCCGAGCCGCAGCTCGGCGCCCAGCTCCAGCGCGGCCGCGCGGTCGCGCAGATCCTGCCCGGCCGAGAAGGCGCGACCGGCGCCGGTGATGACGACAGCCCGGACGCCCGCATCGGCCGCCACTTCGGCCAGCGCCATCGCGAGCGCCGCGGTGAGAGCGTCGTCGAAGGCGTTGAGCACGTCGGCCCGATCGAGCGTCAGCACCGCGACGCCGCCGTCGCGCTCGACGCGGAGGGTCACTTTCCCTTGAAGACGGCCTTCCGTTTGTTCACGAAGGCGTCGACGCCCTCCTTCTTGTCCTCGGTCGAGAACAGGAGGTAGAACGCCTTGCGCTCGAACTCGAGACCCGCGTCAAGCGTCGAGTTCCACGCGAGATCGATCGCCTCCGTCGCGAGCCGGACGGCGATCGGCGGCTTCTCGGCGATCGTGCGGGCGAGGGTCTTGGCGTCCTCCAGCCATGTCGCGGCCGGATACACCTGGGCGACCAGGCCGATGGCCTTCGCCTCGTCGGCCTTCACCCGACGCCCCGTGAGGATGATGTCCATCGCGCGGTACTTGCCCACCGCGCGCGTCAGGCGCTGCGTACCGCCGGCCCCGGGGATGATCCCGAGGTTCACCTCCGGTTGGCCGAACTGCGCGGTCTCGCTGGCGACGATGATGTCGCAGGTCATCGCGAGCTCGCACCCGCCGCCAAGGCAGTAGCCGGAGACGGCGGCGATGATCGGCTTGCGGATCCTGCGCACGCGCTCCCATCGCGTCGTCAGGTCCTGCTCGAGCATGCTCGCCGGCGTCGCGTCGACGAACGACTGCTTGATGTCGGCGCCCGCCGCGAATGCCTTGTCGCTCCCGGTCAGGACGAGGCAGCGGATGTCCGGCTCGTCATCGAGTGTCTCCAACGACTTCACGAGCTCGTCCATGACCTCTTCCGACAGCGCGTTCAGGACCTCGGGGCGGTCCAGCTGCACGATCGCGATCGGGGCCTCGCGCATGACCTTGACGGTGTTCACGGCTCAGTACTCCCCCATTCGTCCGGGTGAGTATGCCGTCCCTCTCTTGGGGGGGCCCAACGGACGGAGCCGCCGCGACACTTGCCCGATGGTCCCGAACGACCGTCCGGTCATCGCGATGCCGAGCCTCGAGCGGGCGATCAACAATGCCCGCTGGGTCGGAGCGCTCGTCGTGATCGCCCTCGGACCGTTCTTTCAGTCGGTCGGCGGCGGGTACCTTCTGGCGCTCGTCGTGGCTCTGGTCGGCGGCGCACTGGTCATCCCGCGCCTCCGGCGCGCCTACGTCGCACAGGCCGTCGATACCGGGATCGTGCTACTGGCGATGGTCATCTTCGCGCCAGACCCCGACTGGCCGACCGCCATCATCGGGATCTTCCTCATCATGGGCGGGGCGTTCCGCTTCGGCCGCCTCGGCACCCTGGCCGCGGCGGTCATCGCGACCCTGCTGTTCTTCGCGGTCTCGGGATATCGCGAGCTCGCGTTCGCCTACCCGCTCCTCCTGCGCCAGCTCGCGTTCGTGCCGGCGATCTACTTCATCACGGCCTTGTTCATGGCCGGCATCATCTGGCAGCTCGAGGCCTTCCGCCGCCGCACCGACGAGGAGACCCGCCGCTACGAAGACCTCCTCCGGGCGCAGAGCGACCTCGGGCAGCTCGTCCTCCTGGTCGAGGGCGGCCGCGCGGTGTACATGAACGAGGCCTTCGCGCAGCTCGTCGGCCGCCCGCTCAGCGCGTTCGACGACGTCCGCTCGTTGTACGAGCTGGTCGCGCTCGACGAGCGCGCGGCGTTCAAGGCGAAGCTCGAGGCGCACGTCCGGACTGAGCAGAGCCTCACCATCGAGATCCCGATCGTCCGCCCCGATGGCGAACGGCGGTTCCTCGAGGTCGCGCTCAAGCCGTTCGGCACCGCGAGCCGCGCGCGGCTGGTGCTCATCGCCCGAGACGTCACCGATCGCCGCTACGCCGAGGACGCGCTCGCGCACCAGGCCCTGCACGACATCCTCACCGGCCTGCCGAACCGCACCCTGCTGCATGACCGGCTGGACCAGGCGATCCACGAGGCCCGCCGCCGGAACGAGACGCTCGCGCTGCTGGTCCTCGACCTGGACGAGTTCAAGGCCGTGAACGACAGCTTCGGACACCACATCGGCGACGCGCTCCTGACGCAGGTCGGACCGCGGTTCCAGTCGGGCCTGCGCGAGACCGACACGGTCGCGCGGCTCGGCGGTGACGAGTTCGCGGTCGTCCTCCCCGGGGCCGATGCGTCGAGCGCCGGACGCATCGCGGCGGCGCTCCTCAAGTCGCTCGAGCGGCCGTTCAGCGTCCAGGCCGAGGAGCTCGTGGTCGGCGCGAGCATCGGCGTCGCGGTGTACCCGATCCACGGCGAGACGGCACAGCTCCTCCTGCAGCACGGCGACATCGCGATGTACGCCGCGAAGGCCGAGCTCGGCAACGGGTACAGCGTGTACACCCCGGAGCAGGACCGCCACGGCGCCGACCGCCTCGGACAGCTCGCCGAGCTGCGCCGGGCGATCGAAGGCGACGAGCTCGTCCTCGAGTACCAGCCGCTCATCAGCCTCAGGACCGGCCGGGTCACGAGCGTCGAGGCGCTCGTCCGCTGGGATCATCCGACGCGCGGCCGGATCCAGCCGAACGCGTTCATTCCGCTCGCGGAGCAGACCGGCCTTATCAAGCCGCTCACCGAGCGCGTCATCGAGCTCGCGCTCCACGACGTCGGGCTGTGGCGCGCGCGGCACCACGACTGCCCGGTCGCCGTGAACCTGTCGACGCGCAACCTCCTCGATCCCCTGCTCCCGGATGTCGTGCGCGAGCTCCTGTTGAAGCACGACGTGCCACCGGCCGCGCTGCGCTTCGAGATCACCGAGAGCGTCCTGCTGAGCGAGCCGGAGCGCGCGATGGAGACGCTGAACCAGCTCAGGGCGATCGGCGTGCGGTTCGCCCTCGACGACTTCGGCAGCGGCTATTCGTCGCTGTCCTACCTCCACCGCCTGCCGCTCGAGGAGGTCAAGATCGACCAATCGTTCATCCGCGAGCTTTCGTCGGCCGACGCTTCGGGATCGACGATCGTCGGCGCGACCGTCGACCTCGGGCACCGCCTCGGATTCGCGGTCGTCGCCGAGGGCGTCGAGTCGCGGGATGAGTGGGACCGGTTGATCTCGCTCGGCTGCGACATCGTCCAGGGCTTCCACATCGCGCGCCCGATGCCGGTCGAGGACGTCCTCCGATGGCTCGACGTGCTCCGCGCGACGCCCCGCGCCCTCGCCAGCTAGCTCAGTACAGCTGGCCCTTCGGGGCGGGTTGGCACTTTGGGCAGAGGTCGACGTCGTCCAGGCCCTTGCGCCGCCGCATGAGCGTCGCCCCGCAGCGCGGGCACGGTTTGCCGGCGCGCCCGCGGATCTGCATGTGGGCCCGCGGCTTCTCGCCGAGCTGCGCCGGCATCTCGCTCTCGACCTCGGCGAGACCCTTCGCGATCACCGAGCGCAGCGAGCCATAGAGCCGGTGCATCTCGTCCGAAGTGAGCGAACCCACCCGGCGCTTCGGGTGGAGCTTCGCGTCCCAGAGGATCTCGTCGGCGTACGCGTTGCCGATGCCGCTGATGAACGTCTGGTCCTGCAGCAGGTTCCTGACCTCGCTGCGCTTCGCCTTTGCGCGCTCGCTGAACGCCGCCACGGTCCAGTCGAACGTGCCGGCGTCCGGGCCGATGTCTGAGAGTCCGGGCGCGTCGATGCCTACGTAGACCTTGCCCATCCGGACGTCGTCCCGATATCGCAGCTCCATGCCGCCTTCGAACTCCAGGCGCATGCGCGTGTCCTTCGTCGCCTTCGCTCCGGCCGGCTGAAGGAGGAAAAGGCCGGCGAGCATCGGGTTCACGGTCATCGTGATCCCGTCGAAGGCGAAGATCAGGAACTTGCCGTGGTGCGTCACCGACCGCAGCGTGCGCCCGACGAGGAGCTCGTCCACGGGCTTCAGCGCACGGAGCACGACCGGATCGCCGACCCGAACCGCGACGACCTTCTTGCCGACGAGGGCCGCGGCGATCCGCTCCTGCATGACCCGGAGCTCGGGCCACTCGGGCACCGCTTTAGTCCGCGACCGCGGCGAGCCAGCGCGGTTCGGGAAGGCCGAATTGCCGCGCGGCCCACGCGAGCATCACCTTGAGCTGCCGGCGCTGCCACGGCCGGAGCCGGGGCAGGCCGATCGACGGCGGACGCCACGCGCGGTCCGCGAAGTAGCCCGCGACCCCCGCGATCGATGCCTCGAGGGCGGTCGTGCGGAGCGGGAGCAGCAGGTCGTACTCGGCGACGAAACGCTCGGGCTCCGGCCCTCCCTCGGCGGTGATGGTCTGCGCGAACGCGACGACATCCATCTCGTTCGGTCCCACACACGCGAAGTTCCAGTCGAAAAGACGGAGCAGCTTGCCTTGGAGCCGGATGTTGTCCGAGCGAGTGTCGAAATGCATGATCGCGAACGGCGGCCGGAGCTTCAGAAGCAGCGCCGAGCGCTCACGCAGGACCGGCAGCGCGACGTCGAGCCACTCCTCGGCCTCATCCGCGCGGCGCCTCGCGAGCGACGCCGTACCGCGGAGCTCACCAGAGGCGGCGAGCCGATCCCAGAACGGCGCGAAGTCCTGGTGCTCGATCCGCGACAGCCAGCGCGGCAGCGGCTTGCCAAAGGTGTTCGCGTGGAACGCGGCATACGAGCGCGCGCAGGCGACCGTCTTCCGCCCGCTCCACGGCGGCATCGTTTGCGGTCCGAGGTCCTCGAGCACGACGACATGCCAGCCCTCCGCCTTGGCGCCGCCGTAGTAGCGCGGCGCCCACGGGCGCAGGTACGGGCTGAGCTCCTGATAGATGTGCTCCTCCTCCACGAGCTTCCAGAGCACGTGGCTGTCCCTCTCGAGCGGGTACGTGCCCTTCATGAACGCGCGCCGGCCGTCCTCCAGGCGCATCGGAATGTCGCCGACGGCGTGTAGCCGCCGTACACGCGCTCGGCGCGCGCGACCGGGGAGCCGAGCAGGTTCGCGACCTCGTCCTTGATCGCGCGCGGGACCGCCGACCAGGGCGGCTTGGCCTCAGCTCCGGTCCGCGACAACGGTCCGCAGCTGCTGCCAGGCTTCGCGCGCCTCTTCCACCGAGCCCTCGTCCTCGATCGTCGAGATGTCGCCCGGGTCCTTGTCGAGGTTCAGGGCCTTCAGGACGCGCCGCATGATCTTCCCGGTTCGCGTCTTCGGCAGCATGTGGACGAAGTTGAGCTCGCCGATGACGGCGAGCGGTCCGAGCTCCTTGCGCACCGTCGCGAGCAGCTCGGCCCGGAGCGCGTCGGATGGCTCTCGGCCCTTCTTGAGCACCACGAACGCGGAGATGACCTGGCCACGCAGCTCGTCCGGTCGCCCGGTGACGCCGGCTTCCGCGACCGACGGATGTCGCAGGAATGCCGTCTCGACCTCGATCGTTCCGATGCGGTGGTCGGCGATCTTGATGATCTCGTCGGCTCGGCCGCTGAACCACACGTACCCGTCGTTGTCGATGGACGTGGCGTCACCGGTGAAGTACACGTTCTGCCCGGGGACCCTGTCCCAGTAATCGGCGGCGTACCGCTCCGGCTCGGCCCAGAGGCGCGCGGTCAACCCCGGGAACGGTCGGGTGATGACAAAGATGCCCTTCTCATTCGGCGCGCAGGGACCGCCCTCGGGCGTCAGCACCTTCGCCTCGATCCCGGCCAGCGGCACGCCGCCCGAGCCCGGCTTGATCGGCAGCAGCGCGATGCCGTACGGGTTCCCGACGATCGGGCCGCCGGTCTCGGTCTGCCAGTAGTGGTCGATCACCGGGATCCGGTCGCCGAGTGCCTCCTTCTGGAACCACTCCCACGCCGGCGCGTTGAGGACCTCGCCGGCGCAGAACGCGCGCTCGAGCGAGCCGAGGTCGTGCTTCTTGGCCGGTCCGTTGCCGTAGCGCATGAGGAGCCGCACGGCCGTCGGCGAGGTGAAGACACCGGTGACCTTGTGGCGCTCGACGATCTTGTAGAACGTCTCAGCGTCCGGATGGTCGATGGCGCCCTCATACGCGATGGTCGCGCAGCCCACGAGCAGCGGCCCGAACACGATGTAGCTGTGCCCGACCACCCACCCGATGTCCGAGGTCGACCACCAGACATCGCTGGGCCGCAGGCCGAACATCCACTTCGCCATCGAGTACACGTAGACCTGATACCCGCCGTGGGTGTGCACCGCGAGCTTCGGCTTCGCGGTCGTGCCGCTCGTCGCAAGGATGTACGCGGGCTCGTTCGCCTCGAGCTCGACGGCCCCGTCCTCCTGGCCGCGGCCACCATCGAGGAACTCCTGCCATTCGGTGTCCCGTCCGTTCGTCCATGGGATCGGTCCGTCCGTCCGCCGGAGGACGATGACCCGCTCCACCGTCGGTGCTCCGGCGACCGCGTCATCAACGAGTGCTTTGAGGGCCACGTCCTTGCCTTTGCGGTATGTGACGTCGGTCGCGAACAGTGCCCTCGCGCCTGCCAGCCGCACGCGCTCCCCGAGCGCACCTGAACCGAACCCCGCGAAGATCACGATGATCACGGCGCCGATGCGGATCGCACCGAGCATGAGCGCGATAGCCTCGGCCGAGGTCGGCATGTAGATCGCGATCCGATCGCCCTTGGCGATCCCGAGTCCGCGCAACGCCGCGGAGATCCGCTTCGCCTCAGCGTGCAACTCCGCGTAGCTGAACGTCCGCGTCTCGCCGCGTTCGTTCTCGGTGATGAGCGCGGTCGCGGCGCCTCGGCCGGACAGGACGTGATGGTCGAGGCAGTTGTAGGCGAGGTTCGACCGCCCGCCGCGGTACCAGCGGAAGGTCGGCGGCTGCCAGTCGAGCACCCGGTCCCACTTCTTCGACCAGCGCAGCTCCTCAGCAGCCCGGCCCCAGAATCCGTCGGGGTCGTCGGTCGCCTCCTTGCGCCACGCGGTCACCTTCGCGAGTGCGTCCATCTATCCGAGCTCCCGGAGCTTGAACCGCTGGATCTTGCCCGCCGCGTTCTTCGGCAGCTCGGGCGTGAACACGATCCAGCGCGGGTACTTGTACGGGGTGATCCGGCCCTTCACGAACGCCTTCAGCTCGTCGGCGAGCGCCTCATCCCCGCTCTTGCCGTTCTTCAAGGTCACGTACGCCTTGGGCTTGGTGAGCTCGTCCTTGTCCTTCGCGCCGACGACCGCGGCCTCGAGCACCGCCGGGTGCCCCATGAGCGCGGCTTCGACCTCGGCAGGCGAGACCCACTGGCCGGAGACCTTGAGCATGTCGTCGCTGCGGCCCTCGTAGGTGAAGTAGCCCTCGGCGTCCAGGTGGTACTTGTCACCGGTGACGGTCCACTCCCCCCGGAACGTGGCCTTCGACTTCTCGTGCTGGTTCCAGTAGTACGCGCAGCACGAGTCGCCCGAGACCCAAAGGTGCCCGGACTCACCGGCGGGCAGCTCGGCGCCGTCATCGTCGACGATCTTCGCCCGGTAGCCGGGCACGGTCTTCCCGCTCGTGCCGCCGCGCGCGCTGCCGGGCCGGTTCGAGATGAACACGTGCATCATCTCGGTCGACCCGATCCCATCCACGATCTCGATCCCGAACCGCTGCTTCCACGCGTCGAACAGCGGCTTCGGGAGCGCCTCACCGGCCGAGAACGCGAAGCGAAGCGACGACACGTCGTAGCGGAACCCCTCCTCCGGATACGCGAGCAGCGCCGCGTAGAACGTCGGCGCGCTGAACAGGACGGTCGGGCGTTCGCTCGCGACGAGCCCGTACACGAGGTCCGGCGTCGCACGCTCGGGCTTGTACACCGCGGACGCACCCGCATAGAACGGAGTGAAGACCCCGTTCCCGAGGCCGTAGGCGTGGAAGAGCGGCGACACCGTGAAGTACCGGTCCTCCTCGGTCGTCCGCAGGACCTCCGCGCCGAAGGTCTCGCACGAGTAGCGCATGTCGTGCTGCAGGTGGACCGCGCCCTTCGGGAATCCGGTCGTGCCCGAGCTGTACAGCCAGAAGCACGCGTCGTCCGGCGTCGTGTCCGCCGGGTCGAGCTCGTCGTCCGCCGCCGCCAGCGCGTCCTCGAACGAGACGACGCCGTCATGCGCCGCGCTGCCGGTGACGATGACGTGCCGCAGGCGCGGCAGATCCTTCGCGGCCTCGAGCACCTTCGGAAGGAGCGGCTCCGACACGACGATCGCGACCGCGCGGGTGTCCTCGAGGATGTAGCGCAGGTCGCGTGGCACGAGCAGCGTGTTCGTCGGCACCGGGATCGCGCCGATCTTGATCGCGCCGAAGAACGCGTACGGGAACGCGGGTGAGTCGACGACCTGCATGACGACCCGCTGCTCCATCTGGATGCCCAGGGCCTTCAGGGCATTGCCCGCGCGATCGACGTTCGCGCCGAGCTCGCCGTAGGTGACCGAAAGTCCCTGGCAGCGGATCGCGACGCGTTCCGCGCGGGCTACGCGGTTCGCGTCGATGAACGTCTCCGCGGCGTTGTACCGCCGGCCGGGATCCATGCCGGGGATCATCGCAGGATCACCAGCCGTCTTCTCGCTCGGGGCGCATGGCCGTGAGCTTCCGCGCCACCTGGTCCTCACCGACGGTGAGCGTTCGGCCATCCCAGAGCGCCGGAGTGGGCGCAGACCCCAGGCGCGGGTCGTCCTTCGCGTCGGTGTCGGCGTTCTGGAAGTCGATGCGCGGCTTGAGTCCGAGCTCGACGATGCGCGACCGGATCCGTGCGCTCGCGGGCTCAGCGATCCGGTGGAAGAGCGTGTGGTCGACCTCGCTCACGTGCGAGCACCTGAACGTGGCCGATAACCGAGCTGGTCGATCCACTCGCGCGTCACGCCCGTGACGACGGGCGGTCTGGTCGCGAGATCGCGCGATCGCGCGACGCCGGAGAGGAAGGTGGCGGTCCGCAGCTCGAGCGCGAACTGCGCGATCCACCGGTCGAGGGCGGCGGCGCCTTCGAGGGCCGCTTGCAGCAAAGGCCGGCCCACGCCCACCGCCGTCGCGCCGAGGGCCAGCGCCTTCGCCGCGTCGAGCCCGCTGCGCACGCCCCCGGTCGCGATGACCGGCAGCCCCGAGCGCGCGCTGCCGACGACCGCGACCGCGCTCGGCACACCCCAATCGCGGAACACCTGACCAAGCCGCGCGCGCGATGCGTCGCCGCGATCCTGCGCGCGGAGCGCCTCGATCGCGGCGAACGACGTGCCACCGACGCCGCCGACGTCGATCGCCCTCACCCCGAGCGCCCGGAGGCGCTTCGCGACCGGCCCGCTCACGCCCGCGCCGGTCTCCTTCGCGATGACCGGCACCGGGCTCTGCGCGCAGAGCCTGCGGACCGCCGCCTCGACGCCCGACGCGCGGGTCTGGCCCTCCGGCTGCACGGACTCCTCGAGGTAGTTCAGGTGCAGCGCGATGGCGTTCGCGCCGACCATCTCGATGAGCGCGCGGATGTCCTTCGCCCCGATCGCCGGGCCGTCATCTTGCGCGACGAGCTGCGAGATGCCCACGTTCGCGATCACGAACGCGTCCGGCGCGCGCTCGCGCACGACCGCGTAGGTGCGCCGCAGGCTCGCGTCGCGCAGCGCTGCACGCTGGCTCCCGACGCCGATCCCGAGACCATGCCGAGCGGCCGCGGCGGCGAGCAGCGCGTTCACCTGCTCGGCCCCGGAATGCCCGCCGGTCATTCCCGCGATCAGGAGCGGGAGGGCGAGCGTGTGCCCGAGGAGCCGCGTGGAGAGGTCGATCTTCGCCGCGTCGGCCGCCGGCAGCGCGTCGTGGAGCAGATGCACGTCGTTCCACCCCGGCCCGCTCCTGGTCTCGACGTCCTCCTCGGCCGCGATCCGCAGGTGCTCGGCCTTGCGCCGCTCGATCGCCGTGCCGGCCGCCCCCGACGGGGAGGGCTTACTCGAAGACGCCATCGCGCTGGAGTGTGCGCCGTTCGTCGGGCGACAACCCAAGGATCGTCCCGAACACGTGGTCGTTGTCGGCGCCGACGGTCGGGCCGGGCCGTTCCTGCACGCTCGGCGTGGCCGAGAGCCGGAACGGCGGGGCCATCACGTGCATCGGGCCGATCGCGGGATGGGTCACCGCCGGCCACATCCCGCGATGGGCCAGCTGCGGATCGCTGAACAGCTCGGGGATCGAGAGGACCGGTGCGGCGCGCACGCCGGCGTCACGGAGACAGGTGACCACGTCGTCGCGCTCGCGCGAGCGTGTCCATCCCTCGATCGCCTGATCGAGGGCGGCGCGCTCGGCCCGCCGGCCGGCGGCCGTGGGTGGTCCCGAGATGCCGGTCAGCGCGCAGAGAGCCTGCCACTCGGGGTCGGTCCACACGCTGAGCGCGACCCAGCGGTCCGCGCCGGCGCAGCGGTACACCCCGTGCGGCGCGGCGACCGCGTCGGCGTTCCCGGCGCGGCCCGGGATCCGGCCGTTCGCGGCGAACTCGAGGATCGTCGGCACCAGGAACTGCAGCCCCGCCTCGTACTGCGAGAGGTCGATCGTGCAGCCGGCTCCGGTGCGCGCGCGCCGCTCGAGCGCCGCGAGGACCGCGATCGCGCCGTAGCCCACGGCGATGTAGTCGATGTACGGGCCGTACAGCAGCACCGGCGTGGAGTCGGGCTCGCCGAGCAGCTGCACGAATCCCGCGAGCGCGCTCAGCTGGCTCCCGTAGCCAGGGTGGAACGCGTGGGGGCCGGTCTGACCCTGGTTACAGCTGGACAGCACGATGAGCTCGGGGTGCGCGGCGCGCAGCGTGTCGGCGCCGAGCCCGAGCCGCGCCACCGTGCCCGGCGTGAAGCTCTCGACGAAGACGTCGGCCTGCCCGATGAGCGCGCGTGCGAGCGCGACACCCTTTGGGTGTTTCAGGTTCAGGGTCGCGCTGCGCTTGCCGTCGTTGTAGAAGGCGAACATCCCGGCGCGATCCGGAGCGACGACGCCGTCCTTGAACGGCGGGTACGTCGTTCGGAACACGTCGGCGGCGAGGCGGCTTTCGAGCCGGATGACCTCGGCACCGAAATTCGCGAGGTACTTACCGACGAGCGGGCCGGCCGCGGCGAAGCCCATCTCGACGACGCGCAGGCCGGCGAGCGCTCCCGTGGCCGGTGGCGCCGCTGCACGCGTCGCGACGTCCGTCATACCGCGCCGATCGCGCGCAGCCGCGCGAGCTCAGCGTCGTCGATGCCGGCGTCGCCGTAGACCTCGGCGTTGTGCTCGCCGACGCGCGGAGCGGGCCGCCGCACGGCCGGCCGTTCGCCATCGAAGAGCGCGAAGCCGCCGGGGAACGGCAACGGTGCGAGGCCCTCCGCGGGGACCAGGGTGCGCCAGAAGTCGCGGGACCGGAGCTGCGGGTCGGCGAGCGAGTCGGAGGCATCGCCGACCGGATAGCCGAGCATCTTGCGCTTCACGACCTCGGTGAAGAATTCGGCCTTGCTGAGCGAGCGGAGGAACGGCGCGATCGCCGCCTCGAGCTCATCGACCTGCGCCTGCGTGAGCGTCGTGTTGTCGAAGCGATCCCAGTCGATCGCCGCGATCGCCCCTGTCGGCGCCTCTCGCTCATGCATCCATTCGGCGAGCATCCGCCCGGTGTGACGGCCGATCGGGCCACCCTGGATCGCGAAGCTCACGAATCCGTCGGCGCACTCCCAGATGTTCCGGAAGCGCGAGCCCACGTTGCTCCGCCCGAGGAGGAACGGGCCGGTGCGCCCGTGCTCCTCGCCGGCGATGTCCCACCAGACCGGCGCCGGTGGATGCACCGTGGTCATCGCGGCCTGCGCGGAGACGTCGACCCGCTGCGCGACCGGCGCACGGAGCGCGACGAGCGCGCCCATTGCGCCGTACATGCCGCTCCAGTAGGGCGACTGCGGCTGTGCGGTGCGCACCGGCGCGCGACCCTCCTCGCCGGCGAGCCAGAGGCTGCCGCTTGCCGCGGTCACCTCGAGATCGGAGCCGGCGACGCCGGCGAGCGGGCCATCCTGGCCGTACGGCGTGATCGAGACGACGATCGCGTCGCGCAGCGCCTCGTCCAGCCCGAGCTCGCGGAGGAGTCCGGGCGGGAACGACTCGACGACGACCCGTGCCGACGCGGCGAGCCGGGCGAACGCGGCACGGCCGTCGGCCGACGCGAGGTCGCAGGTGATCCCCCGCTTGTTCACGTTCGCGGCAAGCCACGGGATCGAGCGCTCGGCGTTCTCGACGTCGCCGACGAACGGCGGTGTGAGCCGGTCGGCCTCGCCGCCGGGCGGCTCGACCTTCACGACGTCGGCGCCGAGGTCGGCGAGGATGCGTCCGCAGACGGCGCCGGACAGATCGGCAAGATCCAGGACCCGGCAGCCGCCGAGCAGCGACGCGTCCGGCGTGGCTTCGGTCCTAGCGGCCGTACCGGGAGAGCGTCTCGACCCAGCCGTGCATGATCGCCTTCGCGCTCGCGATCTCCGACTCGTCGAACCACTTCTTCGGGTCGACGCGGTCGATCGGGTACACCGGCCGCATGAAGTCGTTCTCGTATCCATATGGCATGGTCGCGTCGATGGCCATGCCGCCCTCGAAGCGCGTGTTCATGCCGGTCCACTGCTTGTCCCCGGCGGTGAGACGCTCCTCGGGAATGAACGTCTGGCCCACGCCGCCGAACAGCGGGTTGAGGATGTCGGTCCGCGGGTTCACCCGCGTGGTGAGGCACCAGATGATCTCGTCCATGTTGTAGATGTCGATGTCGCTGTCGACGGCGATCGCGAGCCGCATGCCCTGGCTGCACGACATGGCCGCGACCAGGAAGTTGCGGGCCCAGCCATCCTCCCAGCGGTTGCGCTTCTTGAGCTGGATGATGCAGCCGCCCCAGTCGGTCATCGGGTACGGGATGTTCACGTCCTGCACGATCCCCGGCTGCAGGCGCTCGCACAGCTCGTAGATCGCGGATTCGCGAACCGTCGTGTCGATGTTGTGGCAGTCGAGCATGTGCACGCCGAGCGGGAAGATGACCGGCTTGGACGCGCGCTTGCGCATCGTGATCGCCTTCACGTGGAAGGTCGGCGCGCGGTACGCCTTGCCCATGTAGCCGGCCCACTCGGGGTGGAAGTGGAAACGGCCCTGCACATCTGCCTTCTCCGACTCCGCGGTCTCGTAACGCTTGTCCTGCGGATAGAACTCGCCCTCGAGGACGTACTCGGCGTCGGCGAGCGTGTACGCGTCGATCGTCCGGCACTTCACGTAGCGCATCGGGAAGCCCTGCACCGCGCCCG
>CAZMLV010000031.1:13576-16175 GCA_964567235.1 uncultured Chloroflexota bacterium | reverse complement strand
GGGTTGATTATCGGGTCGCCGGTGCCTTCCGGGCGAGGTACACGACGTCGGTGTACGGCCGGCCGGGCATCTCGATGACGTCCACGACGAAGCCGGCACGCTCGAACAGCGCGGTCGCCTCGTCGCGGGCGAGGAAATGGAACCGGCCCTGCCGGCCCCGGGTGAGCCCGATCGAGGTGGCGATGAGCTCCTGCGCGTAGGTCAGGACGTAGCGCGGGCTGGTCGTGCGCTCCTGAGCCTTGACGACCAGCGGCGCGTTCTCGGCAAGGGCGCCCCCGGCTTTTCGGAGCACCTCCTCCTGGTCGCCGGGAGGCAGCAGGTAGAGGACGTCGATGATCGTCACGGCGTCGCACTTCGGGACCGCCTCGTGCACGATGTCGCCGAGCTCGAAGCGGAGCGACTCCCGGTCGTCGATCGTCGCCCGCGCGACCGCGATCTTGCGCTCGTCGACGTCGATGCCAAGCACGCGCCGCCCGGCTGAGGACTCGGCCAGCAGGTTCGCGAAGAGGCCGTGGCCGCACCCCAGGTCGACGATGAAGCCGTGCCGAGGCACGTACCGGTCGACGAACGCGAGATCGGAGAGGAACGCGCGGCCATGCACGTGGCTCCGCGCGAGGAACGAGGTGTCGCGGTACCGCTGGATGGCGCGGTCGAGCGCGGCGGTCGCGGTGCCGCCGGGCACCTAGGGCACCCGCCAGCGGACCAGATCCCCGAGCGCGCTCAGGACGAGGTCGTCGGTCAGGGCCTGCAGGTCGTCGTGCCGCTGCAGCACGAGACCGTCGCCGGTGGCGCGCAGCACGTCGTCGGGATAGCCGGGGTGCGCGATGATCTCCCCCACTCCGGGATACGCCGCGTAGAGGGCGATCGTGGCGGCGTCGGCGCGGCGCGGCAGGGCCGAGAGATCGACGAACCAGTCGTTCCCCGGGATGCCGCGGAGCATCGCGCGATCCACCAGCGACGCGACACCGAGGAGCTGCGCCTTCGCGGACGCGGCGACGCGCGGCGGGCTCGCGCGACGCAGGTATCGCACCCGGTGCTCGCGGGCGAGCCGGGCGACCACCCGCGTGATCGGCGGGATGAGATGGGTATGCCGGTGGGAGTCCCAGGCGAGCGGCTCGATGCCCCAGCCGCGCGCGCGGACCACCTGCGCGCGGACCTCGGCCGCGACCTCGGCGTACCGGATCCGGCCTGACAGGAGCCGCGCGGTGAACGCCGGGAGTGGGTGGAATCGGCCTTCCGCGTCGACAAGCGACCGGACGGAGCCGGCCTCGGCGGCCGGACGGCCACCGACGAGGTCGATGTGGAGGCCGACCTCGAGATCGCGCTCCGCCCGAGCGAGCGCGGCGGCCTCCTCGGAGTCGGGGAACGTGACGAGCAGCGAGCTCGAGCGCACCACGCCGTTGCGGTGCGCTTCGAGCACGCCTCGCGTGACCCCGGGCGAGATGCCCAGGTCGTCCGCGGTGACGATGACCGCGTTCAGAGCGGGCTAACCCCTCGGCGGGCCGCTCCGGCGGAACCCGCCTCCGCCACCGGGGCGGAAGCCACCGCGGTCGCCATCGCCCGGGCCGCGCTCGGCGAACCGCGCGCGCTGCTCGCGCGAGCGGCGGTCGAACTCGGCGGGGTCCTCGTTGACGGCGCGGATCGAGAGGTTCACCCGGCCCTGCCGGTCCACCTCGGCGACCTTGACCTTCACGTGGTCGCCGATCTTCACGGCGTCCTCGATGTTGTTCACGCGCTCGTTCGAGATCTCGGAGACACGCACGAGACCCTCCTTGCCGGGGAGGTACTCGACGAACGCCCCGATCGACATGATCCGGGTGATCTTGCCCTCGTAGACCTCGCCGACCTCGGGCTCCTTGGTGAGTCCCTCGATCATCGCGCGAGCCTTCTCGCGGCCCTCGGGCTTCGCGCCGGTGATACGGATGGTGCCGTCGTCCTCGACCTCGATGTTCGTCCCCGACTCCGACTGGATCGCGCGGATCATCTTGCCACCGGGCCCGATGATGTCGCGGATCTTGTCCGGGTTGATCTTCACGGTGTCGATGCGCGGGGCGAACTTGTTGAGCTCGGCGCGCGGCTTGTCGATGACCTGCCGCATCTCGCCGAGGATGAAGAGCCGCGCCTCGCGGGCCTGCGCGAGCGCCTCGCGCATGATCTCGAGGGTGATGCCCTTGACCTTGATGTCCATCTGGAGCGAGGTGATGCCCTGGTCCGAGCCGCATACCTTGAAGTCCATGTCGCCGTAGTGATCCTCGAGGCCCTGGATGTCGGTGAGGACCGTGTGCTTGCCATCCTGGAGCACGAGGCCCATGGCGATGCCGCCGATCATCGTCTTGATCGGCACGCCGCAGTCCATCAGGGCGAGCGTCGAGCCGCACGTCGAGGCCATCGACGACGAGCCGTTCGACTCGAGCGTCTCGCTCACGATGCGGATCGTGTACGGGAACTCTTCCTTCGTCGGGATGACCGCGAGGATCGCCCGCTCGACGAGCGCGCCGTGGCCGATCTCACGCCGCCCGGCGCCGCGCATCATCCGGACCTCGCCGACCGAGTACGGCGGGAAGTTGTAGTGATGCATGAAGCGCTTCGTGTCGACCGG
>CAZMLV010000031.1:8806-13476 GCA_964567235.1 uncultured Chloroflexota bacterium | reverse complement strand
GCGATGCCCTGCTGGGCGAGGCCGAGGGCCTCGATCAGCTTGTCCTCGGAGATCTGCTGTGCGCCGGCCTCGACCATCATGATCGAGTCCTTCGTGCCGGCGACCACGAGGTCGAGCTCGCTCGTGAGCATCTGCTCGATCGTCGGATTCAACGTGAGCTTGCCGTCAACGGTGCCGACCCGGACGCAGCCGAGCGGACCTTCGAACGGGGCGTTCGAGATGTGGAGCGCGGCCGACGCGGCGTTCACCGCGAGGACGTCGTAGTCGTTCTCCTGGTCGCTCGACCACGCCGACACGACGACCTGCACGTCGTTCTTGAAGCCCTTCGGCCAGAGGGGCCGGATCGGCCGGTCCGTGAGCCGCGCGGTGAGGATGCCTTCCTCCGACGGACGGCCCTCACGGCGCGGGAACGAGCCGGGGATCTTGCCCGCGGCGTAGAGGCGCTCCTCGAAGTCGACCGTGAGCGGGAAGAAGTCGATGCCCGGACGGGTCGTCTTCGCGACAGTGCCCGCGGCGAACACGAGGGTGTCGCCATAGCGAACGGTGACCGCGCCGCCGGCCTGGCGCGCGTACTTGCCGGTCTCGAAGGTCAGGGGCTTGTCGTTGATCGTCGCCTGTGAGCGTGTGACTGCCAATGTGCTGTCCTAGGGTGCCGCGAGGGTCCTTACCGACGGAGTCCGAGTCGTCCGATGATCTCCTGATAGCGCTCGGGGCTCTTGCGGTGAAGGTATGCGAGCAGCCGCCTGCGCTGGCCGACCATCATCAGCAATCCGCGCCGACTGTGATTGTCGTGCGCGGCTGTGCGGAGATGCTCGGTCAGGTGCTTGATCCGCTCGGTGAGGAGCGCGATCTGGACTTCCGGTGACCCGGTGTCCGTCTCGTGCTGGCGGTTCGCCTTGATGACCTCACTCTTGACTGGAGCGGCTTCTGCGAGCGGCACCCGTTGTCCTTTCCTAGATCTCTTAGATCTCTATTTCTGTCGTCAGTCTACCGGAAAACCGCTCGGTCCGTCCCCGGTCCGGGCAGTGCCCGAGGCCCGTTTGGGCCCCTGTTTGCGGGGATGGCGCATCTCCGGATAGAGCGAAACGAGCTCGCGCAGCATCGTCAGGATCACCCCGACCGACGAGAGTGTCGACCGGCCCCTCGTCCGCGGGAAGTAGTCGAGCCCGATCTGCTGGACCGTGAAGCCGAGGTTCTTCGCCTTCGTGATGAGCTCGGCGCTGATGAGCGAGCCCTCCGACCGGAGCTCGACGGCCTCCAGGATCTCCCGCTTCATGAGCTTGAACGCGAAGTTGATGTCGCGGTGCGGCCAGCCGAAGAGCACGCCGATCAGGCCGTTGTACACGTAGGAGTAGATGGCCCGGCGCAAGCCCTCGCCTGTTCGGTCGTACCGGTACGCCGCGATCATGTCGGCGCGCGTGACGTCCATCGCGCTGATCGCGCGGCCGATCTCGCGCGGATCGAACGGGAGGTCCGCGTCCATGTACAGGACGAGCTCCATGCGCGCGGCCGCGAAGCCGTCGCGCAGGGTGCCTCCGAGCTTCTGATTGCGCTCGTGCCGGATGATCCGGATCCGCGGATCCCGCTGGGCGAGGCCGCGGAGGATCTCTGGCGAGCGATCGGTCGACGCGTCGTCGACGACGACGATCTCGTGGCCATCGGTGAACTGCTCGAGCGCGTCGGTCGCCACTCGCAGCGCGTGCTCGATGTTCTCTTCCTCGTTGAACATCGGCACGACGAGGCTGATGCGAGGACGCACAGCGGGAGCATATCGGCCACGTACACTGCCTCCGGATGCGCGACGGTCTCATTGCGACGCTGCTCGGCGTCGTCACCGCGCTCACGCGCCTCCCCTTCGTGGCCGACCGTCTCTGGGAATGGGACTCCGTCCTCTACGCGCGCTCGCTCGAGCAGGGCTTCCACGTCGGCGATGTGCTCGCGCAGATGCGCCCCCATCCACCGGGCTACATCTTCTACGTCGGCACCGCGGAGCTCGGTCGGCTGCTCGGCCTGGACAGCGACCACGCGCTCGGCGCGGTCAGCGTCGTCGCGAGCGGGATCGCGGCCGCTGCGGTCTACCTGCTGTGCCGCCGGTTCGCGGGGCCGGCGCTCTCCCTCGCGCTCGCGATCGCGTTCGCGGCCGATCCCCTCGTGTGGCTCCACGGTGAGGTCGCGATGCCGTACATGCTGCTCGCGCCGATCAGCGCCGGGCTCGCGCTCGCGTTCCGAGACGCGCGTGGCGGGGATGGACGCCGGGTCGTCCTGACCTCGCTCGTCTTCGGCGCGCTCGGCGGCTTCCGCCAGGACCTGCTGCTGTTCCTCTTCCCGTTGTGGCTCTGGACCCTCTGGCCGGCGGCCGGTGGCACGCGCCTCCGCGCGATCGTGGCGTTCGGAGCCGGCTGCTTGCTGTGGTTCGTGCCGACGGCGCTCCTCTCGGACGGCGTCGTCGCGTACGTGACCCGTGCGCTCGGCCAGCTGACCGGCGTGAGCGGCATCAGCGCGAACGCCGAGCGATCGCTCGCGCTCAACATCGTCCTGGTCGGTGACTCGCTGTTCTGGGCCGGACTGCTGCTGACCGTCGGGCTGGTGATCCTCGGGCTCTCCCGCGGGCTCGCCCGGCTGCGCGGGCAGCGCCTTCCCGACGACGGCGAGGCCGCGTTCTTCGCCCTGTGGCTCGGGCCGGCGCTCCTCTTCTACCTGTTCGTCCACATCGGCGAGTGGGGCTTCGTGCTCTCGATCGTCCCCGGGATCTACGTGCTCCTCGCGTGGCTCCTCGGGCGGGTCCCGGTCAGCGTTCGGATCCTCGCGGGCGTCGTGCTCGCGAACGCCGTCGTCATGGGAGCGCTGTTCGTCGCCGGCGACCATCCGGTGTTCTCTCGCGCGTCCCTCGTCGCCCACGACCGGGCCACCGACGAGAAGACCGCGTGGATCCGCGACCACGCGCCGCGGAGCACGATCGTCCTAGCCGCGGCGGAGGTGCTCGTCGCGAGCTACTACCTGCCTGATCGCGTCGTCCGGTACAGCAACACCGCCGCGTCGGGCACCTACGACCTGCCGGTCGGCGGCCCCACGACGGTCGTCAGCTACGAGCCGGCCGCCCGGCCGTTCGGCGTGACGATCACCGACACCGTCCGGCTCGCCGGGGGAAGCACGCTCGATCTCGCGACCGTGTCCTCGGGCACACTCCACCTCGGGGGCGCCGATATCGGCGATCTGCGTCAGTAGCATCGTCCGCGTGAACCGCGACTTCTGGCGCTTCTGGATCGGCGAGACCATCTCCGCGTTCGGCTCGTCGTTCACGCAGTTCGCGATCCCGCTGCTCGTCTTCAAGCTCACCGGCTCGGCGATCTACCTGGCCGCGAGCGCCGCGCTGTTCACCGTCCCCCACCTCCTGTTCGGCCTACTCATCGGCGCGTGGACCGATCGCACCGACCGGCGGCGGCTGATGATCGTGACCGACGTCCTGAACATGGCCGCGGTCGGATCGGTGCCAGTCGCCGCCGTCGCCGGCGTGCTCAGCGTGTGGTGGATCCTCGCGGTGGTCTTCGTCACGTCCACGCTCGGGATCTTCTTCGAGGCCGCTGCGTTCGGCGCGATCCCGAGCCTGGTCGAGCAGGCCGACCTCGTGACGGCGAACGGACGGATCCAGGCCACCTTCGCGGGGGCGAGCGTGCTCGGGCCGCTCGTCGCCGGCGCGCTGCTCGTCGTGCTGCCGGTGGACCAGCTGCTCGTCGTCGATGCCGCCACGTTCGTGGTCTCGGCGGTCGCGCTGTCGCTGATCCGCAGGCCGTTCAACGCGCCGCTCGCGCGACGAGCGACGACGATCCGCCAGGACATCGTCGAGGGACTCCGCTACGTGCTTCGTCACCCGGTGCTGCGGAACATCTCCGCGATGATGGCGCTGGTCAATCTCGTCTCGGTGACCGCCTTCGCGCAGCTCGTGCTGCTCGCGAAGGAGCGCTACGCGGCGACGGACTCGGAGATCGGGCTGCTGTTCGCCGCCGGCGGGGTCGGCGTGGTGCTGTTCTCGCTCGCGGCAGGCCCGCTACGCAAGCGATGGAGCTTCGGGAACGTCGCGCTCGGCGCGCTGATGGCCTCGGGATTGCTCACGATCGGCTTGGCGTACGCGCCCACGTACCTCGTCGCGGTCGCGTGCTGGGGCCTCTCCTCGGGACTCGGGACGATGTTCAACATCAACACCGGCAGCCTCCGGCAGGCGATCGTCCCAAACCAGATGCTCGGCCGGATCATCACGATCGCGATGGTCCTCGCGTGGTCGGCGAACCCGATCGGCGCGATCGGCGGCGGATTCGCGGTCGAGCGGACGCACGACGTGCAGCTGGTCTACGCGGTCGTCGGCGTCCTGACGTTCCTTATCCCGCTCTACTTCCGGCTGTTCAGCCCGCTCGGTCACGCGGAGCGCTACCTGGATACCCCGGCCCGGTCAGTCCAGGCCCTGCCCGCCGACGGGGCGTAGCTCGGCCGACTCGCCCATCCCCGCGATGAGCGGACGGCCCTTCGCGATGACCGAGCGCACGCTCTCGAGCTGGAGCGACGCGTCATGCGCGGCCTTGTCGTCCCACACCTCGAAGATCGAGATCGCGTCCGGCTCGGCCGGGACCTCGCTCACGACGTACAGCCGGCACCCGGGCATCGCCCCGCCGCGCGAC
>CAZMLV010000031.1:3105-8706 GCA_964567235.1 uncultured Chloroflexota bacterium | reverse complement strand
GGCGGTGCGACGTTGATCGTCGGGAAGCCGAGCGCGCGGCCACGCTGCTCCCCGCGCACGATCGTGCCGGTCACCGAATAGGGCCGGCCGAGCAGCGCCTGCGCGGTATCGAGATCACCTTCGCGCAGCGCCTGCCGGATCCGGGTGGAGCTCACGACGGCGCCGCCGAGCGCGATGGGCTCCACGACCGTCACGGCGAAGCCGTACCGCTCGCCGAGCGTCCGGAGCGCCGGGACCGCGCCCTCACGGCCGTGGCCGAACTGGAAGTCCGGCCCGACGACGATCCGCTGGACGTCGCCGGCGCTCGTCACGCGCTTGATGAACGCCTCAGCGGATTGCTGCGAGAAGGCCTTGTCGAACGTGAAGACGATCACCGCCCGAGCGCCCGCGTGCTCGAGGAGCGCGGCGCGCTCCGGCGCGTCGGCGAGGGTCGACTGCGGCGGATCCTGCGCGAGCACCTGGGCCGGCAGCGGATCGAACGTGGCCGCGACCGGCGTCGCGCCCGCGGCCTGCGCGCCGCCGACCAGGCCCCGGATGAGCGCCTGGTGCCCGAGATGGACCCCATCGAAGACGCCGACCGCGAGGTGCAACGGACCCTTTGGCCATCCGGTGAAGTCGTGGAGGACTATTCGACGCTCCGCGCCTCGGCCGCCCCGGTCACCAGGCCGATCGTCGCCGTCGCGGTGGCGGGCGGCGTCGCACGGGCGGCGATCGCCCGGCGGCGCTTCGGACGCCGGACCGGCCGGGCCTCGCGGATCAGCAGCGGGACGGGCGACGCGACGGCCAGGATGTAGCCGAGGTAGTTGCCCTGGAAGTAGCGGCCGAAGAACAGGAACGCGAGCAGGGTCAGGGCATAGCCAGTGAGCATCAGCGCGATCGTCGGCAGGCGCCAGAGCCGGTAGAGCGTGTACAGGGCGATCGGCGTCGCGACGGCGAGCTCGATCGCGGCGAACGGGAAGTCGGCCTGCCGGTACTCGATGGCCCCGAGCCAGAGCAGGAACGCGGAGAAGCCCATCCCCGAGATCGGGTACGTCCATGCTGCGCCGCCGGCGTTGTAGCGGACGACGTCGTCGTAGAACGCGCCCCAGTCGTTCACCAGGAACGGCACGAACGTGATCGCGAGGAACACGGCAGCGGGGATCGCCGGCGCCAGCGCTCGCGCCGCCTGGCCGATGGTCTTCGGCTTGCGCGTCGCGACGAGATAGACCGCGAGGAACGGCAGCAGGAAGAGCGCGTGCAGCTTCGCCGCGGCGGCGGCCGCGATCGCGAGCGAGGCCCAGGACCGGCGCTCACGCTGGAGGAGCGCGATCCCGGCGAACAGGAAGAAGAGCACGAAGAAGTCGTTGCGTCCCTCGACGACGAACGGGAACAGCTGTGGGTTGAGGCCGACGAGTGCCGCGAGCGCGATCCGGTGATGGGTCCGCTTCACGAGCAGCGGGAGGACCGCGAGGGTCGCCACGAACGCCGGCAGGTACAGATAGCGCTGGTCCCAGAAGACGCCGAGGTGATCGAACGCCCACACGAACGGCACCGTGATGAGGAACAGGAACGGGAAGTACGTGAGGTGGTAGAGCGCGGGGTTGTTCACCATCGGCCAGTAGTAGAGCGGCGTGTCCAGATAGTCGGTCGCGTACGGGTTGTGACCGCCCAGCAGCTTGCGCGCGGCCTCCTCGATCATCAGCGCGCCGTCGTGGATGTACGTGTACGGCTTGCCGGTCTCACGCAGCACGATCGACGCGATGGTCGGAACGACCACGAAGACGGCAAGGATGACCGCCAGGTGCAGCCAGCGACCGCGCGGGGTGAACGATGCCCCCTGCCGGCGGTCGCGGAACGGATAGCTGAACGCGACTGCTCCCGCGACAGCGAGGAAGATGGGGCCGCCGATACCGGGGAAGAGTCGCCAGAGCGTCTGATCGCTCGTCGCCGCGACCGTTGTGTGGTTCGCGAAGAGCAGCAGCCAGTTCCCGACCGCGACGGTCCCCACGACCCTCGCGTCGAGCGAGAGTCCGCGCCACGCTTCGAGCAGCCAGCGGGCGGTTCGTTCCGCGCCCCGGATGATCATTCGGATCGCCCCCACGTCGCCATGAGCTCTGCGGCCGGTGCCTCGCGGAACCGCTCCGCCAGGGGGAGGATACGGTCGTCCGCGTCGATGAGGTGCGCCGCATCGGGCGTGCCGCGAAGCAGCTCGACGCTCTGTGCGTCATCGATGGTGAGCGCGCCGACCGCCAGCCGGCGCAGGCCGCCGAGGTGCGCGGCAGACCCGGTCGCCCGGCCGATATCCCGGGCAAGCGAACGGATGTACGTCCCGGTCGAGCAGACGACGAGCAGGCGCAGGTCCGGCGGCTCCCACGTCGCGATCGCGAGGCGCTCCACGATGACGGTCCGGGCCGCGAGCTCGAGGGTCTCGCCACTCCGCGCGCGCGCGTACGCGCGCCGGCCATCCACCTTCACGGCCGCGTACGCCGGTGGGACCTGCGCCTGCGGGCCGCGGAACGATCCGAGCATCGCGTCGAGCTCGTCGCGTGACAGGGCCGGCACCTCCGCCTGGCGCGTCGCGGCCCCCTCGCGGTCATCGGTCGCGGTCTCCCGTCCGAACGTGACCAGCGCCCCGTAGACCTTGGATGCGGTGTGCAGCCGGTCGGCGAACTTCGTCGCGCGGCCGACGAGCAGCGGCAGCACGCCGGTCGCGAGCGGGTCGAGCGTGCCGCCATGGCCGACTCGTTTCGCGCCGAGCGACCGCCGAGCGACGGCGACGACGTCGAACGAGGTCCAGCCCAGCGGCTTGTCGATCGGCAGGACCCCGGACGGGGTCACGGTCATGCGGGCTGTCGAGCGCGGTCGAGCGCCTCGCGCGCCGCGGCGAGCACTCGCTCGCGGATCGCCGCGTGGTCGCTGCCGGGGATGAGCGCACCGGCCGCGCGGACATGCCCGCCGCCGCCGAAGGCCGCCATGAGCGCGGCCGCGTCGACGGACGGGGCCGAGGCCGACGTGCGGCACGAGACCTTCACCGGACCGGTCGTGCCGCTGAACAGCAGCGCGAGCCGCATGCCCTTGCTCCGGGCGATCTGCTCCACGAGACCGGAGAGGTCCTCCTCGAGCGCGCCGGCGTGGGCGAGGTCGTCGCTCTCGATCCAGGTCCACACGAGCAGCCCGTCCGATTCGCGGACCAGACGCGAGAACGCGAACCCCCAGAGCTTGAGGGCCTCGAACCGCTTGTTGCGGAAGACGTTGTACGTGATCGACTGCAGGTCCGCGCCGGCGCCGCGCAGCATCGCGGCCCGCTCGAGCGCGCGCGTGTCGGTGTTCGGGAACTGGAACGAACCGGTGTCGGTCATGATCGCGATCAGCGCGGCCGTCGCCATGTCCGGCGTCCAGCCCACCCCGAGCGCGTCGATCACGCGGCCGACCATCTCTCCGGTCGCGGCGCTCGTCACGTCGACGAAGTTCGCGTCCCCGAACGCGGTGTTCGTGGCGTGATGGTCGATGTCCGCGATCTTCGGCCCAGCCGGCAGCGCGAACTTGGCCCGCTCGGGCTCGCCGAAGTCGAGGCAGACGATGAGGTCGACATCGCTCGGCGGTGGCGCCTGGGTCACGCGGCCCGCGGAGCCGAGAAAGCGGATGGCCTCGGGGACCGGATCGGCACAGTGCCACGAGACCTGCTTCCCCATCCGCTCGAGCGCGAGGCCGAGGGCCAGCGACGAGCCGATGGTGTCCGGATCGGGATCGCGGTGCGAGACGAGCGCGATGCGACCGGCCGTGCGGAGCGCGTCGACGACCGCCTTCATCGATCCCGCGTCGCTTCGCGGAGCAGCTGCGAGATGCGCGCGGCCCTCGCGGCGGAGGTATCGGACACGAACTCGATCTGCGGCACGAACCGGAGGTCCGTCCGCTCCCCCACCTCGCGGCGGATGAATGGCCGAGCCTCGTTCAGCGCCTGCATCGTGCTCGCCACGGCGTCGGCGTCGCCGAGCACGCTCACGAAGACCTTCGCCGTCTTGAGGTCCGCGGTGGTCTCGACGCTCGTCACGGTCGGGAACGCGATGCGCGGGTCGCGCAGCTCCTCGCTGATCAGCGTGGCGAGCTCACGCTGCAGCAAGGCATTGACCCGATCCGCGCGCCGGTACGCCATGGCTAGCGCGGCTTCGCTTGGACGACGAACGCCTCGATGATGTCGCCGACCTGCACGTCGTTGTGGCCGTCGAGCACGATGCCGCACTCGAGCCCGGCCGCGACCTCGCGCACGTCGTCCTTGACCCGGCGGAGCGTCGCGATGGTCCCTTCCCAAGCCGGCTCCTGCCCCCGGAGCAGCCGGGCCTGCGCGCCGCGGCGGATGACGCCGTCGGACACCATGCAGCCCGCGATGGTCGTCTTGTTGGCGGTGAAGATCTGGCGGACCTCGGCGTGCCCGAGCACGCTCTCGACCATCTCCGGTTCGAGCATGCCCGTGAGCGCCTTCTGCATGTCGTCCAGCAGCTCGTAGATGACCTTGTATTGACGGACGTCGACCTTCGTCTGCTCGGCCGCGCGCTTGGCCGGGACGTCGATCTTGTTGTTGAACCCGATGACGACCGCGCCCGATGCGGCCGCGAGCGTCACGTCGGACTCGCTGATGTCGCCGACGGCATCGTGGATGACGACGAGCGCGACCTCGTCCTGCGGGACCTTCGCGAGGGCGCCCTTGATCGCCTCGAGCGAGCCCTGCACGTCCGCCTTGAGGACGAGCTTCAGCTCCTTGGCCTTGCCCTCCTTGACCTGCGCGAACATCTCGTCGAGCGTCGCGGGACGCTCGCCCCCGGCGGCCGCGGCACGCTCGCGCGCATTGCGGTCCGCGAGCGCCTTTCCGGTCTTCTCATCGGCGACGGCCCGGAGGACGTCACCCGCCTCGGGCACATCCGGAAGGCCGAGGATCAGCACCGGGCGGGACGGCTCGGCGCGGCCGACATTCTTGCCCTTGTCGTCGGTCATCGCGCGGACCTTGCCGAACTGCTTCCCGACGACGATGAGGTCGCCGCGCTCGAGCGTGCCGGTCTGCACGAGGACCGTCGCGATCGGTCCGCGGCTCTTGTCCATGTGCGCCTCGATGACCCGGCCGACGGCCGGTCGATCGGGGTTCGCCTTGAGATCGGCGACATCCGCCACGAGCAGCACCACGTCGATCAGGTCCTGCAGCCCCTGTTTCGTGCGCGCCGACACCGGGACGATCGGTGTGTCGCCGCCGTACTCCTCGACGGTGACGCCGTGCTCGGCGAGCTGGCCCTTCACGTGGTCCGGGTTCGCATCGGCCTTGTCGATCTTGTTGAGCGCGACGACCATCGGGACGTCGGCGGCCTTGAGGTGCGAGATCGCCTCGATCGTCTGCGGCTGCACGCCGTCGTCCGCCGCGACCACGAGGATCGCGACGTCGGCGACCTGTGCGCCGCGGGCGCGCATCGCGGTGAACGCCTCGTGGCCCGGCGTATCGAGGAACGTGACCTTCCGGCCCGAGTGCTCGATCTGGTAGGCCCCGATGTGCTGGGTGATCCCGCCCGCCTCGCGCGCGGTCACGTTGGTCTCGCGGATCGCGTCGAGCAGGCTCGTCTTGCCGTGGTCGACGTGCCC
>CAZMLV010000031.1:1429-3005 GCA_964567235.1 uncultured Chloroflexota bacterium | reverse complement strand
TTGTACCGCTCCGGCGGCGAGCTCATCTCGCAGCCGTTGCTTCGTCGCCTCGTCGATCGTCAGTGCGAGGGCCCGCCCGAGCGAGCCATCGTCGATGCCGCGCGCGAGGCACGCGTCATCGGGGCAGAGATACGCTCCGCGCCCCGGTGACTTGCCCCGAAGGTCCACCGAAAGCGTGCCGTCCGCGGCCCGGACGACCCGGATGAGATCGCGCTTCGCCTTGACCTGACGGCACGCCACGCAGGTCCGCTGCGGGACGGCCCTAGCGACGATCCTTCTTCTTCTTGCCGCCGAGCAGGGCGCGGTCCTCGTCCTCGAGCTCGTCCTCGTCCGCGGCCAGCGACTCCGCCTCGACCTCGGCGACGAGATCGTGGCGGATCGCCTCCTGGTCCTCCTCGACCGCCGGTGCCCTGTCCTCGGCCTCGACGATCACGGGCTCGGGCTCCGGCTCGGGCTCGGCCTCCGCACGGACCTCGGACTCGCTGCGGATGTCGATCCGCCAGCCGGTGAGCTTCGCGGCGAGCCGCGCGTTCTGCCCTTCCTTGCCGATCGCGAGCGACAGGTAGCGGTCCGGCACCACGACGTACGCGGTCTTCTCATCGACCACGATGTCGACGCGGATGACCGGGGAAGGCGAGAGTGCGTTCTTCACGAACTCCTCGGCCTTCTCGTCGTACTGGATGACCTCGACCCGCTCGCCGCCCAGCTCGTTGCTGATCGCCTGGACGCGGAGGCCACGCTGGCCGACGCACGCGCCGACCGGATCGAGTCCGGGCTGGCGCGAGCGCACGGCGATCTTCGTCCGCGAGCCCGCCTCGCGCGCGATGCCCGTGATCTCCACCTGTCCGTGATAGATCTCCGGCACCTCGAGCTCGAACAGCCGCTTCACGAGGCCACGGTGCGCGCGGCTCACGATGATCTGCGGGCCGTGGATCGACCGGCGCACCTCGAGGACGAGCACCTTCCGGTGCTGCCCGACGAAGTAGCGCTCGTGCGGCGCCTGCTCGCTGCGCGGCAGGATCGCCTTCGCCTTGCCGAGCTCGAAGATCGCGGCGCCGGCTTCGAACCGTTCGATCTGGCCGTTGATGATGTCGCCTTCGCGATCCGCGTACTCGGCGTAGACCTGCTCGCGCTCGGCCTCACGCAGCGACTGCTGGATGACCTGCTTCGCGGTCTGCGCGCCGATCCGGCCCAGCGCCGCGGCCGACTCCTCGAGCGGGATCGTGTCGCCGAGGGCGACGTCCGGCTTCATCCGGCGCGCGGCGTCGATCTGGATCTGGAGCTTCGGGTCCTCGACCTTGTCGACGACGGTCTTGAGGAGGAAGACCTTGAACGCGCCGGTCTGGACGTCGACCTTCACGTCGATGTTCTCTTCGGCGCCGTACGCCCGCTTGATCGCCCGGGCGATGATGTCGCTCACGACCTCCTTGGGGAGGCCCTTCTCGGCGGAGAGCTGCGCGAGACCGGTCACGAGTTCTCGGTTCATGGCACGCTCTCCCCTTCATCATCTTGCTCGGCCGTTTCCGGCGACAAAAAAGGTGGGTCGTCGCCCCACCTTCACGGCTCGAGCGGCACA
>CAZMLV010000031.1:0-1329 GCA_964567235.1 uncultured Chloroflexota bacterium | reverse complement strand
GGGCCGGCCGGGTCGCGTGCTACGTGAGGTTGTTGCCGATGTTCGAGAACTGGTTCTGCAGCTGGCTCCTGAGGAAGATCATCGCCACGATCACGGCGATGGCGATGACGACGATGATGAGTGCATATTCGACGAGGCCCTGGCCTTCGTCGTCGCGCCAGAATGGCACGGAAACGCTCCTTCCCGCGTCCCCGGATCGGCCCCTTTCTCCCCGTACTTCCTAATCGCCTGGGCACGACGCCGCTAGGCGTCCTTCAGTACTAGCGCCGTACTACGCCAACCGGCTGATGGGCCGGTACTCCTACGTGAGGTTGTTACTGATATTCGAGAAGAGGTTCGAGAGCTGATCGCGGAAGAAGAGCATCGCCACGATCACGGCGATGGCGATGACGGCGATGATGAGTGCATATTCGACAAGGCCCTGGCCATCGTCTGCGCGCCAGAACGTCACGGTCCCAACTCCTTTCTCCAGCTCAACGGCCCCGGAGGGCCGAGGCCAGACGCTCCTCGGTCGACGCCTTTCCGGCGGGCGGCACGCCACGGAGAGCCTGCTCGGCCTCGGCGAGGGTATAGCCGAGCGCCCGGAGAGCGGCTATCGCTTCGTCGGGGGAGGCGAGCTCGCCGCCGGTGGGCCCAACGGCGACGCGGCCGACCTTCGAGCGCAGGTCCACGATGAGGCGCTCGGCGGTCTTCTTCCCCACACCAGGCGCCTTGGCCAGCGTCGCGGTGTCACCGGCGGCGATCGCCGCGGCGACGTCCGCCGGCCGCGCGACCGAGAGGATCGCGAGCGCGGCACGCGGGCCGACGCCCGAGACACCGATGATCAGCTCGAACAGCGCCAGCTCCTCGCGGGTCTCGAACCCGAACAGGAATTGCCCGTCCTCGCGCACGACCTGGTGGGTGTGGAGCAGCGCGTCGTCCCCGGGGGGATGCCGGGGCACGAAGACCTTGTAGCCGACGCCCGCGGTCTCGACGACGACGTGATCGGGGCCGCGCGCGAGGATCTTCCCGCGAACCGATCCGATCACGTGGACGCGAGCGCGACGGCGGCGCCGAAGCGCGCGCGCTGGACATGCGCGAGGGCGATCGCGACCGCATCGGCGATGTTGTCCTGGGTGATCGCCTCGTCGAGCGCCAGCACCAATGTCAGCATGCGCTGGACCTGCTGCTTGTCGGCGCTTCCCGTGCCGGTCACCGACAGCTTCACCTCCTGCGACGGCCGCACCGCCGTCGATGGCGTACGTCGCGGACGCGACTCCGCTGGCGTCGGTGATGCTCGACGCGCCGACGGTGATCGCGCCGCTGACGGGCGTGGAGCCCGTGTCCGGC
>CAZMLV010000030.1:6155-16713 GCA_964567235.1 uncultured Chloroflexota bacterium | reverse complement strand
GGGGGGGGGGTCTTGGGCCCCGACCCCCCCGGGCGCTTATTATGGGCGGGGGTCGCCCGCGCCGGGCGCCCCCCCGCGACCGCGATCACGGGATCGTGAGCGAGGCGACGACCTGCTGCTGGTAATGCTGCGGGTTCGAACCGTCGTCGTACGTCGATGCGAATGTGAAGAACGCGATCGTGCCGGCGGTGTCGAACCCAAAGTAGTCACCGAAGAACGTTTGGAGGCACGCCGGGCAGCCGGTGTGCGGTGCGTTCAGCTGCGGATCGAACGTGTGCGCGCTGAGGCGGATGTTGTGTCCCTTCGGCGTGAGGTCGGCCGCGTAGAACTGGACGCTCGCGTTCATGCAGTAGTTCGCCGCGCCGTAGGGCGGCGTCGCGGCGTAGTTCGGGTTCGTTTGGTCGAGTCCGATACCGGCCGCCGTGGCCTCACTGCCTGGCGTCGGGCAGGCCAGTCGCCGGTCGTAGAACGCGACGCCAACGGTGCCGCTCGCCGCGGTGGCGACGGTCGGCTGCAAGGCGTCGGCAGGAGCGGCATTGTCGTTCACTCGAATGGGATCGGACCAGGTGACGCCGCCGTCATACGAGGCGGTCAGGAGCACGCTCGTCAGACCTTCGCCCGCGTCCTCGTAGGTGACGTACAGCGGGTAATGGCCGGCGACGGGCATCGGCCCGACAGCGAAGCTGTTGAGGATGCCCTCGCGGAACGTGGTGTTCGGGTAGCGCGCCGGCGGAGCAACGGTCTTGTCGGCAACGACACCAGCGATCGTCCACGTGGCGCCCCCATCGTTCGAGCGGTCGATGATGATCTTGTCCGAGGCGTACTGGTGCGCCGGACCGCCGTTCGTGAGGGTCGTCCAGAGCGAGCCGTCCGGAGCCACGTGGGGCAGCAGGTATGTCGCGCCCTGCGGCATCGCGGGACCCTCGGGGAGCGCGACCGGCGGGGACCAATCGGTATGCGTGCCGTTGGAGAGCGCGGTGGCCCACGACACGACCGGGTGCGGCGTGCAGCAGCCGGTAAAGTCGACCCACATCGCGTAGATCCGATCCACGAACGGACTCGTCGGGTTCCGGTCGATGGTGATCCACTGCTTATCCGGTTCGTTGCCCTTGTTCGGGTACGCCGCGACGATGTCCGGCTGGCCGTTGTGTGTGACGAGCCAATCCGTCGCGGTGCTCGCACCGTGCGGCCGGACGGCCACCGAGATCACCTCGGCCGGCACGCTCGGGTTCGGCTCCTTGTTCGGGTTGATCGCGAAGTTGTGACTGCCGTCGGCGTTGTAAAAGAACTGGTACGGCAGATCCAGGACGTAGAAGTTGCCGTACCGGTCGAACGCGCCCACCGGGTCGGTGTTGTCGGTCCAGCCTTCGTAACCGGGGATGTGTCCCTGCACCGGCCAGCTCGCGCCGCCGTCGAACGATTCATAGAAGCCGAGGAGGTGGTCGTACCCCTCGGCACTCACGAACCACTTGGACGTCCCGATGACGTGCGAGGCGTTGAGCGGGTCGACGCGGATGTCCGACTCGGAGTGGTCCTTGACCAGCATCGGCGAGGCCGCCGGGTACCCCGGGTTCGCACCGGCCTGTGTCGGGTACGGTCCGAGGTCCTCTCCGGTCGTCGCGCCGGGACACACCGACTCGCCCGTATAGCCATCGTTCGGACCGATGTTGCCGGCGTACGGCGCGATCGGCGTGTAGCAGCTCACCCTCTGCGTCGTGGCAAAGACCGCGGTCACACCCGAGCCGCTGCTTTCGTAGGCCGCGTTCGTTTGGGTCCCCTGCGGGATGGATCCCCCGCTGGCGAGCGGGGACGGACCGAGTGACGTGAGCCCGATGATCGCGATGATGGCGAACGTGGTCCGACGGAGCATTCGAACCTCCCCTGACGTGAGCTCGCAGCCGCTCAGCGCACCCGGCCGGGATTGTAGGTAGACCATGGCATCGATGCCGCGCCGCACGATCAACGATGTGCTCGCCGCCGCACAAGCACGGCTGCGTCGGGTCACGCCCGAGCAGGCAGCCGTTCGGGTGCGCGAGGGATGGACGCTCGTGGATGTGCGTCCGAGCGACCTGCGTCAGCGCCATGGCCGGATCCCCGGATCGGTGCATGCGCCACTCAACGTCCTCGAGTGGCGCGTCGACCCGGCCTCGGGCACACAGGAGCCGGCGCTCGCGGGCAATGAGGACCGGCTCATCCTCGTCTGTCACGAAGGCTACTCGTCGAGCCTCGCCGCGGTCCGGCTCCAGGAGCTCGGCTTCCCCAACACGACCGATGTGATCGGCGGCTTCACAGCCTGGGTGGAGGCAGGCCTACCGGTCGAGACCGAAGAGCAGGGCGGCGGCCTGCACGAGCCCGGGGATGAATGAGAGCAGCAGCAGGATCGCGAGGGTCGTTGCGATCGCGCGGAGCACCGGCCGCGACCGGGACCGCTGCGGCTCAGCATCGGCCAGGATGTCGCGCGCGCGGCCTGCATCGTGCGCGAACACGGCCACCCGGAACGCGCCCGGTCCGAAGCCGAGACCCGCGGGCGCGATCTGTCGCGGAACGCCGATCTGCGAGTCGAACCGGACCCGGGCCGGAACGCCTTCAGAGCGCAGCCGGCCGGCGATGAGCTCGGCGACCGGCTCGCTGTCGACCGTCGCGACGATCACCTCGTCCACGTCCGCGGATCAGATGCCGGCGCGCTGAGCGAGCGCAGGAAGGGCCTCGGCCGCTCGAGCGCGCACCTCGGCGGCGTCGAGCGTGAGCGGCGCGAAGTTCCGGACGATGACCTTCCCGTCGACGATCACGTCCCGCACCGCGCGCGAGCCGCCGCCATACACGATCCGCGTGGCCGGATCGCCGGCGGGCCCCGCCAGCCTCGAGGGATCGAGGACGATGAGGTCAGCCTGCTTCCCGACCTCAAGGGTCCCGATCCGGTCATCCATGCGCAGCGCGCGCGCGCCGTCGCGAGTGCCCATCGCCAGGATGTCCCACGCCGTGAGCGCACCGGGACCGTGCAGCGATGCGGCCAGGAGCGCGGCGAGCCGCAGCTCGTCGAAGCCGTCGAGCCGGTTGTTGCACGCGGCGCCGTCGGCGCCGACGCCGACCGTGATCCCCCGGTCGCGCAGCGTGCGGACATCCGCGATGCCGCTGCCGAGCTTCAGGTTCGACGACGGGCAGTGCGTAATGGCGGCGCCGCGATCGGCGAGGATCGCGATCTCGCGCTCGTCGAGATTCACCCCGTGCGCGATGACGCTCCGGTCGTTCACGAGCCCAACGCTGTCGAGATACGCGGTCGGAGCCTGCCCGGTTGCGCCCTCGATCAAGGCGCGCTCGGCGACGTTCTCGTTCGAGTGGGTGTGGATCGTCAAGCCGAGCCGCTTCGTGATGTCCGCGACCGCCTCGAGCAGCTCGCGCGTGCACGAGAGCGCGAAGCGCGGCGCGTACGCGTAGCCGATGCGGCCGTCCCCGCCGCCGTCCCACGTCTTCGCGAGGCGGGCGCTCGCATCGAGCGACGCCTCGGTCGTCTCGCGCAGGCCCTTGGGCACGCCGTCGCCGCCGTCCATCATCGTCTGGCCGAACCGCGCACGGATGCCGGACCCGACGAGCTCCTCGGCGATGACGTCGCCGCCGTGCGTCGTGCCCATGTCGAGGATCGTCGTCGTGCCGGTGGTCAGCAGGTCGAGGAGCCCGAGCCGCGCGGTCGCCCGGAGCGACGCTTCGTCGTGCGCCGCCTCGAGCGGCCAGATGCGGTCGCGCAGCCATTCGAGCAGCGAGAGCTCCTCGGCCAGGCCGCGGAAGATCGTCTGCACGAGGTGGATGTGCGTCTGCACGAGCCCCGGCATCACGTAGCAGCCGCTCGCGTCGATCGCCTCGCCTCCGGCGTTCGCTACGATCCGCTGCCCGTCGATCGCGAGGTCGCGGACCGCCGGCGCATCGCCCGGTCGCATCGAGAGGACCGTGCCGCCGGTGATCCTCATGCCGCGCGGTCCGCCGCGACGAAGCGGCCGCCCGCGCCACGGTCCGCCTCGGGGTACACCGTCCGGCCGCGGACGAGCGTGCGCACGACGGCCCCGGTGAATCGGCGGCCCGCGTACGGCGTGAGGCCGCTCCGGGTCAGCACCGCGCTCGGCTCGAGCGCCCACTCGCGCTCCGGATCGAACAGCACGATGTCCGCGTCGGCGCCGGCCTTGATGCGGCCCTTCCGCCTGCCCAGACCGAACCGGTCCGCGGGCCTCGCCGCGAGCCGCCACGCGACGAAGCCCGCGACCTTGCGCGTGTCCATGCCGGTCGCGCGGCGGCGCGCCTCGGTGAAGACGGCGGGCAGCAGCGACTGCACGCCGGACACTCCGCCCCACGCCGCGAAGATGTCGGCTCGTCCTTTGTCCTTGTCCGCCGCGAGACAGGGCGAATGATCGGACGCGACGAGATCGATGCGCCCGCCGAGCAGGGCCTCCCACAGGGCATCGCGGTTCGCGGCATCGCGGATCGGCGGCGCGCACTTGAGGAGCGGCCCAAGCGCATCGACGTCCGTCTCGTCGAACGTGAGGTAATGGGCGCAGGTCTCGACGGTCACGTCCGTGCCGGCCTGGCGCGCGAGGCCGATCGCCCCGAGCACGCCGGCGGACGACATATGCACGACGTGCAGCCGCGCACCGCTCTTGCGCGCGGCCGTACAGGCCCGTGTCGCGGCGCGGATCTCGGCCACCGCCGGCCTCGACGCGACCCACGCGGAAGGATCGCGCCGCCCGCCGTCGCGGACCCTCGCGGTGGCGTTCCGAATGACCTCGTCGTCTTCGGCATGGATCGCGACGAGCAGGCCGGCCGACGCCGCCGCGCGCATCGCGGGCTCGAGATCGGCTTCGGCGAGCGCCGGGAACTCGGGCACGCCGCTGTCGCAGAGGAACGCTTTCACGCCGACCGCGCCGCGATCGGCGAGCTCGCGAAACGGCGCCGGATCGGTGCCGACCAGCCCGCCCCAGAGCGCGAAGTCGACGACCGACGCGCGCTCGCCGGCCGCGCGCTTGCTGTCGAACGACGCGCCGTCGAGCACGGGCGGAAGCGAGTTGAGCGGCATGTCGATGACCGTCGTCACGCCGCCGGCCGCGGCGGCACGGCTGCCGCTCGCCCAGCCCTCCCACTCGGCGCGCCCAGGGTCGTTGAAGTGCACGTGCGCGTCCACGATCCCCGGCAGCGCGAACATTCCGGTCGCGTCGATCTCTTCGTCGGCCGCCGACGCGCCCGGTTCGACGAGGGCCGCCACCCGGCCATCGCGAATGAGGATGTCCCGGGCATCCGCGCCGTCGGAGATCACGATCGCGCCGCGGATCGCGAGGTCCACGCGGCTACGCGAGCTCGATGGTGAAGTCTTGCGCGCCTTCCCACAGCGTGAGCCGCCCGATCTCGGCGAGCTTGTCGTTCCCCTCGATCACGGTCGCGAAGTGGTTGCCGGCGAGCTGCCCGACCTTGCTCGAGAAGAGCGTCGAGCCATAGGGAAACAGGATCTCGGTCTCTGAGATGCCGCCCGGATAGATGAGCACCTGGCCCGGCGCGGGGTGGCTCGTGTGGTTCTCGAACGCGAGCCCGCCTGCATCACCGACCTTCGTGTCGCCCATCGGGACCCAGGTGGACTCGCCGCTCCATTTGCAGTGCACGAGCTTGCTCTTGAACGGGAGCATCGAGCGGATCGCGGCGACCGTCTTCGGCGCGCGCTCCTCCTCGAGCTTCGCGCGGAACGTGAATGGTCCGGCGACGATCTTCAACATCTTCACGAGCGGGGCAAGGATAGGGCTAGCATCCGCGCCCATGACGGCCTCACTCTCGACGCACGTGCTCGACACCGCGATCGGACGTCCGGTCCCTGGCGTGCGCGTGTCGCTCTATCGCGGGACCGAGCTCGTCGCGCGTGGCGACACCGACGACGATGGCCGGATCACCGCACTCGGACGGGAGCTCGCCGCGGGCTCGTACCGTCTGCTCTTCGCGGTGAAAGGCCCGTTCTTCGAAGAGGTCGCGCTGCAGGTGCGGCTCGACGACGGTCATTACCACGTGCCGCTGCTGGTCACGCCGTTCGGCTGTGTCACCTACCGGGGTAGCTGAGGCCTTCGAGCGCGCGCCGGTCCTTGCCGAGCGCGTCGGCGAGGGCGGCGGCCCCGCCGCGATCATCGCCCGCGCCCGCGCTGTGATCGGCCAGCTGAGCGAGACCGAGCGGATCGCCATCCTGAACGCGCACCCGCGGATCGGCGCGATCACCGGGCTATCGGCGCGGTCGGCGGCGGAACAGAACGCCGGAGCGACGGATCGCGAGACGATGCGCACGCTCGAGCTGCTGAACGCTGAGTACGAGCGCACGTTCGGCTTCCGATTCGTCGTGTTCGTGAACGGACGCTCGCGCGCCGAGATCGTGCCGGTGCTGCAGGCGCGCCTGCGGCGCCCGCGCCATGACGAGCTCGCGACCGGGATCGAGGAGTTCCTCGCGATCGCGCGCGACCGGCTGGAGCGCGGCTAGGGCGCGGGCGCGCCGCTCCGGACCCACCGGCCGATCAGGTCGCGCTCCGCGTCGGTGATCCCGGTGACGTTGCCGAGCGGCATCGCCTTCGTGACCACCACCTGCTCGTACGCACGTTGCGCGTTCGCCACGATCTCTGCCTGGGTGTCGAACATGACGCCCTTCGGCGCGACCGAGAACCCAGGATTCGTCGGATGGCTCGAATGACAGGTCACGCAGCGGGCACCGAACACCTGCTGCACCGCCGGGAAGTCGGCAGCGGTCAGGCCGGCGGCCTGTGGCTGCGGCGCGAGCGCGACGATCAGCGCGACGCCACCGGCGAGGGCGACTGCGAGCGTGCGCCGGATGTCGCGGCCCTGGTGACGGAGATTGAAGGCGTGTCGCACCAGCGCGCCAAGGGCCATGAACGCGAGCAGCACGACCCACGAGCTGTCGTGGCCGTACGTGAACGGGAAGTGCTGGCTGATCATCGCGAACAGCACCGGCAGGGTCAGGTAGTTGTTGTGCACTGAGCGCTGCTTCGCGCGGATCCCCGGCCCGGGATCGAGCGCCGTGCCTGCGGCCGTCGCGGCGACGAGCGCGCGCTGTCCCGGGATGATGACGAAGAAGACGTTCGCCGCCATCCACGTCCCGAGCGTCGCCCCGACCTGGATGAACGCGCCCCGCGGGCTGAACAGGTAGCCGGACAGCGCGGCGATGACGACGGTGAGGACAATGAGCGCGACGGTCAGCACGCGCTCGCTCGCGATCGAGCGCGCCAGGAGGTCGTAGGCGAGCCAGCCGAAGATGATGATCGCGAGGCTCGCGGTCACCAGCTCCCAGCCCTGGAGGTGCGGCCGGTTCGGGTCGATGAGGTACTGCGACGGATCCACGTAATAGAGGAGGACCATGAGCGCGAACCCGGTCAGCCAGGTCGTGTACGCCTCCCACTTGAACCAGGCGAGCGGCGCGGGCAACGTTCGAGGGGCGATGCGGTACTTCTCGATCCGATAGAAGCCCCCGCCGTGGATCTCCCAGGCGTCGCCGCCGACACCCTCGGCCTCGGCGCCCTCACGTCGCGGCGCCCGGAGCGATTGGTCGAGTGCGATGAAGTAGAAGGACGCGCCGACCCACGCGATCGCGGCCGTCACGTGCAGCCAGCGGACGACCAGATGCAGCCAGTCCCCGGCGTAGGCGAGGACGTCCACCACTAAGGCCGGGTCTAGACCCGGTCGATGAAGGCGGTGCGCTGCGAGAGGATGAAGCTCGCGGGATCCGGATCCATCGCCTTGCGCTCCGGCGAGTCGTAGTACGCCTTGTTCGCCGCCTCCCAGCCGTCGGGGCGGTCGTAGCTCACGATCCAGACGAAGTGCTCCTCGCTCGGGACCTTCCAGGCACCCTCGACCACGAAGCCCTGCTTCTCGCGCGCGGGACGGACCTTCGTGCGCCACAGCTCGACGAATCGATCGAGCTCCCCCGGCTTGATCGCGTAGTCGCGAAGCTGCGTCGTCTTCACGAGCGCACGAGCTTCCATGCGCCGGGCAGCGCGAGCGCGGCGAGCACCATCTTCACCAGATCGCCCGGGATGAACGGAACAAGGCCGGCGTCGAGGAGCGGCACCGGCAGCGGAAACCGCGCGAGCCACGCGAGCCCGCAGGCGTAGATCGCGACCTCGCCGAGCAGCATCGCCGCGAGCGCCGTCGCGAGGTGCCGGTCCCAGCCGCGCTCCGCGGCAGAGCCGACGATCGCCGCGGCGAGCGCGAAGCCGATGAGGTAGCCGCCGGTCGGGCCGACGATCATCGCGACGCCGAACGTCCCGCCGGCGAAGACCGGCAGCCCCGCCGCGCCTTCGATCAGGTATGCGATGACGCTCCACAGGCCGAGCCGCCCGAGCGCCGCGGCGACGAGCAGCACCGCGAAGGTCTGGCCGGTGACCGGGACCGGGCTGAACGGGAGCGGGATCCGGACCTGTGCCGCGAGCGCGATGAGCGCCGACCCGGCGAGCACGAGCATGAGCTTCCAGAGCAGCGAGCCGGGGAGCACGACAAGCGCCAAGGGGCGTGTGGCGATCACGCGCGCAGACTAGCGCGGCGCTAGGGGTATGTCCGCACAGCGAGATCCGTGAAGGTCGCGCTCGGTTCGATCGACAGCAGGACCGTCTGCGTCGTCCCGTTGGTCACGTTCAGGACACTGCCGATCCCGTTCGAAACGGTGATGAACGCGATGCGCCCATCGTGCAGCCACTCGGCCTTGAATGGCTGACCGTCGACCTTCACCTCTGCCGGCGTCCCGCCCGCAGCACTCACGCGCATGATCTTCGCCTGGCGTCCGGACCGGAGATAGAGCACCTCGTCGCCGGCCGGACTCCAGCGTGCGTTGAACAGCAATGGCTCTGCGTTCGCGAAGTCGCTGGCTTCGTGGAAGATCGTGCGTGACGCCGCGCCGATCCCATCGGCGAGGTCGATGCGCTGCTCGCCACCCTTGTCCCCTTCGCTGAACGCCCCGACGAACTGCGGCACCTTCAGCCGCCACGACGCTGGTGCCGTGCCGAACACCTGTCCGTGCGGGCCTGTGACGACGCCCGTGACCGCGTTGGCAATGGAGTAATCGGCGCCCTCGAACGTGACGGCGAAGGCGATGCCCGCCCCGTCCGCGGTCCACCCATAGACACGCGTCAGCTGCGCGCAGCATGACCCTGGAAGCACGCGCCGGATACCGCTTCCGTCGGCGTTGATCACCCAGAGGCCGTCGTCCGGGGAGCCCGGGTTCGTCGTACGACGAACGAACGCGAGCTTCGTCCCGTCCGGACTCCACGCCGGCATGGCGTCGGCTTCGGAGTCGCCGCGAGCCAGCTCGTCGATGCGGCCATTGCGGAGATCCACGACAACGAATCCGTCATGCGCTGCCGGCCCGATGGCTTGCTCCAGAGCGAGCTTTGTGCCGTCTGATGAGATCTGGCGACTGGGAACGATGCCGGGCGCTTGCCGATCGCGCAGGCGGCGGACCACGGTCTTCATTGGCGAACCATCGACCGGCACGGCGTAGAGCGTCTCCGTCACTCGGTCCTGCGCCGCGAACTCCTCACGCACCAGCCACACGTGATCACCATGCAGCTGACCCGTGGCGTATACCTCGATCCCGCCGCTCGCGGCGCTCGGCTGTGTCGGCGTGGATGGGGCGGTTGGCGTCGCGTTCGCTGTGCTGATGGGCGTCGTGGTCGTCGTCGGCGATGGCGAGCCGACGGCAGCTGGTGCGGCGGTGCATGACAGGGCGGTGCATGACAGAAGGAGCGCGACCGCGATCGCCAGGTGACGCACCGTCACAGTCTGACGGCCACCCAGCGCTATCCCGTCTGGTCGCTGAAAGGCAGCGCCACGCCGATCACGTCGCGGATCGAGGTGAGCCCGTTCGCGCGCACGTACGCGGCCAAGCCCTCGATGACCCGAAGCGGCGCGAAGGGGTCGGCGAAGGTCGCGGTGCCGACCTGTACGGCCGACGCCCCGGCCATCAGGAACTCGAGCGCGTCCTCCGCACTCGTCACGCCGCCCGCGCCGATGATCGGGATCGAGACGGCCTGCGCGACCTGATAGGTGATGTGCACCGCGATCGGCCGGATCGCCGGGCCGGAGAGCCCGCCGCTGCCCGTGCCGAGGATCGGCCGCCGCTTCTTGGTATCGATGCGCATCCCGAGCACGGTGTTGATCGCGGTGATCCCGTCTGCGCCGGCCTGCTCGATCGCGCGGGCGACCGCCACGACATCGGGCGCGTTCGGCGTGAGCTTCACGATCACCGGCTTGTCGGTCTCCTGCTTCACCGCGGCGGTGACCTGCCCCGCGAGGCCAGGGTCGAAGCCGAAGAGCATCCCGCCCTTCACGTTCGGGCACGAGATGTTGAGCTCGTACGCGACGACGCTCGCGATCCCTGCGAATTCGCTCACGACCGTGACGTAGTCGTCGACGCTGTAGCCGGCGACGTTCACGATCACCGGCACGCCGAGCTGCGCCCACGCCTTCGCGTACTTCTTCGCCACGCCGGCGGCGCCGGGATTCTCGAGCCCGATCGAGTTGAGGATCCCCGACGGCGTCTCCG
>CAZMLV010000030.1:3593-6055 GCA_964567235.1 uncultured Chloroflexota bacterium | reverse complement strand
GCGGCGCCGGGATTCTCGAGCCCGATCGAGTTGAGGATCCCCGACGGCGTCTCCGCGATGCGGTACTGCGCGTTCCCCGGCCGCGCGAGCACCGTGGTGCCCTTGTTCACGATCGCGCCGAGCCGCGAGACATCGATGAGCTCGGCGTACTCGACGCCCTGGCCGAACGTGCCCGACGCGGTGAGCACCGGATTCACAAGGCGCAGCCCGCGCGCGGCGTCGACCGCGAGGTCGATGCCCTCCTCGGGTCGCTCCGCGGAACGCACCGGCGCGACGACGGCCGAGTCGCTCAGCTCGACGCGCGAGAGCTGCTCCGCGAGCGCCGATGGCGTCCGCTGCTCGGTGTCTGGCTCGCCGCTGGCCGCCTCGACGATCGAGGCGCCGTCGACGTCGGCGAGCTCGACGCTGTCGTCCTCGTCCTCACCGGCGCTCAGCTCTTCGAGGGTCTCCTCGATGGCCCGGCTCACGTTCACCGCCCGGTCGATCTTCTTGCGCGGCCGCCGCCACGGCATTACGCGGACAGCCCCACGGTCGCGGGCTCACCCTCGGCGAAGCGCATCTCGCCGAGCGGGAACACCGGCCCTTCGCGGCAGACGCGCGCGTTGCCGCCGGCGGTCACGACGACGCAGGCGCGGCAGACGCCCATGGCGCAGCCCATGTGCTGCTCGACCGCGATCTCGGCATCGAGGAGGACCTGCCGTCCGGGGAACACCGCGCTCGCCCGCGCCGCTTCGTCGCGCATCCGGCCGAGCGCGGCGAGCATCGGCCACGGTCCGCACGCGCAGAGCTGATCGGCCCACGCGAGCAGCGGCCGCAGCGCGTCGGTGACGCGACCCTTGATCCCGAACGAGCCGTCGTCGGTCGTCGTCAGGTATTCGACCGTCGGCGGGAGCAGGCGCGACGGCCAGAGGTACTGGATCGAGCGGCCGCCCATGACCAGCGTCACGTTGCGGCGCGTCGACTCGTGCTCCGCGAGCACGCGCATCGGCGCGATGCCTGTGCCGCCCGCGACGAGGAGCAGGTTCTTCGTCGCGCGCTGGATCACGAACGCGCTGCCGAGCGGGCCGAGCAGATCGAGGTCGTCGCCGGGCCGGCGCGACGCGATCCACTCCCCACCCTCGCCGAGCGGCTTCACGATGAGCTCGATCTCGCCGGCCGCTCGGTCGATGCGGTTGAACGAGTACGGACGACGGAGCAGCGGATCGAAGCGCCGGCCCGGCCGGACGTGCACGAATTGGCCCGCGCGGGCCTGCGCGGCGATGCCCGGGGCCGCGATGTTCAGCACGACGCCGAGGTCGCCGATCTCGCTCCGCGCGAGCACGCGGCCCTGCTCGAGGATCACAGCGGTGTGCCGACGGCGAACGTATAGCCGTCCGGGTCCTCAAGGACGACGTCGCGCCACCCGTGCGGCCACTCTTTGGTCCCGGTGAGGACCGTGACCCCCTTCGCGCGCGCCCGCTTCTCGGCGGCGTCGGGATCGATCCCCATGATCCGGATCTCGGCGCCGAGACCGCGCTTCCCGGTCTCGGCGAGGCGCGGCGCCCAGGGCTGATGTTCGTACGTGTGATCGGCGTGCAGCTGCACCTTCGCACCGGCGATCTCGAGCGCGGCGAAGTCGGCGTCGGCGTAGTGGACCGTCATGCCCAGCACGTCACGGTAGAAGGGCACGCTCCTCGCGATGTCGCGCACGACGAGGTTCAGCGACAGTCCGGTGAGGCTCCGGCCGTATTCGGTCGGCGTCATCCACGGCGTGCCGGTCCGCTTGGTCGTCACGCGACGACCGGCGCGCTCCGGTATTCGGAGAGCGGCGCGACGGTGTAGCTCTGCGCGCTCGCACGCAGCGCGGTGACCACCGCGAGCGCGGTATCGAGCGAGGTGAGGCACGGCACGCGCGCTTCGACCGCGGCTCGGCGGATGAGGAAGCCGTCGCGGTCCACGGTCTTGCCCAGCGTCGGGGTGTTCACCACGGCGGCGCACGTACCGGAGCGGATGAGCTGGAGGATCGTCGAGTCGCCCTCACCGAGCTTCGGCACCTCGGTCACCTCGATCCCGAGCGAACGGATCAGGGCGGCCGTGCCGCTTGTCGCCACGAGGTCGTACCCGAGCCAGTGGAAGCCCTCGATGATGTTCACGACCTCGGCCTTGTCCTTGTCCGCGACCGTGATCAGGACCTTTCCGCTTGGCATCGGCGCGAGCCCTGCCGCGACGAGCGACTTCCAGAGCGCCGGCGCGAACGTGCGGTCGATCCCGATCACCTCACCGGTGCTCTTCATCTCGGGACCGAGGTACGTGTCCACGTCGAGCAGCTTCGCCATCGAGAACACCGGCGCCTTGAGCGCCACGAGGTCGCCGGACGGCCAGAGCCCGTCGGCGCGCGCGTACCCCTCGGCAGCGAGCGTGCTCCCCGCGCCGATCGCGACCGCGAGGGTCACGAGCGGGACCCCGGTGACCTTCGTGAGGAA
>CAZMLV010000030.1:1219-3493 GCA_964567235.1 uncultured Chloroflexota bacterium | reverse complement strand
ACGGCGTCGACCTCGACCTCGCGCCCGCGCAGGTACTTGTCCACGAGGACGCGACCGACGCTCGCTTCGAGGGCCGACGCGAAGTAGCGCTCGAGGTCGTCGGGTCCGTACGCGATCTCCATGCCCCGTCCGCCGAGCACGTACGACGGCCGCACGAGGACGGGGTAGCCGATGCCGTCGGCGATCTCCCGCGCCTCGCTCAGCGATTCGGCGGTGCCGCCGGGCGGCTGCGGGATCCCGAGCGCGGTCGCGAACTCGTGAAAGCGGCGGCGGTCTTCGGCGAGACCGATCGCGTCGGCGCTCGTGCCGCTGATGTGGCCGCCGATGTCCGCGATGCGGTCAGCGAGATTGAGCGCGGTCTGCCCGCCGAACTGCGCGAGCACCGACACGTCGCCGCCCTCATTTGCAAGGATGTTCGCCACCGACTCCTCGTCGAGGGGCTCGAAGTACAGCCGTGCCGACGCGTCGAAATCCGTGCTCACCGTCTCGGGATTGCTGTTGATCATGATCGCCTTGACCCCGCGGTCCTTGAGGGCCATCGCGCTCTGCACGCAGCAGCAATCGAACTCGATCCCCTGCCCGATGCGGATCGGCCCCGAGCCAAGGATCACGGTCTTCGGTCCGTCGAGTTGCGGTGCCTCGTTCTCGTGCTCGTACGTCGAGTAGAAGTACGGGGTCACCGCCTCGAACTCGGCCGCGCACGTGTCGACCATCTTGTAGACCGGGACGATCCCCCACTGCATGCGGAGCCGGCGGATGTCCGAACCGAGCACACCCGCGAGCGTCGCGAGATCGGCATCCGAGAAGCCCATCCGCTTGGCGCGGCGCAGCAGCGCGGGATTCGGCGTCTTGCCCTGGAGCTCGTCCTCGGCGAACCGCACGACGTTGCGGAGCTTGCGCAGGAACCAGCGATCGATCTTCGTCGCATCGTGCACCGCGTCGATCGTGGCGCCGCGGCGCAGCGCGGCGAGCACGCGCCAGATGCGGTCGTCCGTCGGCTCCCCGGCGAGGTAGCGCGCGATGAACGCCGCGGGATCCCCGAGATCGACCCACGCGGGCGCCTCGGTGAGCAGGCCCTGGCCCTTCACCTCGAGTGAGCGCAGGGCCTTCAGCATCGCCGCCTCGAACGTGCGATCGATGGCCATGACCTCGCCGGTCGCCTTCATCTGCGTGCCGAGGCGCCGGTCGGCCGCGCGGAACTTGTCGAACGGCCAGCGTGGGATCTTCACCACGACGTAGTCGAGCGCCGGCTCGAACGCGGCCGTCGTCTTCTTCGTGACGGCGTTCGGGATCTCCCACAGGCGTTTGCCGATGGCGATCTTCGCCGCGACCCGCGCGATCGGGTAGCCCGTCGCCTTCGACGCGAGCGCAGAGGATCGCGACACGCGGGGATTCACCTCGATCACGTAGTACGGAATGCGCGCCTCCGGATCCTCGGACGGCGAGCGGTCCGGGTGCAGCGCGAACTGCACGTTGCAGCCGCCCTCGATGCCGAGCGCGCGGATGATCTTCAGCGCGGCGCTCCGGAGCTGCTGGTACTCCTTGTCGGAGATCGTCTGGGACGGCGCGACGACGATCGAGTCGCCCGTATGCACGCCCATCGGGTCGATGTTCTCCATGTTGCAGACGGTGATGCACGTGTCGGCGCCGTCGCGCATCACCTCCCACTCGAGCTCTTTCCAGGCGACGAGGCTGCGCTCGACAAGGATCTGGCCGATCGGTGATGCGCTGATCCCCCGCTGGGCGCGATCGCGAAGCTCGGCTGCGTCGTGGGCGAAGCCGCCGCCGGTGCCACCGAGCGTGTACGCGGGCCGGATGATGACGGGGTAGCCGATCCGTTCGGCGAAGGCCAACGCTTCGTCCACGGTGTGCGCGGTCACCGACTCGGGGACCGGCTCGCCGATCTCGATGAGGAGCTGCTTGAACGCCTCGCGGTCCTCGGCCTGCCGGATCGCCGTGAGCGGAGTGCCCAGCACCTTCACCTCGTAGCGCTCGAGGACGCCGGCGTCGGCGAGCGCGACCGCGAGGTTGAGCCCGGTCTGGCCGCCGAGCGTGGCGAGCAGCCCGTCGGGCCGCTCCTTCGCGATGATCCGCTCGAGGACGTCGACGGTGAGCGGCTCGAGGTACGTGACGTCCGCGACCCCCGGGTCGGTCATGATCGTCGCCGGGTTCGAGTTCACCAGGATGGTCTCGATCCCTTCCTCGCGCAGCGCGCGGCACGCTTGCGTCCCGGCGTAATCGAACTCGGCGGCCTGGCCGATGAGGATCGGCCCC
>CAZMLV010000030.1:0-1209 GCA_964567235.1 uncultured Chloroflexota bacterium | reverse complement strand
CGCACGTAGAGGAGGGACGGGCGGCCCATCTCGTAGCCCTGCTCGGAGACGATGGCCTTCCCATCGGAGAGGCCGTGCCGCACGAGGTACGCGCCGAGCGGTCCGTTCGCCGAGCCGGTCGCAGGATCCTCCGCGATGCCCTGCCACGGCGCGTACATCCGCCCGTGCACGGTGGAAGTCGGCTCGACGGTCTGCGTGGTGAAGATGTAGGCGGCCTCGGCGAGCCCTCGGGGTGAGGCTCGCTTCACGGCGTCGAGGGTCTTCACGGCGACGAACATGAAGCGGTTGCCGCTGGAGCCGATCTCGATCGACAGGGCGGGCTCGAGATCGGAGAGGTCCAGCGAGACGCTCGCGGCGACGGCGGCACGGTCGGCGACCGGCTCGAACGTCGGCAGTGGCTGCTCCATCTCGGTGAAGCCGTCGCGCACCGTGACCTGGAGCGTCCCGACCGGCTCCTCGAGGCGCAGCGTCGCATCGCGCGAGTCCGCGAGCACGAACGCGGTACCGACCGTGGGATGGCCCGCGAACGGAAGCTCGCGTGCGGGCGTGAACATCCGAAGCTTGTGATCGCCGCCGTGCACCGCGGGGACCACGAACGTCGTTTCGGGGAGGTTGAGCTCCTTCGCCGCGGCCTGCATGAGCTCGTCACGGATCCCTGTGCCGTCACGGAAGACCGCGAGCTGGTTGCCGCCGAACTTCCGATCGGTGAAGACGTCGACGAGCACGTACTCGTGGCGCGTCATGAGCGGCGGGCCACGGCGTCGCGCACGTCGTCCATGAACCGGTCGAAGACGGGCTCGTTGTCGCGCGGGCCCGGCGCTCCTTCGGGGTGGTACTGGTACGTGCGGATCGGGAGCGTGCGGTGCGCCAGCCCCTCGACCGAGCCGTCGTTCAGATTGCGCTTGCTCACGTAGAACTGTGAGTGCGAGGGCAGCGACGACTCGTCGACCTGGAACTCATGGTTCTGGCTCGTGATGACGACCTGGCCGGTGACGGTGTCCTGCACCGGGTGGTTGCTGCCGTGGTGTCCGAAGGGAAGCCGCGAGGTCGATGCGCCGATCGCGCGCGCGAGGAGCTGATGTCCAAGGCAGATGCCGAGGATCGGCACCGGGCGACCACTTCCGCGGCTCTGGGCCATGTCGAGCAGGATCCTCACGCTCGAGGCGACCTGCGGGATCGCCGCCGGATCGCCGGGACCATTCGTGATGA
>CAZMLV010000029.1:4400-16745 GCA_964567235.1 uncultured Chloroflexota bacterium | reverse complement strand
CCGTCGGGCGCGAGCTCGAGCGTGCGGGTCTTGGCGCCGCCGCCGGTGATGACCTGGGCGGTGAGGGTCTTCTCCAGCCCCTCGACCGCCTTGCCGTCAGCGGTGTCGGTCACCGTGAGATCGAGACCGTTCGACTGCCCGGCGACCGCAGGCTCGCTGACCCAGCCGACGACGAAGGTGTACGGCCCGACCATGCGGGTCTCGTGCGCCGCGGCCCGCGTCGACAAGATGCCGAATGACGCCACGACGACGGCGATCGCCGTCGCGATGGCACCGATACGCGTCATGTGACCCTCCTCGGTCAATTTGCCTGGTGCTAGATGGCGAGGAGGGATGCGCGGGGCGGGCCGAGCGGCGCGCCGAGCCGCCACTGCGGCGCGCGAAGCAGGATCGCCGGGACGGCGGCGACCGCGCGGCGGGACGGGCGGGGGAGCCTTGGGATCAGCACTGCCAGCGTGGCCAGGACCATTGCGTCCAACGCGAGCTGGCCGGGCAGCTCGAGCGCCCAGCCCGGGCCGTCGGGCCGCCGACTCAGCATCTTCAAGCGGAGCAGGAAGAGCGGGTACCGGTAGGCCGCGAGCAGATGGTCGTGGAACCGCGGCGTGCCGGGGGGATCGACGTGCGGTGGCACCGCCAGGCCCGAACCGGCCAGGGCGCTGCTGCCAGCGGCCAGCGCGAAGACGAGCGCGCAGAGCCAGCGCATCACGAAGAGGGTACGTCCCGGCAGCGCCGGCAGACTCCCACGATCGCCGAATGCGCCAGATCCGGCTCGAACCGATGCTCATCCCGGAGCCGCTTCGCCATCGCGTCGAGCACCGCTGGACGGATCTCCGTCTCCTCGCCGCACACGCTGCAGACCAGGTGCCCGTGGGGATGGCGGTCGGCCCGGTGCCAGCGGGTCACCCGGTCATCGAGGTGGGTGTGGGTCACCAGACCGAGTTCGTCAAGCGCCTGCAGGTTCCGATAGACGGTCGACGGCCCGATGCGCGGGAACTTCACGCGCACCCGACGCGCGATCTCGTCCGCGGTGACGTGATGCCTGGCGCGCTGCACCGCGTCGAGCACGAGCTGACGCTGCAGCGTGAGCCGCCGGCCGCTCGCCCGGACCGAGTCCGCGAGGGTCATGACGCGATAGTGACGCGATAGCGACCGTGTCGCAAGAAGGCTATTGCGACCGTTCGCGATAGGCTCGCGGCAGATGGACCTCGGCATCCTCGGCCTGCTCGGCGGCATGGCCGTCCTTGGCTTCCGCCACGGCTTCGACTGGGATCACATCGCGGCGATCACCGACATCACGAGCACAACCACCGCGTCGCACGCCGACGAGGACATCCCGGCCATCGCGCCGATGCCCCGCCACGAGCACGACACCCGATCGGACGGTCATGGGCACGCCCACGCCGTTGCCGGTCCGGGCACGCTGCACGTCCTCTCCGAGTCCCGGTTCGCGCACGAGCAGCGCCACGCCGTCGCGCTGGCGAGCCTCTACGCCCTCGGGCATGCGAGCGTGGTGCTCTTCCTCGGGGTGCTGGCGCTCATCCTCGGCACGGTGCTGCCCGCGTGGGTGGATCCGGTGCTCGAGCGCGTCGTCGGGGTCACGCTCGTCCTGCTCGGCGTGTGGGTGCTCATCTCGGTCGTGCAGTACATGCGCGGCAAGGGCGAGTTCCGGATGCGCAGCCGCTGGATGCTCGTCTTCGACGGCGTGCGCTACGCCTGGGATCGGCTCCAGGCCCGCATCCACGGTCACCAGCACGAGCCGATCGCGCATGCCTCGCAGTACGGACCGAAGACCGCGTTCGGGGTGGGCATGATCCATGGCATCGGCGCGGAGACCGGCTCGCAGGCCCTGCTCCTGGCCGGCATCGCCGGTGTCACCGGCGCGCAGGGCGTGGTCATCCTCGGGGCATTCATCGTCGGGCTGCTCATCTCGAACACGCTCGTGGCCGTGACGAGCGCGACCGGGTTCATCGGCGCGCAGCGCCTGCGGACCCTGTACGTCATCGTCGGCGCCGTCGCGGGCATCTCGAGCCTGATCATCGGGCTCTTCTTCATCGCCGGGCTCGGCACCGCGCTGCCGGACCTGCAGGAGCTGCTGTTCGGCGGTCGGACCTAGCGTGCTTGCCGCAGCCGGCTTCATCGGGCTCGGGTTCGGCATCGGGACGCTTGGCACGCTCATCGGCGCAGGCGGCGGTTTCATCCTCCTGCCGGTCCTCGCGATCCTGTTCCCGCTGGAGCCGACCGGCACGCTCACCGCGACCTCCCTCGCGGTCGTCGCCGCGAACGCGACGAGCGGCGCGATCGCGTACGGCCGTCAGCGGCGCATCGACTTCCGATCCGGTATCGCGTTCGCGATCGCGACCCTGCCGGGGAGCGTCGCCGGAGCGTTGCTCGCGCGGTCGATCCCGCGCGGGCCGTTCGATACGGCGTTCGCGCTCGTGCTGCTCGCGCTCGCGCTCGTCCTCCTGCGCACACGTACGGCTCAGGGACCGCCCGCTCCCGAGGGCCGGGCCTGGGGCCGCGCGCCGCGCACGCTCGTCGACGCCGAGGGTACGGTCCACCGCTACCACGTCGAGCTTCCGCTCGGGATCGCGATCTCCTTCGTCATCGGCTTTGCCTCGAGCCTGCTGGGCATCGGCGGCGGGTTCATCCACGTCCCCGCGCTGATCGCGGTGCTCGGCTTTCCCGTGCACATCGCGACCGCGACATCGCACTTCGTGCTCGCGATCATGGCGACGGTGGGCACGGTCACGCACATCCTGGCCGGCGATCTGGTGGACGTCTGGCCTCGAGCGGTCTATCTCGCGGCCGGCGCGGTCGCCGGCGCACAGGTCGGCGCCCGCCTTTCGACCCGCGTCCACGGCACCGTCATCGTTCGGCTGCTCGCCGGGGCGCTCGGGTTGGTCGCGCTGCGCCTCGCGGCCCAGGGCCTGCTGGGGATCTGACGAGTTGCCGCTCGCCCTTCTCGCCCTCGCGGCCATCCTCCTCGGCGCCTGCGCCGACTGGAATACCGGTCAGGCCTCGAGCGTCATCGACGCCCACGTCGTGCGAGTGGTCTCCCAGGGGACGCGCGTTGCGGGTGAGCCCGGTCTGCCGGGGCAGCCGTTCCAGACCGTCGAGATCGAGCTCGACGGGAGCCTGTATCGCGGCGACCACGTGACGTTGGAGTGGGGCGGCCGGGTCGCCCTCAACTCGAACGGCCTCCTGCACGCCGGGGATCGCGTGCTCGTGTCGCAGAGCCGCGGCGACAACGACACGCGTCAGTACGCGATCGAGGACGTCGTGCGCCTGCCGGCGCTCCTGCCGTTCGTCGTGGTCCTCGTGGTCGCATTGGTCGCGGTCGCGCGCTGGAAGGGGATCGCGTCGCTCGCAGGCCTGGCCGGCAGCATCGCCGTGTTCCTGCTCGCCATCGTGCCCGCGGTGCAGCGCGGGGACGATCCGCTCGTCGCGACGCTCGCCGGGGCCTTGGCGGTCCTGGTGGTCGCCGTCTTCGTCGTGCACGGGTTCAATCGCAAGAGCATCGCCGCGCTCGTCGGGACCGTGGCCTGCCTGCTGATCGTCGTCGTCCTTGCCGCGCTCGCGCTGACGGCCGCGCACATGACCGGCTACGGCTCGGAGGAAGCGGTGTTCCTCGCGGTCGGATCAGCGGGCCGGATCGACCTGCATCGCCTGGTGCTCGCCGGCATCGTCGTCGGCTCGCTCGGCGCGCTCGTCGACATGGGTGTCGGGCAGGCCTCCACCACGTTCGAGCTGGCCGCCGCGCACGAGGAGATGCGCGGCCCACGCCTCTACGCGAGCGCGCTGAACGTGGGCCGCGATCACATCGGCTCGCTCGTGAACACACTCGCGCTCGCGTACTTCGGCGGCGCCATGCCGCTCATCGTGCTGCTCTCGCTCGGGAACCTGCCGCTCACGCTCAGCGCGAACGGCGAGACCATCGTCGGCTCGATGATCGCGGTGCTCGTCGCGAGCATCGGCCTGGTGCTCTGCGTGCCGATCACGACCGCGGTCGCGGTCGCGCTCGCCGACCCGCCCCGCCGCCCCGCCTAGCGCCCCGCCGCGCGGGTCGAGCGCCGTCCGCCGCAGCGTCGACACAGTCCGTAGAAGTCGAGTGCGGCGTGGTCGACCTGGAACTCGTACCGGCGGCCGACCGACGCGAGCAGCGGCGCGACCGCGCTCTCGTCCAGGTCCTCCACCCGCTGGCACTCCGTGCACACGAGGTGGTGGTGGTGCTCCGCATCGCAGGCGATGTACGCCGAGACGTGCCCGTCGCGCTCGAAGCGACTGGCCATCCCATCCTGGACCTGCGCCTCGAGCGCGCGATACACGGTCGCCCGGCCGAGCGTCGGGTGGTCGGCCTGGATGCGCTCGAACAGCTCCTGCGCGCTCTGCGCGCGCTTGGCCGACGCGAGCGCCTCGGCGACGATGACGCGCTGCCGGGTGAGCCGGCGGCCCTGTGAGGTCATTCGCTCAGGGATCCTGGCCGGGGTCACGATGAGCACGATAGCGCCATTTGACACTGGGTCTCATCATGCCTACGTTGAGACCCAATCTCATGAAAGCCGTTGCCTAGATGGTCTTCGCCGTCGTCGCCGCCACGTTCCTATCGACGCTCGCCGGTGGCATCGTCGCCCTCCGGAGCACGACGCAGCTTGGGCTGATCATCGCGCTCGGCGCCGGCGTGCGCATCGGTGCCGCGTTCTTCGACCTCGCTCCGGAGTCGGCGCGCGAGATGGGCGCGATCGACAGCGCGATGCTCTTCGCTGGCATCGGCTTCCTTGCGTTCTATCTGCTCGAGCGGATCACGCTGTTGCACGTCGGACACGAGGCCGGACATCCGGTCGAGCGGCACGAGCACGTCGGCGCGCTTGGCGCGGGAGGCATGTCGGTCCACAGCTTCCTCGACGGCGTGGCGGTCGGCGCGTCGTTCCACGCGAGCGTGGAGCTCGGGATCATCGTGGCGACGGTGGTCGTCCTCCATGACTTCTCCGACGGGATCGCGACCGTGAGCGTGCTGCTCGCCAATGACGCCACGCGCGCGGTCGCCTTCCGCTGGCTCGTGATCGATGCGGCTGCGCCGGTCGTCGGTGCGGTGGTCGCGCTGTTCCTCGTGATCGAGGGTCCGGTGCTCGGCGCGATCCTCGGCCTGTTCGTCGGGTTCTTCCTGTACGTCGGGGCCGCGGAGCTCTTGCCTGAGGCGCACCGGAAGGGAAGGGGCGACCTGGTCATGGCGGGCACCGTTGCCGGCGCGGCGTTCATCTTCGGGGTGACTCGGCTGGTCGGCGGGATCTGACCCGCCGGCGTCCTCCATTTGGTGGATGTTCGGAAGGTCACGGAGGCCTCACGATGGTCGGGTGCGCGCCGGCACTCGCCTGAACGTCATCGCGGGCACGGCGTTCTGGCTGATCGTCGTCGTGGTCATCGGGCTCATCGACCTCTCCACCGGCCCCGACTACGGATTCGGCAACTTCTACCTCCTCGCGGTCCTGCCCGCGGCGTGGCTGCTCGGGCGCGAGCCGGGGATCGCGATCGCGATCGCGTCCGAGTTCACCTGGTTCGTCGTCGACCTGGTCGAGCGCCGGACGACGGCGCTCGGGCCGATCGTCTGGAACGGCACGAGCAGACTGCTCCTCTTCGTGCTCGCGGCGGTCCTCATCGATGTCGTGCGGCGCGAGCGCGAGCGCATGCGCGCGCTCGATCGCGAGCGCTCGCACTTCATGCGGGTGCTCGAGCACGAGCTGGCCGGTCCCGGCCAGGAGCTCTCGCGCGGCCTTCGCGCGCTCCAGCGCTCGGGTGGCGCGACCGCGGCACAGCTGCAACCGCTCGTCGAGCAGGCCCAGGACCTCGAGTTCCTGAGCCGAGATTTCGTGTCGCTCGGCCAGCTGCAGTCCGGTGAGCTCTGGCTCCAGCACCGCGCGGTCGATCTCGCCGGTCTGATCGAGGATCTGCGGACGCGCTCGACCGACGCCGCGCCGCGCATCCCGATCACGCTTTCGTCGGGCACGTTCATCGTCGAGGGTGACGAGGCGCGCCTCCGTCAGGCGATCGGCAGCCTCCTGACCGAGGCCCGCGCCGCGCAGACACCCGACGTGAGCATCGACCTGCGGCGCGACGGCCCGAACGCCAAGCTGACGATCACGGGCGGGGTCGGGCCATTCATCGCGATGTCGCCGGACGACCGCGGCGGGGTCGGGGTCGAGCTCGCGCGCGTGATCGTTCATGCGCACCGTGGGAGCCTCGCCCACCTGCGGTCAGCGGCGTCGAAGACCGTCCGCTTCGTCGTGGAGCTGCCGCTGACCTGAGCCAGGCTGGTCTTCGCGGCACCCGGACGACCGAGCCCTCGGTCGAGCGCTGCTCGCCACCGTCCGCCGCTTAGGGGATGGTGTCAGTAGGTGGCCGCGTGACACGCTGAGCGGACCCGGGCAGTCCTGCGCCCGAGGTCGGAGGACCCATGGCCGTAGCCACGCTCGTTAGCACACGCTGGCTCTCAGTCGGAAGCTCCGACCTCGCTGACTCAGCCGCAGCGGGCCGAGCGGCGGCGCTCGCCGCGACCGGAGGCAAGACTGCGAAGCTCCTCATCGCGTTCGCATCCCACGGGCACGCGCCGCAGGCGCTCCTCGACGCAATCGCCGAGGTCACGCACAACGCGCCGCTCATCGGCTGCACCACGGCAGGCGAGATCGCGGCGAGCGGCCCGACCGATAACGGCGTTGTCGTCGTCGCCCTCGGCGGCTCCGGCTTCAACGTGCGGTCGGCCAGCGCGGTCGCGGGGGGGGAGGGGCAGCTGCGGGACGCATCTGCGACGGTGGCCGGCTGCGCCCGCGGCCTGGAAGGCGAGTTCAAGGCGCTGCTTCTACTGAGCGACGGGCTCGGCGGCGATCAAGAAGAGGTCGTCCGCGGCGCGTACTCGGTGGTCGGTGCCTCGATCCCGCTCGTCGGCGGCTGCGCCGGCGACGACCTCAGGATGAAGGAGACCGTCCAGTTCCACGACCGCGAGGTGCTGCACGGGGCGGTCGTCGGCGCGGCCATCTCGTCCGACTCGCCGATCGGGATCGGCGTCCGTCACGGGTGGCAGCGGGTCGGCGGCGCGATGCTCGTGACGTCGAGCAGCGGTAACCATGTCTACGCGCTCGACGACATGCCGGCCCTGGACATCTACCTCGACAAGCTCGGCGTGCAGGGTGCGGCGCGGACCGACCCGGCTGCGTTCACGCAGTTCGCGATCACGCATCCGCTCGGCATCAGCCGCCGGAGCGGCGAGCAGGTCCGGTTCATCGGCGGCGCGAACTTCGATGATCGCTCGCTGAGCTGCATCGCCAACGTGCCCCAGGGCGGGCTCGCCTGGTTCATGGAGGGTGACGAGAACTCGGTCCTCGAGGCGACCGATGCGGCTTGCACCGACGCGATCGCGGCGCTCGGTGGCCACAAGCCGATCGGCTTCGTCGCGTTCGATTGCATCGCACGTCGCGGGGTCCTCGGCACGGCCGGGATCGCGAAAGAGGTGGAGCGCATCGGAGCGCACGCCGATGGCGCGCCGGTCGCCGGCTTCTACACGTACGGGGAGATCGCGCGCACCCGCGGGACCACCGGTTTCCACAATCAGACCTTGGTCGTTCTCGCACTGAGTTGACCACCCAGACAGTCGGAGGTTGGGCGACCGAGCAGCTCGCTGAATTCCTCGGCGCCGTCTCATCGTCGACCGGCCGCAGGTCCGCGGTCAACGTCGCGATCCAGCGGGCGGCCGAGGCGATCGACGCCGAGGTAGCGGCGGTGGTCACGAGCGGCACGGTCGAGGCTGCGGTCGGCTTCGGCGACAGCGTCGTGCCGGATGCGGCCCTGGTGGACGCCGCCAACGGACGCACGAGCTCCGTCGACGTGCCCGGAGCGGGAGCGTGCGCCACCGTGGCCGCGCCGCTCGACGATGTTGGCAGCACGAGCACGTTGGTCCTCGCGCGCTCGGGAGGCGCCTTCACACCGGAGGAGCGGATCCTCCTCCGGGCGATGGCCAGGACCCTCGGGCTCACGCTCCGGACGATGAACCGCACGCGCGAAGAGATGCGTGCCGCGCTCCACGACACGCTCACGGGATTCGCGAACCGCGCGCTGTTCGTCGATCGCCTGCTGCACGCTCTGACCGCGGCGGAACGCCATGGCACGAACGTGGCGGTCCTGTATCTCGACCTCGACCGGTTCAAGGTCGTGAACGACAGCCTCGGTCATGCGGCCGGCGACGAGGTCTTGATCGCCGTCGCGCGAAGGATCAAGGGAGCGATCCGGGACCTCGACACGCCGGCGCGTCTGGGCGGAGATGAGTTCGCGATCCTGGTCGAGGACGTCCCGTCAGTGTCGGCGGCGACCGTGGTCGCCGATCGCATCCTGCACTCGCTGAAATCCCCATTCATCGTGTGGGGCAAGGAGTTCCAGATCGCGGCGAGCGTCGGTATTGCGATCAGCGACGGGACGACGCAAAAGCCCGCGGATCTCATCCGCGACGCAGATCTCGCGATGTATCGCGCGAAGGCCGACGGCCAGGGTGGCTACGCGGTCTTCGAGCGCTCGATGCGTGCGCAGCTCGTCGAGCGCCTCGACCTCGAGGAGAACCTTCGCTCCGCGGATCAGCGCCGCGAGTTCCGGGTCCACTACCAGCCGATCGTGCGCGCGGACGGCGGGCTCAAGGGGTTCGAGGCGCTCGTTCGCTGGCAGCACCCGGTCCTCGGGCTCCTTGCCCCGGCGCAGTTCCTTCAGGTCGCAGAAGAGGCCGGCCTCATCGCCGAGATCGGATGGACCGTCCTCGACCAGGCCTGCCGCGACATGGCTGGCTGGGTATCGGGCGGCCGAGGCCCGCTGGACCTCAACGTGAACTTCGCTGCTTCGCAGATCGCGCAAGCGGATTGCACCGAACGCGTCATGGGCACGCTCGAGCGCACCGGCCTTGCGCCTGAGCGGCTCATCATCGAGCTGACCGAGACTGTTCTGATGCAGGACAGTGAAGCGGTCGTGGCCCGCTTGACGCAGCTGCACGCCCGCGGCGTCCGCTTCGCAGTCGACGACTTCGGCCTCGGCTACTCCTCGTTGCGGTACCTCCTCCGCTTTCCCATTGATGTGATCAAGATCCCGAAGCCGTTCATCGATCGGCTCGCGACGGGCGGCCGCGACGCAGTCATCGCGAGCGCGATCGTGCAGTTCGCGCAGAGCCTCGGCATCCCGACGGTCGCCGAAGGGATCGAGCGCCAGGCCGAGCTGGACGTCCTCCACGACCTCGGATGCCCGGCCTTCCAAGGGTTCTTGTTCGCGCGACCCATGACGGCGGGTGCGGTGAGCGCGCTCGTCGGCAACGCGAGCAAGCAGAGCGAGCCGGTCGCTTTGCCCGTCGGCGCCGATGTCGTGGCGCGGAGCGATGCCCTCGCGTCCCCGTCATTTCTGTAGCGCGAATCGTCCAGCCTCCGCCGCGCCCTATGCTCCTTCGTAGCGACTGCCTTGTAAGGAGCCCCGTGGCCGACGCGATCACCCCCGACATGACCATCGCCTCCGTTACCGAACGCTGGCCGGAGACCGCGCGGATCTTCGCGCGGTACGGGCTCGGCTGCGCCTCGTGCGCGATCAGCAAGAGCGAGACGGTACTCCAGGGCGCGACCGGCCATGGCGGCGGCCGGGTCAAGGTCGACGACCTCCTTCGCGACCTGAACACGTTCGCCTCGACCGGCACGCTGCCGAGCGGCCTGCCCGAAGCGTCGGCCGTCGCGTCCGGTGGCGGCATGAAGGTCAAGGGGATGGCCGAGCAGAAGGGCATCAAGCAGGTCATCGCCGTGATGTCCGGCAAGGGCGGCGTTGGGAAGTCGCTCGTCGCGGGACTCCTTGCCGTCGGACTGAAACGCCGGGGGTTCACCGTCGGCGTGCTCGACGGCGACATCACCGGCCCCTCGATCCCACGGATGTTCGGGGTGCGCGAGAAGCCGGGCGTCGCCGGACCGAACACGCTGAAGCCGTCAGTCTCGCGGGGCGGCATCCCGATCATGTCGATGAACCTGCTGCTCCCAGGTGAAGAGGAGGCCGTCATCTGGCGCGGCCCGATGGTCTCCGGGGCGATCCGGCAATTCTTCTCCGATGTCGCGTGGGGCGAGCTCGATTACCTGATCGTGGATCTGCCGCCGGGCACCAGCGACGCGCCGCTCACCGTCATGCAGGCCCTCCCGATCGCCGGGGTGGTCCTCGTGACCACGCCGCAAGCGCTTGCGACGATGGTCGTGACGAAGGCCGTGCGCCTCGTGAAGCAGCTCGGCGGGGACATCCTCGGCGTCGTCGAGAACATGTCGTACGTCGCGATGCCGGACGGCTCGCGGAACGAGGTGTTCGGCCCGTCGCAGGGGCTCAAGCTCGTGATCGCCGCGAACGCGCCGCTCATGGCGCGGATCCCGATCGATCCCGAGATCTCGCGGCTTGCCGACGCGGGCGGCATCGAGCAGTACGTCTCGCCCGAGTTCGACGAGCTCATGGCGAACTTCCTGTCGGTCGCGCAGAAGACCGCACCGATCCACGCCTGAAGCGGCGCTCCGGCCACACGAGCACGGCGACGAGCGCGAACGCGATGAGCGGGATCACCGCCGAATAGGACTCGTTGTCCCGCCGCGCCGCGACCACCGCGAGTGCGGTCGTGCCGATGTCGAGCAGGAGTGTCCATCCGAGCGTCGCGGCCACCGCGACCCCACGCGAACGGCGGAGCGCGATGCCGGTCGCGACGACGAGCGGGACGATCACGAGGGTGTGGTCGTACGACCAGGCGTAGATGGCCGCGACCGGTGAGAGCGCGAGCCACATAGCGAGCCAGGCGTCGCTCTCCGGTCTGAAGAGCAGCGCGAGCAGCCCTCCGACCACGATGACGCCGATCGCGATCGCGACCCCGGGACGGCCGAAGACCCCGTACAGGAGCGTGAAGGTCGTCGTGGTCTGCGGCGGATCGGGCAGGAGAGCACCTGGCACGGTGGTCCGCCAGGCGACGGGCCAGCCCGGCAGGACGATCAGCGATGCCGCGGTGGCGAGCACCGTGATGCCGAGGGCGGCGATCAGGAATCGGCGCGCGTGACCGCGCGCGACCGCGGCCACGGCGAGGCCGAACGCAGCACCCACGAGGAGCTGCGGCTTCGCGAGGAACAGTGACGCGCTCGCACCCGCGCGCGCCGCGCGCGCGGCGGACAGCCAGGCGACAGTGGCCGCGCTGGCAGCGAGGAGCACGAAGCCCCATTGCCCGAGCAGGACGGTGAGCCGTCCGGGCTGTGACGCAAGCAGCGTGAGCCCGGCGAGGGTGTGGATCACCGGTACTCCCGCGCAGTACTCGCGGAGCAACAGTCGCAGCGCGAGGACTGCCGCGACGATACCGCCGATCGCCCAGATCGCCGACGCGACCGGCAATGGCAGGAGCGCGAACGGGATCAACGCCACGGCGACCCATCCGGGGTACGTGTAGAAGTTGTAGCCCGGCGGGTGTTCGGTGCCGTACCGCGTGGTCGTCGCGACGAACGCAGCCGGGTCATACGGCGTCGCGCCATCGAGGACCGTACGCGAGCCGCTCCAGAGCAACGCAAAGTCGTTGTGCATGACGATCTCGGGAGGACGGTCCGCGTACCCTGAAAGGACCAGGACGACCGCCCCGAACGCAATGCCGGCCGCGTACGCGAGGTCGTCGCGTCCGACCACGTGACGAGCCTATCAACGGACGGGCAGCGGTGTACTCGCGATCACCGCCTTTCCCCATACTCGGCGTGTGGGCGGATCGCCTCGCGCAGCCGTGGACGGTGCCGTGCGCGTGCTCCCCTATGTGCCGATGGCGGCCGCGCTCGCGGTCATCGCGCAGCTCCGCTCGCCCGCCAATGACTACTTTCAGTTTTGGTACGCGGGGCATCTCGTTGCGACCGGACGCTCCCCGTACGATCCCGCGGCCTGGGGTGTCGCAAGTCAGGTCTACGGAGACAAGGCCGGAATCGTCGCGCTTAGCTGCGCGCTCCCGGACAGCCCCGCGTGCCTGTGGGCCTACCCGCCCTGGGTGGGCTGGCTCTTCGCCCCATTCGGGTCTCTGGATCCGGATCATGGGATCGCGCTTCAGGCCGCGTTCCTTCTCGTTGTCGGCATCGCGGGCGTCGTGCTGCTCGCTCACGCGGTGCCGCTCTCCCCGGCTGCGGCGATGGTCGTCCGCTTCGTCGCCGTCGCCGCGGCCCCGTTCGTGTGGGCGAGCTTCCTTGGTCAGTTCGATGGCCTTCTGCTCCTCGGAGCGCTGCTGGTCATGCTCGGTCTTCGCGATCGACGGGCGATCCCGCTCGCGGCCGGTGCGCTCGTGCTCTCGCTGAAGCCGAATCT
>CAZMLV010000029.1:0-4300 GCA_964567235.1 uncultured Chloroflexota bacterium | reverse complement strand
GCGGCTCGCTCGCTGGCGTTGCTGGCCTACGGCGGCGGCTTCTTCGTCCTGACCTGGATCGCGTTCCTCGTCGGTCCGCATGGTGACGAGTCGCCGGTCAACGCGCTCATCCCGCCGGCCGTCCTCGCGGGCCTGGTGCTCGCGCTGCGGTGGCGTGCCGGAGCGGGCGGGGCCCGATCACAGCCGCTCCCGCGGTGACATCGCCTCCTCGGACCAGGACGCAGTGACCCGAAATCGCTATGGACACGTTTCAGTGCATGCCTAGGCTTCCCACATGCCGAATCGCGTCGCCGCTGTCCTGCCCCTCTTCAACGAGGGGATCGCCGCCGCGGACCTCGTCCGTCGGATGCCCGCTTGCATCTTTGCCACGTACGTCATCGACGATGGCTCGACCGACGATGGTCCGACCCTCGCGGAAGCCGCCGGCGGGACGGTCATCCGCCTGGGACGCAATCGCGGCGTGGGCGCCGCTATCCGGGCTGGGCTCGACGCGGCGCGCGCCGCCGGCTGCGACGCGGTGGTCGTGATGGCCGCGAGCGGAAAGGATCGTCCCGAAGAGATCCCGAACTTACTTGCCGCGCTTGACGCCGGCGACGATTACATCCAGGGCTCTCGGTTCATGGCCGGTGGCGCTTCGGTGAATCTTCCGCTCGTGCGGGGTGTCCTCATCCGCGCGTTCACGATCATGTTTCGGATCCTCACCGGCTTCGCCGGTACCGATGTGACGAATGGGTTTCGTGCGTACCGTGTGGCGCTGCTCGAGGATCCGCGGGTCCGGATCGAGCAGACGTGGCTCGACCGCTACGAGCTCGAGTACTACATCCACTGGAAGGCCATCACTCTTGGCTATCGCGTCCGGGAAGTTCCCGTTTCGAAGACCTATCCCGCCCGGACGCGGAACTACTCGAAGATCCGCCCGGTGATCGACTGGTGGCACATGGTCCGGCCCGCGCTGCTCTTGGCCCTCCACCTTCGCACCTGATGCCGCCCGCTTGCCGCGCGGCTCCGCGACCCCCTCTCCGCGTCGCGGTTAGTCGTTCGGGCCGATGACGCCGGCGGCCGCGCGTGAACCCCGCCGCACGGACCACGCGGCGAGTCCGAGCACGAAGTAAGGCAGCCCGGGGACTGCCGAGTGCCCGCGCTGAAGCGACCGGTAGAACGGCACCCACGGGACGATCGCGACCCCCGCCGCCGCGAGCCCCGAGATCGCAAGACCGACATATGACCCTCTCGCGACGCATTCGCGGCTAACGGCGTTGCCACGATGAGGAGCTCGTCGTAGTCCGGGGTCGCGCACGGAGCTGAGGCGTGAGGGCGGACCGCGAAGTCGTGGCGGGGGGCTCTGGCGCCAACCACTCGTACGCTCTGGGCCGATGGGTGTCGCGGCCACGTTCATCACGCGCGCGTTGGCGGCGCGAGCGGCGCTTTGGGTCCTGGTCGCGACCACCATCGCGAACGTGTTCGGCTACGCATACCAAGTCGTCATGGCCCGCCTGCTTCGTCCCGAGGACTACGCGATCCTCACCGCGCTATTCGGCATCCTCATCCTCGAGTCACTGTCGGCCCAGGTGATCCAGTCCGCCACCGCCCGGATCGCCGCGCAGTACCGGGCGCGCGGCGAGGAGGCTGCGCTCCACGTGTTCGTCCGGCGGTGGGGCCGGCGCATCGTGATCGGCGCCGGCCTGCCGGCGCTCGCGATCGTCCTCGCCTCGCCGCTTGTCGGCCCAGCGCTTGCGCTGCCCGTGGCGTCGGTGGCGTTGCTCGGTCTCGCGCTCTTCCTCTCCGCGCCGCTCACCTTCACCGGAGGGCTCCTGCAAGGACTCGCGTACTTCGGCTGGTTCGGCTGGTACTTCATCGCGCAGGCGCTCGTGAGACTCGTGGTCGGTGTCGCCCTCGTCGTCGGCGGGTTCGGCGTGGCCGGCGCGTTCGTCGGCGCGGTCGCCGCCCTCGGGGCGGGCCTGCTCCTTTCGATCGTGCCGCTCGCTCCGTTGCTTCGCGCCGCGCGCGGCGCGGTCCACACGATCGAGCTCGGCCGGGCGGAGAGCCGCTTCTTCCTGCTCGCCTCCGTGATCATGCTCGCGTACGCGGGGCTCACGAACATCGACGCGATCGCGAGCCGAGCGTTGCTCCCATCCGGGGACGCGGGCGCCTACGCCGGCGCCGTCACGATGGCGAAGGTCGTGCTGTTCGCGCCGATCGCGGTCGGCTTCATCCTGCTCGAGCGGACCGCCCGCAATCACGCCCGGGGTGAGGACACCGATCGCGGTCTCCTGCTCGCGCTCGCCTTCGCCCTCGCGACGAGCGGCCCGGTCACGCTGGCGTACATCGTCGCGCCCGCACCGCTCACGCGCCTGGTCGTGGGCGATCAGTACCCCCTCGCGGCCGGTCTGATCGGCCCGTACGCCGTGGCCGCGCTCCTGAACGCGCTCCTCTCGTTGTGGATCGCGCACTTCATCGGGCGCGGCGAGATGCGCTTCGGCGTGCTGCTGGCCGTCGCGGTGACGGGCGAGATCGCCGCGATCCTCGTGGCCCCCCGTGACGCCGCGAGCCTCGTGCGGGTCGTGCTCGGCGTCGCCGTCGTGACCCAGGCCGCCGCGCTGGCCACGTACTGGTGGGAGCGGCGGCATCGGCTTCCGCGCGCCGCGCATACGCTCGGCTGACGTGATCGGTCGCGCCGGCTTCGAGCGGGACACGCTGATCCGCGCTGGGCTCGTGCTCAGCGGGACCGGGATCGTCTCCGCGGCGGCGGTGCGGCACGCGTTGGACGACTCATCGGACCTCCCGTTCGCGTACGGCTTCCTGTTCTTCCTCGGGCTCGTCCTGCTGGCCTCGCCCCGCCGGCAGCTGTCGTTCGCGCCGCTCGTCGCCTTCGGCGCGTTCGCGGCCACGTACATCGGCGCGGCGTTCACCACCGGCGGGAACGACGCGGGCATCGTCCTCTACGTCGTCACCGCGGCGCTCGCGTACCTGGTCACGCCACGGCCGTTCCGAACGCTCGCCGTCGCCGCGTTCGCGCTGTGGACGCCGGCGTTGCGGCTGTTCGGGCCGGAACCGACGGCGGGTCTGTTCCCGGCTGCGCTCGCGGTGACCGCGGTGCTCGCGCTCCTGTTCCTCGTCTTCACGCTCATTTCCCGGAACGCCTCCGGCCCCGACGAACAGCTGCAGCGCGTCGGGCTCGGCGTGCTGGCCGTCGCCTGCGTGGCATCGGTCGTCGAACGTCACCTCGTCGTCGCCTCGCTCACGCTCGCGCCCGACGACTGGATGGCGATGGTCGTCGTGGTCCTGCTCCCGATCATCGCCGTCGCGCGGCTGCGGCCATGGACCCGCGATGGCCTCGCGATCGGGCTCGCCATCGCGGTCTTCGCCCTGGTCGGGATCGCGGACATCAGCGGCAAGGGCTATCACGTCGATTCGGTCGTGGTGCCGCATCGGGCCGCGCAGCTGCTGCTCAACGGGCAGAACCCGTATCGGGATTTCGACGTCTCCGAGGCCCTCGCTCATTTCGGGGTCCCAGAGACCCTGGCGACGCATCTCGAGAACGGGGCGGAGCTCCATTCCTTGAATTACCCGGCCCTCTCGTTCCTGAGCGTGGCGCCGTTCGTCGCACTCGGCCTGACCGACATCCGGGCCATCTACCTGGCGGAGCTCATCCTGATGGTGCTCATCTGCGTCAGCCGGGTCCGTCAACGGTGGCGACCGCTCATCGCCGCGGCCGTGGTCGGGAACACGATCATCATCCGGCAGAACATCCTCGCCGGCGTGGATCCGTTGTGGGCGCTGCTCCTCTCGTCCGCGATCCTGTTCATCGATAGTCCGATCCTGTCCGCGCTCGCGGTCGGGCTCGCCGCGGCGGATCGCCAGCCGGCCTGGTTCTTCGTCCCGTTCTATTTGTTGATCGTCTGGAAGCGCGATGGGCGGCTGGAGACGCTGCGGCGCGGCGCGATCGCGTTAGCCGCGTTCGCACTCCCGAACTTGCCGTTCTTCGTCGCGGACCCGGTGTCGTACTGGAGCGGGGTGAGCGCTCCGATGCTCGGCGACCTCGAGTCGTACGGTGTCGGGTTCGTGCGATTCGGCATCGACGGCGTCCTCCCGCTGCTGCCGCGGGGCGTGTATGGGGTCCTCTCGCTCGTCGTGTTCGTCGCCCTGCTCGGGCTGCTCGCCCGCCGGTGGCGGGTTCTGCCGAACGCGGCGCTGGGATTCCCGAGCGTGGCGCTGTGGTTCGCCTGGCGATCGCTCCAGAACTACTTCGCGTTCATGGGCCTCTTCGCGCTCATCGGCGACGAACGCATCGTCGAGGGCG
>CAZMLV010000028.1:14864-16974 GCA_964567235.1 uncultured Chloroflexota bacterium | reverse complement strand
CCCGGCCCGGTTGCCGCCGGGGCGGGGCCGGGGGGGGGCTGGGCGGCGGGGGGGCCGTCGTTCTGGATGATCACGTCCGCGGCCTGCCGGAACTCATCCTCGCTCGCCTGCGCCGCGAGCCGCGCCGCCACTCCCGCTTCGCTCATCCCGCGGGCCGCCAGACGCGCCAGCAGGGCGTCGCGCGGGGCGAGGACGACCCAGATCCGGTCGCAGATGCTCCGCAGCGAGGTCTCGACGAGCTTGATCGCCTCAACCACCAGGACCTGATCGTCGGGGAGCATCTTCCGCGCTTCGAGGATGCGCGAGATCACCCGTGGGTGCAGGATCCGCTCGAGCTGCTCGAGCCGCCGCGGATCCGCGAACACGATGTCGGCGAGCTTGCGGCGGTCGACCTCCTTGTCCTCACCGAGGACCTCCGTGCCGAACTGCTGGACGATCGCGCTGTAGCCGGTCGTGCCGCGGCTCTGCTCGTCGCGCGCGATCGCGTCGGCGTCCAGCACGCGCGCCCCCTGGTCGCGGAGCATGGCCGCGACCGTGCTCTTCCCCGCCCCGATCGGACCGGTGAGTCCCACGACGAACGCGCTCATCCGTCTTCGGGCGGCTCGGCGGCGGCGGACCACTCCTCGTAGAGCTTCCGTAGCGAGCGCTCGAGCTCGGCGTGCTCGGAGCCGAGGCGGCGCGTCTCCATGAAGTCCCCGGACATGGCGATGTCCTCAAGCTTCTTCGCCATCTGAGAGAGCTGCAGCTCCATCGCGCTGATCCGCGCTTCGAGTGCGCGCACGCCTTCGACCTTGCGGACGCGCGAGGCGGTGCGCCGCGTGGCCGGAGCGGGCCGCGGCGTGCGGGCAGGGCGTGCGACCGGTTTGGGTAGCGCCTTCGCCGGCTTTGGCCGTGCCGATAGGTCCGCGAGGCGCGCGCTCGTGAGCGCGGCGGTGTCCGGATCCGGGAGCGGGCGCCCCTCGTCGCGCGCCCTCTCGAACGTCGTCCATCCGCCCTCGTAGCGCTTCAGCGCACCGTCGCGGATGTCCCAGATCTCGCCGGCGAGCTTGTCGATGAAGTAGCGATCGTGTGACACGAAAAGCAGGCAGCCGGCAAACCCATCGAGAACCGATTCCAGCTGTTCGCGCGCCGCAAGGTCGAGGTGATTGGTCGGCTCGTCGAGCACCAAGAGGTTCGCCTCGCGCGCAGAGAGGCGCGCGAGCGCGAGCCGCGAGCGCTCGCCGCCAGATAGGACGCCGACCGACCGGAACACATCCTCGCCCCGGAACAGGAACCGCGCGAGGAGGTCGCGGGCGCTCTGCTCGTCAAGCCCGGTCGCGTCGCGCAGCGCGTCGAGCACGGTCTCGTCGCCGGTGAGCTCCGCCTGCGCCTGCGCGAGGAACGCGACCCGCGCGGTCGGTGCGCTCGAGACGTAGCCGTCGAGCGCCGGCAGCTGGCCGACGAGCGTCCGCACCAGCGTCGTCTTCCCGGCGCCGTTCGGGCCGACGACGGCGATGCGCGCGCCGCGCTCGACGCGGAGCGGCGGCGTGTGGACGACGACCCGGTCACCGTGACCGACGCTGAGCGCTGTGGACTCGAGCACGGTGGCGCCGGCGAGGTGCGCCGCCTCGAGGCTCCAGCCGTGGCGCGCGGCGCCGATCGGCGCGTCGATGCGCTCGAGCCGGGCGAGCTGCTTTGCGCGCCCGCGTGATTGCTTCGATCGCTGGCCGGCGCGGAACTTGTCGATGTACTCCTCGGTGCGGGCGATCTCCTCCTGCTGGCGGTCCGCGGCCCGTGTGAGCGCGGCGTCGCGTTCCGCGCGCTGGCGCGCGTAGTGCGAGTAGCCGCCGCGGTACTCGATGACCTTCGAGCCACGCGCGGCCGGCTCGAACGAGAGCGTCCGCGACGTGACCTGGTCGAGGAACCAACGGTCGTGTGATGCGACCAGCACCGAGAAGTCCTGCTCCACCAGGAATTTCTCAAGCCACTCGAGCGCCGCGATGTCGAGGTGGTTCGTCGGCTCGTCGAGCAGCAGCAGGTCGGGATCGTCGAGGAGCAGGCGCGCGAGGCCCAGACGCGTGCGCTCGCCGCCGGACAGCGTGCGCACCTCGCGGTCGCGGAGCGCATCGAG
>CAZMLV010000028.1:4641-14764 GCA_964567235.1 uncultured Chloroflexota bacterium | reverse complement strand
TTGATCGCGGCCCGCCGCCGGCGCCGGAGGAACGCGCGGAGCCACGCCACGGTGAACGAGCGGCCGAGCGGCTCGCGGCCCATCGCCAGATGCAGTGGCGCCTTCAGGGTGCGATCGCCTCCGGCATCGTCGGCGACGATCTCCGCGGAGTCCACCAGGGCCATGCGCCCGAGCTTGCGCATGTCGACGAAGTCGAGGGCCGTGCCGTCGGTGAACGTGAAGGTCGCGCGGGTGAACCGCTCTGGGGCGGCCTCGCCCAGCTCTTTGAACGCGAACCGTCCGGTCATCCGCAGCGACGTGCAGAGCGCGTCGCCGCCATCCAGCAGGAACACCACGAGCTTGCCGCGGCGGCGAACGGCCTCGATCCGCCGGCCGGCCAGGCGCGCAGCCACGAGCGGCACCGGCTCGGGCTCGGTGATCCGCTGCCAGTCGGATGCGAACGCGGCGATCGTCCGGCCGGTCACGCGCTCGGCCAGCTGTCGCGCGATCGTCTCGACCTCGGGTAGCTCAGGCATGAGCGAGGACCGGCTTTGCCGGGCCGAGCGAATTCGACCAGCCTTGAGCAGGTGAGTGGGCGCAGCCCACGAACAGAAATGGTTCAGGCATGAACGGGTGTCGCCAGTGGGGTCATCTCGTCCCAGTTGTCGCCGGTGCGGATGTCCACGACGAGTGGCACGTCGAGCGGATATGCGTTCCCCATCTCGTCGCGCACGAGCTCGGCAAGGTCGTCGACGCGCGATCGGTCGACGTCGAACACGAGCTCGTCGTGCACCTGCAGGACCGCGCGCGCCCACGCCGCGCCGCGAAGGCGGTCGTGCACCTTCACCATCGCGATCTTCATGATGTCCGCGGCCGTGCCCTGGACCGGCATGTTGATCGCCATCCGCTCCGCGGCGTTGCGCACCGCGCCGTTGCTGCTCGCCATGTCCGGGATGTAGCGCCGGCGCCCGAGGAGCGTTTCGACGTAACCCTGCTCGAGCGCGAAGGACTTGGTCTCCATCACGTACCGGCGGACGAGGGCGTACCGCTTGAAGTACTCGTCGATGAACCGCGCAGCCTCGTCTCGCGCCATCCCCATGCGCCACGCGAGGCCGAAGTCGCTCATCCCGTAGACGATGCCGAAGTTGAGCATCTTCGCGACGCTCCGCTGCTCGCGCGTCACCGCCGACTCCGCGACGCCAAAGCCCGCGGCGGCGGTGCGGGTATGGACGTCGGCGCCGGAGCGGAACGCGTCGACGAGCGCCGGGTCCGCGGACACGTGGGCGAGCACCCGGAGCTCGATCTGCGAGTAGTCGGCGGCCAGCAGCGTCCGCTCCGGGTGGCCCGCCACGAACGCGCGGCGGATCCGCCGTCCGAGCGGCGTGCGGATCGGGATGTTCTGGAGATTCGGCGACTGGCTCGACAGGCGGCCGGTCGACGCCACGGTCTGATTGAACGTCGTGTGGATCCGTCCGTCGCGCTCGATCAACGGCCCGAGCCCCTCGGCGTACGTCGAGCGCAGCTTCTCGACCTCGCGGTACTCGAGGATCTTGTCGATCACCGGATGCGCGCCGCGCAGCTCCTCGAGGACCGCGGCATCGGTGGAGTAGCCGGTGCCGGTGCGTCGTCCGCGCGGAAGCTTGAGCTCGGTGAAGAGCAGCTCCTGGAGCTGCTTCGGCGAGTTGATCCCGAAGTCGTGACCGACCGCGTCGTACGCCTCACGCTCGATCCGCGCGACCTCGCTCGTGAACTCGACCGCGAGCGTCGCGAGGTATTTCGTGTCGACGGTGATGCCGGCCTCCTCCATGTGCACCAGGACGTCGACGAGCGGCAGCTCGATCTCGCGGAACAGCTTGGCGAGCCCGAGCCGATCGAGGTCCTCGCGGAAGAGCGCGGCGAGCCGCAGCGTGGCGACGGCGGAGGTCCCGCCCCGAGCCAGACGCTCGTCGAGCGTGGGCAGGATGTCCTTGTGCCGGCGATCGGGCGCCGGGAGCGCCGGCACCTCGAGGCCGAGACGCTCGGTCGCGAGATCGTCCAGGAGGTGCTGGCGCCGGCTCGCGTTCGCGAGGTACGACGCGATCACGGTGTCCATCTCGATGCCCAGCAGGTCGGCGCCGGCTCGGCGGAGGGCCCTCCGCGCGGTCTTCGCGTCGTGGACGAGCTTGCCGATCCGCGGATCGCCGAGCAGCTCGACGATCGCGGGCGGGATCGTCTCGCCGACCGGGAGGTAATAGCAGGCGTCCTCGAGCGCGAGGCCGAGGCCGAGGAGCCGCGGCGAGCGTTCGGTGTCGACGTCGGCGAACACGGCGATCCGTCCGGCCTCGCGCGCCCGCGCGAGGTACTCCGGCGCATCCGGGTCGGCCAGGAGCGCGACCTCGACCGGTGCGGCGACGGGCGCGGTGAGCCCGAGCGAGAGCTGGCCGCCGCTCGAGACGCGGGCCGGGGTCTTCGACGTGTCGACCGGAAAGAGAGTCGGCGTGGGCAGCGGCGCGGACGCGTTGCCGTCGGCCGGCGGCAGCCGTGGGATGAGGCTGCGGAACTCGAGGTCACGGAACAGATCGATGACCGTCGCGCGGTCGTACGGGCCGCGAACGGTGCGCTCGAGGTCGAGCGTCACCGGGATGTCCGTGACGATCCGCGACATCTCGCGGCTGTGGAGGACCTGCTCGTGGTTCGCCTCGAGCGCGGCGCGCAGCTTCGGCGTGAGCTTCGTGAGGTTCTCGTACACGCCCTCGACCGTGCCGTGGTCGGCGATGAGCTTGGCCGCGGTCTTCTCCCCCACGCCAGGCACCCCGGGAATGTTGTCGGTCGGGTCACCCTTCAGGGCCTTGTAGTCGACCATCTGGTCCGGTCGCAGGCCGAAGCGCTCGAAGATCTTGGCCTCGTCGTAGATGACGGTGTTCTGGAACCCCTGGCGCGTGGTCATGAGCTGCACGTGCGGCGTCACCAGCTGCAGGGTGTCGAGGTCACCGGACAGGATCACCGTGTCGAGGCCGGCGGCCTCGGCCTGCCCCGCGAGCGCGCCGATGACGTCGTCGGCCTCGTAGCCCGGCAGCGAATACATCGGCACGCCGAACTTCTCGAGGAACTCCTTGCACCGCTCGAACTGCGGGCGCAGGTCGTCGGGCATCGGCCGGCGGGTCGCCTTGTAGGTGGCGTCGCGCTCCTTTCGGAACGTCGGGACGGGCAGGTCGAAGCAGGCGGCGATGTGCCGCGGCGGGTACTCCTGGATCACCTTCAGGAGGATCGAGGCGAAGCCGAACGCCGCGTTCACGAGCTCGCCCTTGGTCGTGGTGAGGGGCGGGATCGCGAAGTAGCCGCGGTAGATCAGGCTGTTCGAGTCGGCGAGGAGAAGACGGTCGGCCATACGTTGAGTATCGCGGCTACGCCTGGTGCAGCCTCCGGTGCGCCACGAACGCGGCGATCGCGAACAGCAGCGCGATCAGCAGGAACAGCGGTGGCGGCGGGCCGAACGTGCGCGGCGGCTCCACGCTCGCTGGCGCGGCCGCGGGCGACGGCACCTCTCCGGCCCGGGCGACCGTTGTCGGAGACGCCCCGGCCGAGGTCGTGCCAGGGCCCTGCGACGCCGCTGCTCCAGCTGCGGCCGCGGGCGCGGGTACGGCGGTCGCGGAATCGGCGCGCGCCTTCGCGGCATCCGAGGCGAGCGCGTTCACCGCGGCGCCGAACTGACCCTTCTCGGCGAGCTGCTCGGCGGTGGTCGCGCCGCCGCCGAGGCTTCCGCCGCTGTTGAGGACGGCAGAGGCGATGAACAGGAACGCGAACAGCCCGCTGCCGATCGCGCCGAGCAGCCGGACCGGGCGCAGCCAGACCGGTGCCCGCTCCAGCCGGGGAACGAGCGAGCGGCCGGGCGCGAGCTGTGGCAGCGCGCCGAGGAGCCGGCTCGTCGTCTGCAGGTCGCGCAACTGCCTCTGGCAGCGCTCGCAACCGTCGAGATGGGCGCCGACGGCCTCACGCTCGCCCTGGCTGAGGGCGTCATCCAGGTACGCGGATAGCAGTAGCTCCGGGTGTTCGGTCATCCCACTCATCTGAACGTCCCCGGCCGACCGGAAGTTCCGCTCATCCGGCGCTGCCCTTCCAGCCCTTCGATACGAGCTCGTTGCGCACGGTCACGCGGGCTCGATGGATGCGGGACTTCACGGTCCCGATCTCGGACACGGTGATCGTTGCGATCTCCTCGTAGCTGAACCCTTCGACGTCGCGGAGCAGGAGCGCGTCGCGTTGTTCCACCGGAACGAGCGACAGGGCGGCCTCGACCGCCTCGCGGGCCTCGTGGCCGGCCGCGATATCCGCGAGTTCGGGCCCGCCGGCAGCAGGCTCGGCCCACCCTGGGCTGCCGCCCTCGTCGTCAGGCGGGTCGAGCGGTAGCTCGGCCCGTCGCTTCTGTGAGCGGATCACATCGATCGCGCGGTTGCGTGCGATGCGGAACAACCAAGCCTTGAATGAGGTGCCCTCGAATCCCGAGATCGACCGCCATGCGGACACGAATGCGTCCTGCACGACATCTTCCGCATCCGGGCCCGGTCCGAGGATCCGCGCGACGTGCGAGTACAGCGCCCGCTCGTGGGCGCGCGCGAGCGTATCGAAGGCGCGCGCATCGCCTCCGCGCGCACGATCGAGATCATCCATCACGTGATCTGCGATATGGTGACCGCCGCATGACGTTGGGTGGTCAGAGAAGGCGCGTCGTCATCGGAGAGGACGACGAGCCCATCGCCAATCTCCTCCGCGATGCCATCAACGACGAGCCGGGCTACCACGCGACCGTCGTTTCGCACGGCCAGAAGATCCTGGAAAGCGTCGACGGCGGCGGCGCTGACCTCCTCATCCTCGACATCATGATGCCGGGTCTCAGCGGCTTCGAGGTGTACGACCGGCTTCGGGCCGATCCCCGCACCAAGTCGATGCCGGTCCTGTTCATCAGCGCCGCCGTGGGGCACTTCTCGGAGGACCTCCTGCGGCGCGGGATCACCGACGTGATCGCCAAGCCGTTCGATCTGAACGATTTCCTCGCCCGCGTGCGCGCGCTCTGTCCCCCGGACGCTTGATGGCGCGCGCCGACACGGCCCGCTACGCCGAGCTCGCACAGCTTGCGGCCCAGACGGTGCTCGCGGTCGGTGAGCGCATCAAGGTCGACGACATCGCCATCGTCACGCGGAAGCGGGGTCGCGCGAACTTCGCGACCGCCGCGGATCATGCCGCCGAGCTCGAGATCCTCCGCCGGCTGCGCGCACACGACCGGTCGATCCCGATCCTGGCCGAGGAGAGCGCGGACCGGAAGCTCCGGACCGCGGAGCGGCTCTGGGTCGTCGATCCGCTCGACGGCACGTTGAACTTCTCGCGGGCAGTGCCGTTCTACTGCGTCGCGATCGCCTACGTGGAGGACGGCAAGGCGCGGGCGGCGGCGGTCCACGCGCCACGCACGGGCGAGCTGTTCGTCGCGCACGAAGGCGGCGGCGCGACGTTGCACGCGGCGCGGATCACCGTCTCCAGCGTGTCGCGGGCCAGCGAGGCGTTCGCGGTCATGAGCCTCGCGTTCAAGGCGGCCTCCCGAAAGGACTCGCGCTTCACCGCGATGAACACGACGGTCGCGCGCCTGCGGGTCATCGGCTCCGCGGCCCTTGAGATCTGCTACGTCGCGTGCGGGCGGTTCGATCTCTTCGTGCACGAGGCCCTGGCGCCATGGGACGTCGCGGCCGCGGCGCTCATCGCGCGCGAGGCCGGCGCGGTCGTGCGATCGCTGAAGACCGGGGCGGATGCCGCATGGGACGAGCCGCAGGTCGCGATCGGCAATCCAAAGATCGTGCGTGACCTGCTCACGAAGGTGCCGTCTCTGGTGCGCAAGCCCAAGCGCGCGTGACGTGGCGGCCGCACGGGGGTGGCCCGATGGCCACCGCCGTATCCGACCTGGGTGACCGTTTGACCCCCTTCACCCGACTCGAGCGACCTGCGCAAGATGGCCCATGGGCAAGGACTGGGCGAAGGGGCTCACCAAAGCAACGGACCCGCGTGTTGCGCGCGCGGCCTTGGCTCACCTGGGCCGCCACTACACCAGCCACTTGGCGCCGGAGGAGGATCGTCGGCGCCGTGCCGGTGGCTCGCCGATCGATACGACGTGGACGCCACTTCTGGCGTACGCCGTTGGCTTGATCGCGACCGATGGCTGCGTGTCGAATAACTCGGTGAGCGTCGTCTCTGGGGACCGAGAGATGCTCGAGACATTCAAATCGTGCATATCAAGGGCAGGGCGGATCGGACGACATGGTCAGAATGCCTGGCACGTGTACGTCAGCAGCGTGGACTTCTGCCGCTGGCTCGCGACGATCGGCATCCGCCCACGGAAGAGCCTGACCCTCGGCTCGATCGCCGTTCCTGACGAATTCTTCTTCGACCTCGCTCGGGGCCTGCTGGATGGCGACGGCAGCGTCACGAACTTCATCTTGAATCCCGGCGGAGTTGCCAAGCGCTATCCCAACTATCGATACGAGAGGATCAACGTCGTGTTCCGATCGGCGAGTCGCGATCACGTCGAATGGATCAGGTCGACCATGCAGCGGCTGCTCGGCGTCGAGACCGCTCTTCTTTGCGAGCCGATCCGCGTTCCGACTTCGCGGATGTACACGCTCCGCTACGGAAAACACGCCACCTTGCGCATTCTCGCGAGGTTCTATGCCGATCCTGAGTCCCCGTGCCTTCGGCGAAAGCGAGACATCTGGGCCGGTTATCTAGCGCGTCCGCCACTAAACTCGCTACAGAAACGCCGGAGTGGAGGAATTGGCAGTCTCAGCCGCCTCAAGAGCGGCCGAGCCGAAAGGCTCGTGAGGGTTCGAGTCCCTCCTCCGGCACTCGCTTAGCTCGCTGACCCCGATCGCGGCAACGTCATCGTCACCGTCGTGCCCTTGTCCTCGCCCGCACTGGCGAGCGCGAGCGAGCCGCCGTGACCCTCGGCGACGAGCCGCGCGAGGTACAGGCCGATCCCCATCCCGCTGAACGTGCGGGCGCGCCGCGACCCGCGCGCGAACGGCCGCGCGAGCGTGGGCAGGTCTTCGGCCGGGATGCCGATGCCGTTGTCCACGACGAGGAACGCGACCTCGTCTCCACGCGCGTCGACGGCGATCCTGATCTCTCCGCCGGATGGCGAGTACTTCACGGCATTCCCGACGAGGTTCGTGAGCGCCTGTTCGATCCGCATCGCGTCGCCGGTGATCGGCAGGGTGCCAGGCGCCGTGACCGCGAAGGTGATCCGACCCTCCTCCGCGGAGATCTCCCGATAGCGCTGCACGACCTCGCGCACGACCGGGACGAGGTCGAACTCCTGCTGCTGCAGCTCGAAGCGGCCCTGCCCCGCGCGCGACACCTCGAGCAGGTCGTTCACGAGGCCGGACATCCGGTCGACCTGCCGTTCGATCGTGCGGAGGTTCGAGTCGAGCGACTCCAGGTCGAGCTCGCGTCCATCCTCACGATGCCGGCGCAACCGCAGGCGCAGCAGCTGCGCCAGCGCTTTCAGCGGGGTGAGCGGCGTCTTCAGCTCGTGCGAGACGATCGAGAGGAACTCGTCCTTCTGCCGTTCCGACTCACGCTGCTCGGCGAGCATCGACTCCTGGACGCGCCGCCCGTGCCGCTCGGCCTCGTAGAGGCGCGCGTTCGTGATCGCGATCGACGCCTGGGCGGCGAGGATGTGCAGGATGTCGAGGTCGATGGCGTCGAAGCGCCGCTCCTGGTCACGCGTGTACACGTTGATGCCGCCGATGAGCCTGCCTTCATGGACGAGCGGCATCGCGACCACCCGCGCGAGCTTCTCTCGCTTGATGAGCGCCGGATCACCGGCGGGCTGCTTCTCGAGGTCGATCTCGATGTGCGTGTCGAAGCCGCGGTAGATCGACTTCGCGGTCTCCATCGGGATCCGCTGCGCGGACGCGTATTCCTCGCTCAGGCCGTGATGGGCGACGATGCGCAGGAACTCCCCGGACTCGTCGACGAGCATGACCGACGCGGCATCGGCCGACTCGAGCAGCGTCGCGGATCGGACGATCTCCGGCAGCAACCGGTCCAGCTCGAGGATGCGCAGCATCGCGGAGGTGATGCCGTGGAGGATCCGGATCCGCTCGGGCATACCCGGCCTACCGTGCCCGGCGGTCGCGGCTGCTCGGTCCCACCACCGCCAACGGAGCAGGGCACATCGCGGGCCAGCGCGACCGGGCGGGGGTCAGGAGGTGACGCGCGTCTCGGGCAAGATGACGTCGACCACGCCCGCGCCGACGGCCGAGTCGATCTCGCGCGAGAGCTCCTCCGCCGCCCGGGCCCGGAACGTCGTCGCGACCCGCCGCATACCGCTCCCGGCCCGCGGCAGCTCGAGATAGACGGGGAGCGGCCCGCCGTAGCGGGTGAGGACCTGCTGGATCCGCTGGAACACCGCGATCGAGCGGTCATAGTCGAGCGCCTCGCGGAACCGGATGACCAGATCACCCCCTGCCGAGGCGTGGCCGTTCCCGTTCCCGTTGCCGTTCGCCGAGGACGCGGGCGAGGCGGACCGCTCGGCGAACTGCCGTTTCTTTGCGAGCGACGCTCGCCGCTCGTCCGCGATCTTTGAGATCTCGGCGATCCCAGCCTCGGTGAACGGGACGGCGTGCTCGCAGAGCAGCTTCGGCGACTCGTCGCGCTGCTCCACCCGGGCCAGCACGAGGAGGATCTCATCGGTGTTCCACACCCCGGCGGTCTGCTCGTAGGTCCGCGGGAACACGGTCACCTCCGCCGAGCCGGTGAGGTCCTCGACCTGCGCGAAGAGCATCAGTGACTTGTTCTTCATGGTGATGTGCTTGCGGGCGCTGGTGACGACGCACACGACCGTCACGAGATCGTCCTTGACCTCCTTGAGCTCGGCCAGATAGACGATCCCGGGCACGTCGCCGATCCGCTGGGCGACGTCGGTGAGCGGATGGTCCGAGACGTAGATGCCGAGCAGCTCCTTCTCCCAGCCGAGGAGCTCTTTGCGCGACGCCTCAGGCCCCGTCGTCGGCGCGGCGATGGCCGGCTCGACGGCCAGATCGAACAGCGACACCTGGCCGGAGAGGCGGTCCTTGGCCTCGCGCTGGCCGGTCGCGAGTGCGGCGTCCAGCCGGGTCAGCTGCGCGAGGCGCGGGCCGAACGCATCGCACGCCCCGGCCTTGATCAGCGACTCGAGCACGCGCTTGTTGTTGCGCTGCAGGTCGATCCGGCCGCAGAGGTCCTCGAGCGACCGGAACGGGCCGCCGGTCTCGCGTGCGGCGACGATGTTCTCGATCGCGCCCTCGCCGACGTTCTTGATCGCGCCCAGGCCGAAGCGGATCTCCTCGCCACTCACGACGAAGTCGAACCGTGAGACATTCACGTCCGGCGGCATCACCGGGATACCCATCCGCCGGCACTCCGCGATCGCGATCGCGACGCGCTCCGAGTTGCCCATGTCGGATGAGAGGACTGCGGTCATGTACTCGGCCGTGTAGTTCGCCTTGAGATAGGCGGTGTGATACGCGATGAGCCCGTAGATCGCCGCGTGCGCGCGGTTGAAGCCGTACTGCGCGAACGGTTCGAAGTCCTTCCAGACCGTGTCGATGATCCCCGGCGAGACGCCGTGCTTCAGCGCGCCGGCGACGAACTTCTCCTTCTGCGCGTCGAGCTTCTCGCGGATCTTCTTGCGGATCGCGTAGCAGAGCACGTCAGCCTCGCCGAGCGTGAAGCCGGCGAGCGCCTGCGTCACCGCCATCACGTCCTCCTGGTAGACCATCACACCGTACGTCGAACGGAGCACCGGCTCGAGCGACGGGTGCGCGTACGTCACGGGCTCCTGCCCATGTTTGCGGGCGATGTAGCGCGGGATGTACTCCATCGGCCCCGGCCGGAACAGCGCGACCATCGCCATCACGTCCTCGACGCGGTCCGGCTTCAGGGCCTGGATGTAGCGCCGCATGCCGGCCGACTCCAGCTGGAACAGGCCGGTCGTCTCGCCGGAGGCAAGGAGCGCGAACGTCTTCGCGTCGCTCAGCGGGATGTCTTCGCGGCGGATCGTGATGCCCCGCTGGCGCTCGATCAGCTTGAGCGCGTGATCGAGGATCGTGAGGTTCGAGAGGCCGAGGAAGTCGAACTTGAG
>CAZMLV010000028.1:0-4541 GCA_964567235.1 uncultured Chloroflexota bacterium | reverse complement strand
TGAGCGCGTGATCGAGGATCGTGAGGTTCGAGAGGCCGAGGAAGTCGAACTTGAGCAGCCCGAGCTTCTCGATCTGCTTGTCCTCGTACTGCGTCTGGTACCCCTCGGCCTTGCCCTTCGGACGCTCGACCGGCACGAGGGTCGTGAGCGGGTCGCGGGTGATGACCACGCCGGCGGCATGGGTGCCCGTCGACCGCACCAGGCCCTCCACCTTCTCCGCGAGGTCGATGAGCCGTGAGACGTCCGGCTCCTGCGCGAGCTGTTCGAGCTCCGGCACATCGACGCGCGACTCGGAGAGCGTCGCGGCCCCCGGCCCGGTCGGGATCACCTTCGCCACGCGATCGGCTTCGCCATAGCTCATCCCGAGGACCCGCGCGACGTCCCGGACGGCGGCGCGCGCGAGCATCGTGTTGAACGTGACGATCTGCGCGACGTGGTCCGAGCCGTACTTCTCGGTGACGTACGCGATCACCTCGTCCCGGCGGTCGTCCATGAAGTCCACATCGATGTCGGGCTGCGTGTACCGCTCGAGGTTCAGGAAGCGGTCGAAGATCAGCCCGTATTTCAGCGGATCGATGTCGGTGAGGCCGATGGCGTAGCTGACCAACGATCCTCCGGCCGAGCCGCGCACCGCGGTGAGGATGCCCCGGCTCTGCGCGAACGCGACGAAGTCCTGGACGATGAGCATGTAGCCGGAGTAGCCCATCTTCGCGATGACCCCGAGCTCGCGCTCCATCCGCTCCCTGAGCTCGTCCGTCATCGCGCCGTACTTCGCCGGGATGCCGCGCTCCGCGAGCATGCGAAGCTGCTCGTCCTGCGTCAGGCCCTTCGGCACCTCGAAGTGCGGGAGGATGAGCTTCCCGAGCGGCAGCTCGAGATCGCATGCCTCGGCGATGCGTATGGTGTTCTCGAGCGCCTCGCGATCGTTGGGGAAGAGCTCGGCCATCTCCGCGGCGCTCTTCATATACAGCTCGGGGTGGTCGATCATCTTCAGGCGATCCGGTTGATCGACGGTCTTCCCGCTCTGGATGCAGACCATGATGTCCTGGGCCTCGGCGTCCTCGGCGTGCACGTAGTGGATGTCGTTCGTGACCACGAGTGGCACGCCGGTGCGGCGGCTCACCTCGCGGAGGCCGTCGGTGACGGCCTCCTGCTCCGGGATGCCGTGCGACATGAGCTCGAGGTAGTAGTTGCCCGGGCCGAAGATCGCCTGATGCTCGAGCGCGGCCGCGCACGCGGCATCGATCCCCTGCTCCTGGATCGCGCGGGAGACCTCGCCCTGCAGGCACGCCGAGAGCGCGATGAGCCCATCGCTGTGCTCGCGGAGCATCTGCTTGTCCATCCGCGGCCGGTAGTAGTAGCCCTCGAGGTGGGCGCTCGTGACGAGGGCGACGAGGTTCTGGTACCCGGTGAAGTTCTTCGCGAGGAGCACGAGGTGGAACGGCTTGCCGTGGCCCTCGACCTTGGCGTCGCGGTCGAACCGGCTGCCGCGCGCGACGTACGTCTCGACGCCGACGATCGGCTTGATCCCCGCGGCCTTCGCCGTCGTGTAGAAATCGACCGCGCCGTAGAGGGCGCCGTGGTCGGTGAGCGCCAGGGCGGGCATCTCGAGCGCCTTCGCGCGCGCCACCAGGTCGCGCAGCCGCGACAGCCCGTCGAGCAGGCTGTACTCACTGTGGGTGTGCAGATGGACGAATGGCTGCGGGATCGGCGGGCCCTTTCCGGAAGCGGTTGGACGGTCAGTCTAGCCGCCGCCGATACGCCCCGGACCCTACTGCCTGCTCGCGAGCGCGAGCCGCGCTCCGAGCGCGACGAAGGCGACGGCGAACGTCCGGCGGATCCACGCCATCACCTGCGGGCGCGACACGACGTGAGTGCGTACGACCGCGGCCAGGACGCCGTAACCGATGAACACGACGAGCGTGACCAGCATGAAGACGCCGGAGAGCACCAGCATCCGGGGCAACGCGTCAGGCTCGCTCGCGCTCACGAACTGCGGCAGGAACGCGAAGAAGAAGATCGTGAGCTTGGGATTGAGGACATTGATCAGGATCGCCTGCCCGATCACGCGGCGCGCCGACGGAGGGGCGGAGCGCGTATCGATCGACAGCGCACCGGTCTCGCGCACGGTCCGCCACGCCAGATAGAGCAGATAGGCCACCCCGAGGTACTTGAGGCTGTCGAACGCCAGGGCGCTTGCATTCAGCAGCGCCGCCAGACCCGCGACCGCAGCGATCATGTGCGGGACGATCCCGAGGGTGCAGCCGACCGCAGCGATGACGCTTGCCCGGGCACCGCGCGACAGGCCGGCCGCGAGCGTGTAGAGCACCCCGGTGCCCGGGGTCACCACGATGACGAGCGTCGTCAGCAGGAACTCGGGGCTCACGTCGACTAGCGCGAGCTCAGCGTGACGGTCACGACGACGGCGCGGTGATCCGAGGCCGTCGACGCGACGACATGCCCCTGCGCGGCAGTCACACCGGTGCCGAAGATGTAGTCGATACGCTCGACCGGCGTGTCTGAGGGGAAGGTGTTGTCGGGGCCACCTGATTGCAGTGCGAGATCCCCGAAACCGGAGTCGGTGATGAGCTTGAGCTCGGGTGCCTCCGGCTTCGCGTTGCAGTCGCACGCGATGACTGCCGGGGTCGTCTGGCCGACCTCGTTGAGGAGCGCGCGCACCTGCTCCATCCGTACGGCACTTGCGTCGCTGTTCTCGTCCAGGTGCGTCACGGCAATGAGCAGTCGCGATTTGGTCGAATCGTCACCGATGTGAGCGATCACCGCGCCGCGCGGCTGGTAGCGCGCGCCTGGCTCCTTCGCATAAGAAACGCGCCGCACGTCAGTGATCGGGTATCTCGAAAGGATCGCATTCCCATAGAGGTCGCCGATCGTCGGGCCGTACACGTAGGCCAAGCCGAGCCGACCCGCAAGGTAGCCGAGGACATCATGCTGGTCGTCGATCATCCATCCTCGCACCACCTCTTCCAGTACGAGGACATCTGGTTGCTCCCGGTAGATCGTGTCCGCGATCCGGTCGAGCGCCGGGACGTCCCCGACGTCAAAGCCCTGGTGGACGTTGTACGTCATGACCCGGAAGTTGGACTCCTGGGCCTTCATCGCCGGGGACGGCGTGACGACGAGCGCGCCAAGTGGGACAAGCACGGCGAGCACGGCCACCGACCACGCGAGCAGTGGCCGCCACCGCGGCAGCGCCGATGCCGGGGCGACGAGCACCGCGACCACCACCACGGCCGTCAGGATCCAGAGCACCTCGAGATTCGCGAAATACGCGTAGTGGACGAACGTGCCGCCAACGAACAGCAGCCACCCGACACCGAACGCGACGACGTCGACCCACGGAGAGCCTGACCCCGGCTGCGGCGCCGACGTCAGCGCCGATGCCGCGATGACGATCCCCGCGGCGAACCCCGCGCCCGCCGCGCCCGACACGCTCGGGATGTGCAGCCACAGGAGGACGGCACCGCCGACGATCGCGGCGGCGGCGGCCGGGCGGGCGGGGAGACCACGGGCGAGCACGATCGCGCCGGCGGCGGCACCGATACCCACGACCAGAAGACCGATCTGCGTGCTCGGCCCACCGTCACGACCAAGACCGCCCGCCAGCGCGACCTGCGCACCATTCAGTCCGCCGGTCTCCGCCGCAAGGAGCAGCGGACCGACCGCGACGAGCCCGAGCGCGGCGCGCGGCGTCGGCGCGGACCAGACGGTCCCCTCGCCGAGCGTCGCGATCCCCGCAGCGAGGAACAGCAGCGTCGCCACCAGGACGAGCGGCACGGCGACCGCGAGCGGCGCGGCGACGACGGGGATCGTCCCGAACGCGCTGCGCACGATCAGATCGACGACGAGCGCGACCGGGATCGCGATCGGCAGCGGCGAGCTCCGATCTGCCGTCCGCACGCTGTGCGTGAGCGAGAGCCACTGCGTGCCCGCCACGACCGCCGCGGCAGACAGCACGAGGTCCACCCATTCCTGTCGGAGGGCGGTGACCACGAGCATCGCCGTGGCGAGCATCGCCGCCGTGACCGCGACCGAGCGGCGCGGCCCGAGCCGGCCCGCGACGACGCCTCCCAGCAACGAGAGGCTGAAGATCACGAACGCGAGCGCGCCGAGCGTGGTGTTCGGCAGCTTCTCGAACAACGACTGATACAGCGCCGCGGTGAAGACGTGGATCGCGCTCAGTAGGAAGAGGAGACCGATGGTCGCGAACGCCGCGGGGCCGATCACGCGGCCGAGTCTACGGGCGGGAAGCTAGGCGACGTGCTCCGATCGCGCGGCCTGGAGCGCGTCGGCCGGGACGTCGACGCCGTTCGCGCCACCGAGCGTCGCCGCGCGCCACGCGGCCGCGAGACGTTCGCCGACGCCGCTGATGAGGAACCCCAGATGGTCGAGCTCCACCGGCCCGATCTCTTCCGCTCGCGGACCCGCGACCAGTGCGCCAACGACGTCACCGTTGACGACGATCGGCGCGACCGCCGAGCGGCCGCCACCGGCAAGCCGCTCGATGAGCGTGGCCTCGTTCC
>CAZMLV010000027.1:0-17125 GCA_964567235.1 uncultured Chloroflexota bacterium | reverse complement strand
CGCACGGTGCAGTTCCAGGTGCGCGATGCGGAGTCGGCGCGCGAGGACCTTCGCGTCGTGCTCGAACGGGAGCGGTCCACGCGGCCGTCGGAGGTCGCCGGCGCGCTGCTGTTCTCGTGCAACGGCCGCGGCTCGGCGCTGTTCGGTCAGCCCGATCACGACATCAACGCCGTGCGCCGGGCCTTTGGCGATGTCCCGGTCGCGGGCTTCTTCGCGGCGGGAGAGATCGGTCCGGTGGCCGGCAAGAATTTCCTGCACGGCTTCACCGCATCGATCCTCTTGTTCCGAAGCGCCTGATGGGCACGACCCTCACGCCGATGCTGACGGTCCGCGATGCCACCACGGCGATCGACTTCTACCTGCGCGCGTTCGGCGCTCGCGAGGTGGCGCCGCCGGTGCGCTCACCGTCCGGCCAGATCGTGGCGCGGCTCGCGATCGACGGGCAGGACTTCTTCGTGGTCGACGAGAATCCCGCTGCGTACAACGTGGGCCCCCAGACGCTGAACGGCACGAGCGTTCGTCTCAACCTGGTCGTCGACGATCCCGATGCGGTCGCCGCACGGGCCGTGGCCGCCGGCGCGACGGTCGTGTTCCCGATCGCGGATCAGCCGTACGGGATGCGGCAGGGGCGGGTTGCCGATCCGTTCGGGCATCACTGGCTGATCGGTCGGCCGCTCTGACCCGACGCGCTCGCTCGATCGACTGAGAGGAAGACGGGACTCATCCGCGCGTCATGCCGCGCGGGCAGTCCGATTCGAGCATGGGCGCGTCCAAGCACGAGCGGCGTAGCAGGCTCGTCACTGGCTGGGCAGGTCTCCGCCGCAAGCGCGCGCGCCGGCTGCCGCGGCCTCAGTGCGTGTCCCTGGTCCACAACGACACATAGGCAGGTTGCAATGTCTGTTCGACCGTGCGGATGAGCTCGGCCTGCAGAGCCTTCAGGTCGATCTCGTCGCGGCACCGGACGGCAAAGCTGTCGAGGGTCCACACCGCGTCGTATCGCCGCCGGTAGAACCGGCGATCGACGGCGGACTGGATCCGGCGGCGCAACGGCTGGAACAGCGCGACGACGGCGAGCGTCGAAATCGCCACCGCGACCCCGCTCCCGGCGGTGAGCGGCGCGAGGAGCGTCTGGAACAGCGCGACGCCGCCGACGTACGCCGCGAGGAGCGTCGCGGACAGCGCCGCGTAGATGAGCGTGCGGCGGATGATGACGTCGATGTCGTACAGGCGATAGCGCATCACCGCGACACCGATCGCCACCGGGAGCAGTCCGACGCCGATGATGGACAATGCCTCGGCGGCCTCGGCAGCGAATCCTCGAGGGGCCAGGAAGCCGAGTGGCAGGAGGACCACGAACACGACGGCCGCTGTATAGGTAAGCCACTTGAGCTGCTGCCGCTCGACGCCTCGGCTGCGGCGGAATCGGACCACGAGCGCAGCCGGAGCGATGATCGTCAGCAGCAGCACGAGACTCTTCGCGGATGCCGCCAGTTGCATCAGATCGCCGACCGGTCCGTGGACGGCGAACGGATTCGGGACGGACCGTTGAGTGCCGCTGTCCGCCGAGAGTCCCGGCACCTGGATGGGCAGGTCCGCGAGCGCGGTCCCGATGGTGGCGATAGCCGCGATTGCAGCAGAGGCCCAGAGGAGCATGGCGAATGCGCGGCCCGGCGGACGGCCATCGGGGAAGCGGACCATCGTTGAGGTGATCAAGACGATCACGGGGATCCACGCGAATGATCCGAACCACACGGCGAGTTCGGCGCGCGGGAACGCTGCGCCGCCGTCGAACGTCGCGCTCGCGTAGGCGTTCGACAACAGATCCAGCTGGAACAGCGCGCCGGCCGTGCCCAGGAGCCAGCCGATCGGACCACCGGCCCGCCGAAAGACGAGGAGCGCTCCGACGATCGAGAACGGCAGCAGCGGAAGCGCGATGGGCGCAACCACCGCGCCGAGGAATTTCAGGAACCAAAGATCGGCCGCGAAGGAGCCGATCGTGATGGCGCAGATCAAGACCGCGAAGGCACGCCGGGCCGTCACCATCCGGACACTGTGCGCCACCCGCGTCCCTGAAACGTTACGGCGGTCACTCTTCAGCGATCGCGCGCGTCAACCGGACGGGCTCAACCTCGCCAGTGCCGCAGTCCGATGATCAGCCTCCGTGCGGCGATCCAGACCGCCCGGCTGTTGCCCCGGAGGCTCCACGAGCGGAAGACGGGACTCTTGCTCGTCCCATGCCCCGATAGGGTGGTGCGGCCTACGGAGCAGAACCGGATCGTTGTTGAGCCTGCGGCGTAAGCCCGGCGATGTCCTCATCGTGACGCCAAGATACGAAAACGCTGTTGACCCAATCGACGCGCCACTCGTTGCCGACGGTGAAGGTCTCGGTGCCCTCTGCGCCGTCGCCTGACCACTCCTTGACGACAACTCAACTCTTTGCGCCCGCAGCACTTGCAGGTGCGGCGGCCCCCGCGACGAACGGTGGCGTCGTCGTTGCCGTCGATCCGCTTGGCGCAGCTTTCGAAGCAAGCGCGCCGCCGATGAGCGCGATCGCAATGATCGCGACGGCGATCGCGCAACCAACACCGAAGGTCGCCTTGAATGCCTTAGCAAACACGGTCCTCTTCATCTATCGCCGGGCGCTTTGCTCTGCACCTCTGTTGGCTTGACGGGTCCCGATTGCGCTCGCAACGGTGCCTATGTCTAGAGAAGGGAGGTCCACGCGTCATGACCAGTTCGTCACGCTTGCCGAACGGCGGACGCGGCGCAGGGACTGGCCCCCGCGCCGCTCCATAGCGACGCCATCGTCGAGCGGCCCAGGCCGTTCGCGCGTTAGGCAGAACGTCTCATTCTTCCCCGACCGGTGGCCGGAAATCACGAATAACGCGCATGAACAGCTGGAGCGGGCCGAGCAGCAATCCCACCAGCCCGAGCATGAGCAACGCGAGCGAGGCCAGATAGATGTTGACCAGTTGGATGACCAGCTGGATCCCGATGATCGGCAGCGCCTCTCTGGCAAAGCCAGGCCATTCCCGACGCTCGGCGATCGCCCAGGGGATGCGGCTCGTCAGGAGCAGGGCCATCACGGTGCTCATGACCCGGATGGTCAGCGGTTCGTCGCCTCCCACGCCGCGATAGATCGGCTCGGGCAGGAGGCTGACGACTACGATCGTTAGTGCGCTCTGCACGATGTAGCGCAGCCGCCAGAGCTCTGTCTTCGTCCAGCGGCCATCGCCTCGGAGGGCGGTCACAAGACCGGCGAAGCCGGCAGCACTGAGCGCGATGCCGGCGATCGTCGTGAAGTAGAACTGGTCCGTCACTCGAGGGTCAACGCGTCGTTCGTCCGGCCACCGCTCATCGCAGGGCGGACGATAAACCACGGCTCAGGACTTCTTCGTGGTCGACGAGGATCCGCCGTAGATCGGTTCCTTGATCGGAACCTCAGCGCCGGAAGCGCTGAAGACGTTCTACGCGGCTATAATTCGGTCAGCGCCTTGCGGAAGTGGCTCAGTTGGTAGAGCGTGTCCTTGCCAAGGACAAGGTCGCGGGTTCGAGTCCCGTCTTCCGCTCCGAACACCGTCAGGTGGCCGCGAACTCGTCCGCCTTTGTGGCTCAATCAACGCTCGACAAGTCCTCCAACTTTTCGCGCGGCGTGAAGTGAGTTCGTTCTCGTGTGGCGACGCCGACGGGCGCGCGGCGGCCGCGTTCGGCAAGCCATTTCGATCAGGATCGTGCGAGCTAGGTGCACGTAGCCGTCGTTTCGCGAGGGTCACACTACGCTCGATCGCGAAGGAGGTACCCGATGGCCGAGCCGGTGGCGTATGTCAGCACCTGGCGGATCAAGGAAGGCAAGTTCGAAGACTACCGACGCTTCTATGCCGAGCTCGTGAAGATTGTTGACGAGAATGAGCCGCGCCTCACCGCCTTCCTCACGTTCGCGAACGAAGACTCGACCGAGATCACGAATGTCCACGTCTTCCCGGACAGCGCAACCCTCGACCGTCATATGGATGTGCTGGGCGAGAAGATGCGGCTGTTGCCCGGTGATGTGACTGCAGTGATGCGTTACCTGGAGCCGGTCCGCATCGAGGTCTTCGGCGCACCTGGAGGCAAGGCCGGGGAGATGGACAAAGGCCTCGCGGACTCCGGGGTGCCGTTCACCGGGAAGAAGCGATTCCTCGGCGGGTTCACACGGGAGCCTCGATAACCCACAACAAGGAGCCGTCGCCCCACGGGTTTCAGCTCACCAATCGGAGCCAACCGGGGTCGTCCTGGGAGTAGCTGCCAAGTTAGTTCCCCTGAGCTTGACCACCCGTCTTCCGCTTGGATGTTGAATCCGTTCATGGATCCAAGACCCGGATCGCGCGAGGGGCGCGCGGCACGGCCAAGACCGATAGACGCAAGGAGCGTGGCGCTGATATGAGCCGAGCCGGACCGGTCGATGAGCTGATCGCGAAGACGCGCGATTGGCGTGGCGCGACGCTGGCCAAGCTCCGCAGGATCGTCCACGACGCGGACCCCGGCATCACGGAGGACGTGAAGTGGAAGCGGCCCAGCAACCCACTGGGCTCGGCCGTCTGGACGCACGACGGCATGGTGTGTGTCGGGATCATCCTGAAGGAGCGGGTGAGGCTCTCGTTCTCCGCGGGTTCAACCCTTCCGGACCCGAAGAAGCTCTTCAACGCGCAGCTCTTGGGCAAGTCGCGGGCGATCGATGTCTCTCAGAACGAGAAGCTGGATGAACGGGCCCTCAAGGCGATCGTGAAGGCCGCCGTCGGACACAATCTCGCGAAGGCGCGGCCCGCGAAGACGCGAGCGCGCTCGCGACGCGCGAAGTAGCGCGGTCGCCTCCCCGCCGAGGGCGGTCAGCCTGCGGCGCGGTCCAGCGTGCTGACCCAGCCGAGCGCCGCGCCGCGGTCCCAGAAGACCGCGAGCCGCGTGTCGGCGTTGCTGACGAGCTGGAACATCCGGTTCAACCCGTACACCACGGGGTTCGGTGCGACGACGGCGATCGCGGCGCCACGCAGGTGCTTGGCGACCGACCACTGGTGCGCGATGCGCTGGATGTCGCCCGGCCCGATGAGACCGACCTTGAGCTCGGATTCGTCGATCAGCACGAACGCAGGCTCGGCGGTCTCGAGCGCGTCCAGGAGCGCGAGGATCGTTGCCGCGCGCAGCGCGCCGGATAGCGTCACGGCGATCCCACTGCGCCGACCGATGCGGAGCGCATCGACGCGGCAACCCGGGTCGGTCATGCCGAACGCCGGGGGCGGGGGTACGGCGGTGTCGTCGCGCATTGCGGGCTCGAGTGTCAAGACCAAGGTCCTCCTCGCGCGGAACGAAAGAGCGCGTCCTCTGACCGTACCCCTCGCCCGGCTCGGCGCCAGGGTCCGAAGGTCATAAATCAGCCGATCCGGGTTGGAAAAGCATCAGTTCGCGACGAATGCACCACAAACCGACCGAATGCCGCCCTCGTGCGTTAAGCGCGGCGCCTAGAGCGCGTCGCCGAGCTTCGCGTTCTCCCGTGCATCGATCGGCACCGCGACGATGGTGGACCCGTCCGCCGCCAGCGCGCGCCTCAGGGCCGGCAGCAGCTCGTCCGCGCTCGCGACGGCCTCCCCGCGGATGCCGAACGCCCGGGCAAGCTGCACGAAGTCCGGGTTCGTGAATTCGATGCCCCCTGTCCGATGGAAGCGCCGCTCCTGATTTGCCTCGATCACCCCGAACCGGCCGTCGACCAGGACGACGAACACGATCGCGAGACCGAGGCGCTTCGCGGTCTCGAGTTCCTGGACGTTCATAAGGAATCCGCCGTCGCCGGAGAACGCGACGACCTTCCGGTCCGGCCGCACGAGCTTCGCCGCGATCGCACCCGGCACGGCGATGCCCATGGGCGCGAACCCATTCGCGACGATGACGGTGTTCGGCGCGTACGCGGGGTAGAGCCGCGAGAGCCACACCTTGTGCGCGCCCACATCGGATACGACGATGTCCAGGTCGCCGAGCGCCGAGCGAAGGTCGGCGACCACCCGGCGTGGCCACAGCGGGAACGCACCGTCGCCGGGTGCCCGCAGGTCGAGGCGCGCACGCGCCGCGGCGGGCCGCGGCTTCACGAGGGGCCCGAGCGCCTCGAGCGAATCGGCGATCTCGCCGACCAGCTCGGTCGCGACCACGTAGCTCGCGTCGATCTCGGCCGGCCGGCTGTCGACATGGACCACGCGCTTGTCGCCCTTCGGGTTCCAGATCGCCGGCGCCCATTCGACCAGGTCGTAGCCGACGCAGATGACCACGTCAGCCTCGGCGAGCTCGGGGAGCGCCGCGAGGTCCGCGCCGGAGCGCTGCAGCCCGACCGCCGGCAACGACCCGGGATCGCGGTCGTCGGTCGCGCCCTTCGCCATGAACGTGTGGGTGGCGGAGATGTGCGTCCGCGCCATGAACGCGCGGAGCGCGGCGACGGTGCCGTGTCCGGCGGCGTCGCGCCGGATCACGCCGTCGCCTACGAGCAGCAGCGGCCGGCTCGCGCTGTTGATCGCGTCGGCCGCCGCCTGGATGGCATCCTCCCGCGCGGTCGCATAGCGCGTCCGGCGGATCGGCATCGGCCGCGCGGCGGCGTCGCGCTCGGCGACGTCCTCCGGGAGCTCGATGTGCGTCGCGCCGGGTCGCTCCAACCGAGCCATCCGGAACGCGGTGCGGATCACCTCGGGAGCGCCCTCGGGAAGCTCGATCCGGGCGCCCCACTTCACCACCGGCGCGAACATGCCGAGGACGTCGACGTACTGGTGCGAGCGCTTGTGGATCCGCTCGAGTCCGGCCTGTCCGGTCAGTGCGACGAGCGGCGCGCCGTCAAGTGTCGCGTCCGCCACGCCGGTGAGGAGGTTCGTCGCGCCGGGGCCGAGCGTCGCGAGGCAGACGCCGGGATACGAGGTGAGCCGGCCGGCGACGTCGGCCATGAACGCCGCGCCCTGCTCGTGCCGGACGATGACCTGCATGATCTTGGGGCTGTCCTCGAGCGCGAGGCCGAGCGCGAGCGTCTCTTCGCCGGGGAGCGCGAACACGTGGCGGACGCCTTCGTTCTCGAGGCACGCGACCACGAGCTCGGCGACGTTCACCGGTACGGGACCCCCGTCAGGGCCGCGATCGCTATTCGGCGTTCACGACGGGCGGCTGCTTCGCAGGACCGATCCAGATCGTCTGGATGTTCACGAATTCGCGGATCCCGAAGCTCGAGAGCTCGCGGCCGTAGCCGCTCTTCTTGACACCACCGAACGGGAGGCGCGGATCGGAGGCGACCATTCCATTGATGAAGACCGATCCCGACTCGATGCGCCGCTCGAGCGCTCGCGCGGCCGTCTCGTCCTTCGTCCAGATCGCGGCGCCGAGCCCGTAGGGCGACCGGTTCGCGACGCGGACGGCCTCATCTGCGTCCCGCACCGCGAGGAGCGCGGCCACCGGCCCAAAGGTCTCCTCATTCAGCACCGGCATCTCTTCGCTGACATCGGCAAGGAGCGTCGGCTCGTAGAACCAGCCGGGGCCATCGCGCCGCTCTCCGCCCACGACGACCCGCGCGCCCATGCGCACCGACACAGCGACCTGCCGTTCGAGCGTGTCGCGCAGGTCCTCGCGCGCCAGCGGTCCGACCTGTGTCTCCGGATCGAGCGGATCGCCGACCCGCAGCGCGCGGATCGCGTCGGCGAAACGCCCTTCGAACTCCGCCGCGACGGGCGCTTCGACCAGGAACCGCTTGGCCGCGATGCACGACTGGCCGGCGTTCTGGAATCGCGCTTTCGCGGCCGTCTCCGCGGCGGCAGCGAGGTCCGCGTCGCGGAGCACGATGAACGGATCGGAGCCGCCGAGCTCGAGGACCGTCTTCTTGACGGCGCGGCCAGCGAGCTCCGCGATACGCGCCCCCGTCGCGGTGCTGCCGGTGAGCGTGACCGCGCGGACCCGGTCGTCGGCGATGACCGGCTCGACGTCCGCACCGGATAGAAGGAGCGTCCGCAGGAGCGCCGGCGGGAACCCCGCGTCCCGAACGGCCTCCTCGATGGCGAGCGCGCACTGCGGCACGTTCGAGGCGTGCTTCAGCAACGCGCTGTTGCCGGCCATGAGCGCCGGGGCGAGGAACCGGATGACCTGCCAGAACGGGTAGTTCCACGGCATCACCGCGAGGATCACGCCGAGCGGCTCGAACGCGACGTAGCTCGCCCGGGCGCTCGTCTCGACTGGCTCGTTGGCCAGGTACTCGGCGGCGCGGTCGGCGTAGAAGTCACAGGACCACGCGCACTTCTCGATCTCGGCCAGTGCCTCGCTGATCGGCTTGCCCATCTCGGTCGTGACCAGGCGCGCGTAGCGCTCCTTGCGGTCGCGCAGCACCCGCGCGAGCAGATGCATCCGCACCGCGCGCTCGGGGATCGGGATCTCGCGCCACGTGCGGAACGCCGCGTCGGCAGCCGCGATCGCGGCGCTGACGTCGGCGTTGGAATGGGAGTCGAAGCGGGCGCGGACGGTCTCGGTGGCGGGCTCGATGGACTCGATCGTCGTCACGCGGCGGACCTTAGGCGGCGGCTTCCTTGCGCGGACGGCGGCCCCGCGGGCCTGCCGCGAAGTCGGGCTTCGCGACATCGATGATCCGGTGGGTGTACCCGTGGACGGCGAGCTCGTGGGCGTCGCGCTCGGCGGCCGCCGCGAGGAGCAGCTTCAGGGTCTTGTCGTCGGCGGGCGTGAAGACCACGTCACAGTCCATGGTGGCGCGGCAGGGAAGTCCTGACGTCTTCATTCGGTGTGGTTCCTCCAATTGCTGGCCGGTGGACCGGTCGGTCGGGCAGCCGCGGGGGTGCAGGAGCGGCTGGCCTCACAAGGACGGTGCGGCGCTGGGTCGAGGTCAAGGATACCACACTGATAGTTGCCTCAGCAACATCACCGCCTGCTTGGTTTCTCCGCAGTCCGTGGCCTCGCGACTTCCCGCTCGCCCCACTTCTTGCCGTGCGCCCTGGCCCAGACCCGCCAGTCCGGCACGGGTTGTTTGACGGTCCAGAGGAAGTGGTAGACGCCGCTGTCACCGACGAACTTGAATCGCTTCTTGAGGTCCTTCGCGAGGTCCTCGTATGTATCGAATGACTTGAGGTGCTTGCGAAAGCCGCCCGATCGCTCGAGCTCGAGGATGACGCCGGCGTTGTGGACGACCGCGGCGATCTTCGGTCGGCTACGGATGACCCGTTCGTCCTTCGCGAGCGCGTCGATCTCGCGGTCGGTCATCCGCGCCACCCGCTCCACCTTGAAGCGGTGGAACGCCGGCTTGATCGTGCCCCACTTGGCGTCGACGACGCGCCAGCTGATGCCGGCCTGGAACACACCCTTGCTCAGATGCTCCAGGTAGTCGTCGATGCTCTTGACCGTGTACTGGGGTGGCGGGCCCTCCATTCCCGCATAGTTACGCGAGATGTCGAGCGTCGCAAGGCTCATCGGGGAACGCTTGCACAGCGCCGGGGTCCGTCACGTCTTCGGCCACCCGGGCGGGGAGGTCGTCGACCTCATCGAGGGCTTTCGCGCCGCAGGCCTGGAGTTCGTTCTCGCGAAGCACGAGACGGGTGCCGCGTTCATGGCCGAGGCGATGGCCAGCAGCTCCGGCCGGCCGGGTGCGTGCCTGGCGACCCTTGGTCCTGGCGCGACGAACCTGGTCACCGGCGTCGCGCATGCCTACCTCGATCGGTCTCCGCTGATCGCGCTCACCGGCCAGCTGCCGGTCGAGCGCTATGAGACCGTCACCCACCAGAAGCTCGACCTCCGCGCGCTGTTCGCGCCGATCACGAAGTGGCAGGCCCGGGTGAGCGCCGCGGACGCCGGGGCGGTGACCGATCGTGCGCTCAGCATCGCGCTGCAGCCCCGGCAGGGGCCCGTCTTCCTCGAGGTGCCGAGCGACGTCCCCTCGCAGGACGCCGCGCCGGGCGGATCGGATCCCGAGCCGCAGCGCGGAGCCGGCGCAGCCGATGAACGGTCGGTCTCCGAGGCCGCGACGCTGCTTGGCACGAGCGCGCGGCCGGTGCTCTTCGCCGGTCTCGACGCGCTTGATGCGGCCACGGCCGAACCGCTGCGCCGATTCATCGAAGCATGGGGGATCCCGGCGATCCTCTCGCCCAAGGCGAAGGGTCTGCTGCGCGATGACCATCCACTCGTCGTCGGAACGATCGAGGGCCTCGGCAGCGCCAAGCTCTACGAGTGGGTCGCCCGCCGCGACCTCGTCGTCATGGTTGGCTTCGACCCGGTCGAGTTCGACCGGGATTGGACCTCGGCGGCGCCGGTGATCCATCTGAGCCCTCTGCCGAACGTCGACGGCTATTACCGGAGCGCGGTGGAGCTCGTCGGGCCGGTACCGGGATCGCTCGACGCGCTCCGCGCGTCGGCGAAGCCCAAGGACACCACCGATGTGGCGCGCTTTCGCAAGGAGTTCAGGCGCTTCGTCCGGCCGCAACGATCCGGGCTCACCTCCCAGGGCGTGCTCGAGGCGCTCCGCGCCGCGCTCCCCGAGGACGCCCTCGTGTCGTGCGACGTCGGCTTCAACAAGTCCGTCTCCATCCAGTGCTGGCCGGCGTACGCGCCGCGGACGTTCTTCGTGTCGAACGGACTCTCGTCGATGGGCTACGGGCTCCCCGCCGCCATCGGCCTCAAGCTCGCGCACCCCGAGCGCGCCGTGGCCTGCGTCCTCGGTGACGGCGGCTTCGCGATGAGTGTCGCCGAGCTCGAGACCGCCGCCCGGCTCGGACTCGCCTTCACCGTGGTCGTCCTCGCGGACGAGGCGCTCCAGCAGATCAAGGCCGGCCAGGAGCGCAAGGGCTTTCCGGTCACCGGCACGACCTTCGGCGCCCTCGACTACGTCGCGCTCGCCACGGCGTTCGGCGCCGACGGCGTCGAAGCCCGCACGCTCGATGAGTGCGGTGCGGCGTTCCGCGACGCCGCGCGATCGAAGCGCGTGACGCTCATCGCCGCGCACGTCGATCCGGCGGGCTACCGGCTCTAGTCCCTAAACTCGGACCTGGCCATGACGACGACGACGAATGCGGCTGCCGCGGAGCTGCTCGAGCGCAATCGAGCGCGCCTCGCGCGCGCCGAGGGCCAGCTGACGCGTATCGGCAGCGCCACCGCGCCGTTCACCGAAACGAACGTGCTCCGGCCGTTCAACGAGATCGGCATCGAGCTCGCCGGATCGGCGAGCGAGTGTGGCCTCATGGCGGAGGTGCATCCGGATCCGGAGGTCCGGACTGCCGCGGATACCGTCATCCAGGAGCTCTCCGCGTTCAGCATGCGGCTCGGACAGGACCGGCCGCTCTACGAAGCTCTCGGCGGGCTGGACGGCGCGGCCCTCGAGCCCGTCGCACGGCGGGTCGTGGAGCTCGCGCGCCGGGACATGCACCGCACGGGCATCGAGCTCGGTCCAGCCGAACAGGAGCGCGTGCGGACGGTGCGAGCCGAGCTCGTGAAGATCGAGCAGGAGTTCGCGAAGAACATCCGCGATGACGTCAGGGAGGTCGCGCTCGATCCGCGGCAGCTGGAGGGACTTCCAGCCGACTACGTGACGGCGCATCCGGCCGACCCCGCGGGGAAAGCCCACGTCACGACGAACTACCCCGACCTCATCCCGTTCATGACCTACGCGACCGACGAGGCCGCGCGGAGGGCGTTGACGATCGTGAATGGCACGCGGGCCGTGCCCGCGAACGTTCGGCTGCTCGAGCAGATGCTCGCCAAGCGTTCGGAGCTCGCGTCGCTGCTCGGTTACGCGAACTGGGCGGAGTACGCGTCCGAGGACAAGATGACCGGGTCCGCGGCAGCGATCCGCGACTTCATCGAGCGCGCGCGCGCCGCGTGCAGCGAGAGCGCGGCCGCCGAATACGCCGACCTCGTCGCGGAGAAGGGCGGAGAGCCGATCGGCACGTGGGACACCCAGTACCTGCTCGAACGGGTGAAGGCCCGCAAGTACAGCTACGACGGACGGGAGCTGCGACCGTACTTCGAGTACCGCGCGGTCCGGCAGGCGATCCTTGACCTGTCCAGCGAGCTCTTCGGGCTGCAGTTCCGGCCCGTGACGCTGGATCTCTGGCATCCGTCCGTCGAAACATTCGCGGTGAGCGTCGAGGGCGTCGAGATGGGCCACATCTCGCTCGATATGCATCCGCGCGAGGGCAAGTTCAAGCACGCGGCCTGCTTCACGCTCGTCCCCGGCTTCAAGGGCCGGGCGAAGCCGCATGGCGTCCTCGTGTGCAACTTCCCCGACCCCAACGCGCAGCAGGGCCCGGCGCTCATGCAGCACTCCGAGGTCGTCACGTACTTCCACGAATTCGGGCACCTGGTCCACGGCATCGTCAGCGGCGAGATCGAATGGGCTCGCGTGCGGCGCCCGACGGAGTGGGACTTCATCGAGGCGCCGTCGCAATTCCTCGAGGAGTGGATCTACGACTACGACGTCCTGCGCCGGTTCGCGAAGCATGTCGAGACCGGGGAGATCATCCCCGAAGGCCTCGTGCGCAAGCTGCGCGCGGCACGGGACTTCGGCCGCGGCACGTTCGTGCAGCGGCAGCTCATGCTGTCGGCGATCTCGCTGCGCCTGCACGACCGATCGCCGGAAGGTCTCGACACGACGAAGGTCGTCTTCGATGCCTCGAAGGAGTTCTCGCCGATCGTCATGCCCGAGGGCACCGCGATGCAGGCCTCGTTCGGGCACCTCGAGGGCTACACCGCGCTCTACTACACCTACATGTGGTCGCTCGTGATCGCGAAGGATCTGCACGGCGCCTTCTCGAAGGGACTCATGGATCCCGGGCAGGCGAAGCGCTACCGCGATCTCGTGCTCGCTCCGGGCGGGACGAAGCCGGCCGCGCAGCTGGTCGAGGACTTCCTCGGCCGGCCGTACGGATTCGACGCGTTCCGGGAGTGGCTCGCGCCGGGAGACTAGGCCGGCCGGTGCGCCGCCATCGCCTTCGCGATCGCCGACGCGAGCTCCGTCGGCCGCTGCGTCCCGACCAGCACCTGCGCGCCGTTCGTGAGCCGGAAGTGCACGCCCTCGTTGCCGCTCACGTTGTAGGTGAGGCCGGCGAGGCCGAAGTGCACGCCCCAGCCGCCCGAGTCCCACATCGTGTAGTGCATCGGTGCGTACTCGGCGATGTCGTCGAGCTTGACGCGGCGCGTTGGCCACAGACCATGGAACTTCACGATGACCAGGTCGCCGGTGACCGTGGTCTCGAGGTAGGCGAGGCCGAAGAGCGCCGCGACCGCGATCGTGATGCCGACAACGGCGATGACCGCCGATGCGGGAGTGCCCGGCGTGACGAGCAGCGCCCACAGCGCGAACGCCATCGGAATGCCGATGACGAGCCACAGCCACGACTCGCGGAACCGCTGCACCTCACGGAAGTACGTCACCGGCGCGAACGCTAGCATCGGCCGATGTCCTCCAAACCCGTTGTCGCGATCCCGGCGGGCGCGCCGCCCGCCGACCTCGTCGTCGAGGACCTCACCGTCGGCACGGGCTCCGAGGCGACATCGGGCAAGACCGTCGACGTGCACTACGTGGGGGTCGGGTGGTCGACCCAGACGCAGTTCGACGCATCCTGGGACCGGGGCAGCCCGTTCTCGTTCCAGCTCGGCGCGGGGCGGGTGATCAAAGGCTGGGACCAGGGCGTCGCCGGGATGAAGGTCGGTGGCCGCCGCAGGCTCACGATCCCCGCGAAGCTTGGATACGGCGATCGCGGCGCGGGTCGCGACATCAAGCCAGGCGAGACGCTCGTCTTCGTCGTCGATCTGTTGAAGGTCAGCTAGCCCGAGCGCAGCTCCGCATCGCGAGGCGCACACAGTCCGCGTCGTTCTTCTTCGCCGCGACCACCCGGACGACCGCGACATCCAGCCCCGCGGTGAGCGCTTCGAAGCCCGCGAAGGCGTCCTCCGGCCGGCCCCACCAGCCGACGCGCGCGAGGAGCTCGTCCGGCAGCCGCTCGGCGAGCACGCCGTCGTCGGCGCCGCGGAGGCGGAGCGCTTCGAGCTCGCGGAGGATCTCGTCGAAGCCCATCCGGGCGAAGTGGCCGCGGTACCCCATCGTCGGGTCGTCGCCCGGACGGTTCATCGCGTAGCCGAGGACCATCGTCGCGAGCGCGCGCCGTGCCGCGGCCACGTCGGCATCGACGCACACGCGGATGTACTGATGGATGCAGATGTCGCGGGGGTCCCGTCCGGCCGCGAGCGCGCCCGCGGCGACCCGTTCGCGGCTCCAGAGCGTCTGGTGCGGCGAGCACCAGTTGAGCGCCGCGCCGTCGTACCGCTCGCCGGCGAGATGCAGCATCCGCGGCCCCAGCGCGCCCAGATAGATGCGCGCCGCGCCCAGCGCGGGGCGCAGTGACGACGAGAGCTCGCGCAGCTTCCGGATCGGCGCCGCGCGGACATTCCCGGCGCCGACGCCGAGCACGAACTTGCCCGCCGTCCGTTCGAGCGCGGTCCGCGATGCAGCGGCCAGCTGGTCCGCGCTCCAGCGCTGGAGCGGAAGGACCGAGATGCCGGTCTCGAGCCCGCTCGAGCGGTGCCAGAGCGCGCAGAGCGCGAACGGGTCGTCCTCACGGGCGGGGGTCCAGAGGCTCGAGTATCCGAGGAGGGCGGCCTCCGCCGCGATGTCGGCCTGTTCTGTATCCGACAGCACCAAACGGCCGTCGATGCCGAGGCCGATCTCCATCGCCGGAACGGTACCCTCTCCCTATGGAGAGCGAGGGCCTGGACGCGTTCCATCCAGCGGTCCGCGAGTGGTTCCGCACCGCGTTCCCGGGCCCGACGCCCGCCCAGGCGCAGGCCTGGCCGGTCATCAAGAACGGCGAGAACACGCTGCTCATGGCGCCGACCGGCTCGGGCAAGACCCTCGCGGCGTTCCTCTCGTCGATCGACGAGCTCATCCGGACGCCGGCGGGCGGCTGCCGCGTCGTGTACGTCTCGCCACTGAAGGCACTCGCGGTCGACGTGGAGCGCAACCTTCGCGCGCCGATCGCGGGCATCGGTCACGCCGCCGAGCGATTCGGCCTGAGCGTCCGCGAGCCGACCGTCGCCATCCGGACCGGTGACACTCCGGCGAAGGAGCGCGCGCGTTTCTCGAAGACGCCCGCCGACATCTTCATCACCACCCCGGAGTCGCTGTATCTGGTGCTGTCATCTTCTGCCGGCCAGGCGCTGCGGGACGTCCAAACCGTGATCGTCGACGAGATCCACGCCATCGTGTCGACGAAACGGGGCGCGCACCTCGCGGTGACCCTTGAGCGCCTCGAGCGGCTCGCCGGCCGGCGCCTGCAACGGGTCGGCCTGTCGGCGACGCAGCGCCCGCTCGATGAAGTCGCCCGGTTCCTCGGCGGATTCGACGCCGACGGGGCGCGCCCGGTGCGTGTCGTCGACGCCGGGCATCGCAAGCCGCTCGAGCTGACCGTCGAGGTGCCGGTCGAGGACATGGCCCGGCTCGGCGAGCCGGTGGAATTCCGCAGTGGGCCCGCGGCGCGCGCCGATGGGCGAACGAGCATCTGGCCGGCGATCCACCCGCGCCTGCTCGAGCTCGTGCGCCAGCACCGCTCGACGCTCATCTTCGTGAACAGCCGCCGGCTGGCGGAGCGCATCGCGAACGCCGTGAACGAGCTCGCCGGGGAGGAGCTGGCCCACGCGCATCACGGGTCGATCGCGCGCGAACAGCGCCTTCGCATCGAGGACGACCTGAAGGCCGGCCGGCTGCGGGCGCTGGTCGCGACGAGCACGCTCGAGCTCGGCATCGACATGGGCGCGATCGATCTGGTGGTGCAGGTCGAGTCGCCGCCGTCGGTGGCGAGCGGGATGCAGCGGATCGGGCGCGCCGGTCACCGGGTCGACGAGCCGTCGACGGGCATCATCCTCCCCAAGTACCGGGGCGATCTGCTCGCGTCCGCGGCGCTCACCGAGCGGATGCATGCCGGCGCCGTCGAGGCGTCGCGGTACATCCGCAATCCGCTGGACGTCCTGGCCCAGCAGGTCGTCGCGATCGCCGGACGCGATCCGATCGGGGTCGACGATCTGGAGCGGCTGATCAAGGGAGCGGCTCCGTTCGCGGAGCTTCCCCGACCGCAGCTCGACAACGTCCTGGACATGCTCTCGGGCCGCTACCCATCCGATGAGTTCGCCGAGCTCCGGCCGCGGATCGTCTGGGACCGCATCGCCGGGACCATCCGCGCGCGCGAGGGCGCCGCGCGGGTCGCGCTCACGAGCGGCGGGACCATCCCCGACCGCGGCCTGTACGGGGTGTTCCTCGTCGGCGCCGAGCCGGGAAAGGGTCGCGTGGGCGAACTCGATGAAGAGATGGTCTTCGAGACGCGGGTCGGCGAGACGTTCCTGCTCGGCGCATCGACCTGGCGCGTCGAGGAGATCACCCACGATCGAGTGCTCGTGTCACCGGCGCCCGGGGTGCCTGGGAAGATGCCTTTCTGGAAGGGCGAGACCGCGACGCGCCCGCTCGAATTCGGACGGGCGATCGGTGCGCTCACGCGCGAGCTCCGCGCGAGCGATCCCGACCTGGCCGTCGCGCGGCTGCGCGAGCGGCACGACCTCGACGACCGCGCCGCGCGCAATCTCCTCGAGTACCTGCGCGACCAGGTCGCCGCGGCCGGGATCGTGCCCGACGACAAGACCATCCTCGTGGAGCGCTATCTCGACGAGGTGGGTGACTGGCGCGTGTGCGTGCTCACGCCGTTCGGCGGCAGGGTCCACGCGCCCTGGGCCATGGCGATCGGTGCGATGGTCCGCGAACGATCGGACGTCGAGATCGACGTTCTCTGGACGGACGACGGCATCGTCGCGCGGTTCCCCGAGGCCGAGCGCGCACCGGAGCCGCAGCTCGTGCTGCCGGACCCCGACCGCGCGGAGGCGCTCGTCGTCGAGCACCTCTCCCAGACGCCGTTGTTCGCGGCGCGATTCCGCGAAGCCGCGGCGCGCGCGCTCCTGCTGCCGCGGCGCTTCCCCGGACGCCGGTCGCCGCTCTGGCATCAGCGCCGCCGCGCCGGCGAGCTGCTGCAGGTCGCGTCGCGGTACCCGTCGTTCCCGATCATCCTCGAGGCGTACCGCGAGTGCCTGCAGGACGTCTTCGACATGC
>CAZMLV010000026.1:0-17409 GCA_964567235.1 uncultured Chloroflexota bacterium | reverse complement strand
GTCGGGCCGAGGAACAGGAACGAGCCGAGCGGCCGGTTCGGGTCCTGCATGCCCGCGCGCGCCCGGCGGACGGCATTGGCGACGGCGGTCACCGCCTCCTCTTGGCCGACCACACGCTGATGCAGCCGCTCCTCCATCTTGAGGAGCTTGCCCACCTCGCCTTCGAGGAGCTTCGTGACCGGGATGCCCGTCCACTTGCCGACGATCTCGGCGATGTCCTCGGGGGTCACCTCCTCGGTGACCATCTTGTGGCGCTGCTGGAGCTCCGCGAGCTTCAGCTCACCGGCGGCCACTTCTTTCTCGAGCTGCGCCTGCGTCGCGTACTTGAGCTCGGCGGCCTTCGCGAAGTCGGCAGCGCGCTCGGCCTTCTCGATGTCCGCCCGGACCTGCTCGAGCCGCTGCTTCTTCTCGCGGATCTCGGTCAGCGCAGCCTTCTGCTTCTCCCAGTCGGCCCGCATGCCCGAGCTCGATTCCTTGAGGTCGGCGAGCTCCTTCTCGAGCTTGACGAGCCGGTCCTTGCTCGCGGCGTCGGTCTCCTTCTTCAACGCCTCGCGCTCGATCTCCAGCCGGCGGATGCTCCGCTCGACCTCGTCGAGCTCGACGGGCATCGAGTCGATCTCCATCCGCAGCTTGGACCCGGCCTCGTCCACGAGATCGATCGCCTTGTCCGGCAGGAACCGGTCGCTGATGTATCGCGACGACAGCACGGCCGCCGCGACGAGCGCGCTGTCGAGGATCCGCACGCCGTGGTGCACCTCGTAGCGCTCGCGCAGCCCGCGCAGGATCGAGATCGTGTCCTCGACCGTCGGCTCCCCCACGAACACGGGCTGGAACCGGCGCTCGAGCGCCGCATCCTTCTCGATGTGCTTGCGGTATTCGTCGAGCGTGGTGGCGCCGATGGTGTGCAGCTCGCCGCGCGCGAGCATCGGCTTCAGCATGTTCGCAGCGTCGACCGCGCCCTCGGCCGCGCCGGCGCCGACGATCGTGTGGAGCTCGTCGATGAACAGGATGATCTGGCCCTCGCTGGCCGCGATCTCCTTCAGCACGGCCTTCAGGCGCTCCTCGAACTCGCCGCGGTACTTCGCGCCGGCGAGCAGCGAGCCGATGTCCAGCGCGAAGACGCGCTTGTCCTTCAACCCCTCGGGGACGTCGCCGCGGACGATGCGCTGTGCGAGCCCTTCGACGATCGCGGTCTTGCCCACGCCGGGCTCGCCGATGAGGACCGGATTGTTCTTCGTGCGGCGTGACAGCACCTGGATGACGCGCCGGATCTCCTCGTCCCGGCCGATGACCGGATCGATCTTGTTCCTCCGCGCGAGATCGGTGAGATCGCGTCCGTACTTCTCGAGGCTCTGGTACTTGTTCTCGGGGTTGGGGTCCGTGACGCGCTGGTTGCCGCGGATGTCGCGGAGCGCGTTGAGCACCCGCTCGTGCGTGGCGCCGATGCGCTGGAGCGCCTGGCCGGTGTAACCCTGGTCCGCGGTCATCGCGAGCAGCAGATGCTCGGTCGACACGTACTCGTCGCCCAGCGCGTCCGCTTCCTTCTGCGACTGCGTCAGCACGCGGCCGAGCCGCGGGCTCGCCGAGAGCTGCACGTTGCCGCTGACCTTCGGCTGGCGCCCGAGCTCCTGCTGGATCGCCGACAGCAGCTGCTGCGGGGATCCGCCGAGCGCCTCGATGACGCTCGGCACGATCCCACCCTGCTGGGCGAGGAGCGCCCCGAGGAGATCCTCGACCTCGAGCTGCGAGCGCCCGTTCTCCTGCGCGGCCTGCTGCGCGGTGATGAGTGCCTCTTGGGTCTTCTCGGTCATCTTCTTCGGATCGATCACGTCAGTACTCCTTAGAGCAGATGCGAGCGGACGTCTTCGGTCCGTCGCTCCGCGGCGAGCTCGGTGGCGAGCTCGCGTTCCTTTTCGTTCAGCTTCGTGGGCAGGACGACCTTCACGGTCACGAACAGGTCGCCCGATCCGCCGCCGGTGCGAGGCATGCCCTGTCCGGCGAGGCGGATCGTCCGGCCGTTCTGGGTCTCCGGCGGGATCCGCAGGCTCACCCGGCCCTTCAGCGTCGGGACGGTGACTTCGGCCCCGAGCAGCGCCTCGTGAAGCGCGACCGGCAGCTCCATCCGGAGGTCATCGCCGTCGCGCGTGAACAGCGGATGCGGCTTCACCTTCACCTGCAGGTACAGGTCGCCGCCGGCGGCCTGGCCCGCGAGCCGGATGCGCTGCCCGTCCCGCACGCCGGCCGGGATCTTCACGCTGAGCCGCTTCGCGTGGCCATCCTCGCCCTGCAGCTCGAGCACCCGTTCGGTGCCCTTGTACGCCTCGGGGAGCGTGACCTCGATCGGGTATTCGACGTCCGCGATCGCGCGCGACCGCGCGGTCCGGCGGCGCGTGCCGTTGCCGGGGGCGGCGTCGCTGAAGCCGCCCATGTTGCCGAAGACCGACTGGAAGAAGTCGGAGAAGTCGCCCCCACCGCCGCCGAACGGGTCCGCGCCCGGCGTGCCGGTGTAGACCCACTGGAAGCCGCCGTTCGTACCGCGCCGCGAGCTCGCCCCCGCCTGGGCGTAGCGCTCCCAATCCGGACCGAGCTGGTCGTAGCGCTTGCGCTTCTCGGGGTCGCTCAGGACCTCGTTGGCTTCGTTGACCTCTTTGAACTTCTTCGACGCATCCGCCGACGTGTTCACGTCGGGATGGAACTGGCGCGCCAGCTTGCGGTACGCCTTCTTGATGTCGGCGGCGGTCGCGTTCTTTGAGACCCCGAGGGTCTTGTAGTAGTCCTTGTATTCGACGGGCATCGTCGCCCCCTATTAGTTCGGCGGCGGGACCATCGTTGGCCGCGCGGCTTCGATCTGCGCGGGGGTGACGCTCGGTCCAGGGAGCAGTGCCAGCTTCAGCACTTCCTCGATGTTCGAGACGGGCTTGATGTCGACCGTGTCGGTGACCTCCTTGGGGACATCGACGAGGTCCTTCTTGTTCTTGTCGGGAAGGATGAAGGTCTTGATCCCGGCGCGGTGCGCCGCGAGCAGCTTCTCCTTCACTCCACCAATCGGAAGGACGCGGCCGCGCAGGGTGATCTCACCCGTCATCGCGACCTCGCGCCGGACGCGCCGCCCGGTGAGGGCCGACACGATCGCGGTCGCCATCGTGACTCCCGCGGAGGGACCGTCCTTCGGGATCGCTCCCGCCGGAACGTGGATGTGCATCGCGTGGTCCTTGAAGAAGCCCTTCGGCACACCGAGCTCCGCCTGGTGCGCCCGCACGTAGCTCAGCGCTGCGCGCGCGGACTCTTCCATGACCTTCTGGATCTGGCCGGTGAGGACGAACTCCTCGGTCTTGCTTCCCTGATCCATGATCGTCGCCTCGACCGTGAGGACGTCGCCGCCGGACTCGCTCACCGACACACCGGTGACCGCGCCGACCTGGTCCTCTTCCTCGGCCAGGCCGAAGTCGAACTTCTCCGGTCCGAGGTACGTCGGGAGATCCGCCGCGTCGACCGTGACGGTCTCCGCCTTGTGCTCGGCGATCTGGCGCGCGACCTTGCGGCAGATGGTGCCGATCTCGCGCTCGAGGTTCCGGACGCCAGCCTCACGGGTGTAGAGGCGGGCCATGTCCTTGAGGGCCGCGTCCGTGAGGACGAGCCGCCCGTTCTCCAGGCCGTGCTGCTTCAGCTGCCGCGGCAGGAGGTACCCGATCGCGATGTGCATCTTCTCGTCCTCGGTGTAGCCGGGGAGCCGGATGATCTCCATCCGGTCGCGGAGCGGCGGGATGATCGTGTCCTCCACGTTCGCCGTCGTGATGAAGATGACCCGCGACAGGTCGTACGGAACTTCGAGGTAGTGGTCCGAGAACGTGCTGTTCTGCTCCGGGTCGAGGACCTCGAGGAGCGCCGAGCTCGGGTCGCCGCGGAAGTCCGCGCCGACCTTGTCGATCTCGTCGAGCATGAACACCGGGTTCGTCTCGGCCGCGGTCTTCATGTTCTGGAGCACCCGGCCGGGCAGCGCGCCCACGTAGGTGCGGCGGTGGCCGCGGATCTCGGCCTCGTCACGGATGCCACCGAGCGACATGCGGACGAACTTCCGGCCCATCGCGCGGGCGATGGACTTGCCGAGGCTCGTCTTGCCGACGCCGGGCGGGCCGACGAAGCAGAGGATCGGGGCGCGCAGCTCGTGCGAGAGCTTGCGTACCGCCATGTACTCGAGAATGCGGTCCTTGATCTTCGGGAGACCGTAGTGATCCTCGTCGAGGATCCGCGCGGCTTCCACGATGTCCCAGTCGTCCTCGGGCGCCTTCTTCCACGGGACCGAGATGAGCCAGTCGACGTAGGTGCGGATGACGCCCTGCTCCGGGGAGGCCTGCGGGATCTTCTCGAGCCGCCCGACCTCCTTGAGGGCCTTCTCCTTCACCTCGTCGGGCATGCCGGCGGCCTCGATCTTCTCGCGAAGCTCGTTGACCTCCGAGCTGCCGTCGTCGTCGCCGAGCTCCTTCTGGATCGCCTTCATCTGCTCGCGGAGGATGTACTCGCGCTGGGTCTTGTCGAGGGTCTGCTGGACGTCGCTCTGGATCTTCGCCTTCATCTGCAGGATCTCGTTCTGCTTCGCGAGGAAGACCGAGAGGAACCGAAGCCGCTCGACCACGCCCTCCATCTCGAGGAGCTGTTGGCGCTGCTCGATGGTGAGGTCCTGGCTCTGCGCGACGAGGTCGGCGAAGTGGGACGGGTCGTCCGTGCTCTTCGCGGTCATCGCGACCTCGGGCACGATCGAGCCGCCGTTCTCGACGTAGTCGCCGAACAGGCTCTTCACGCTGCGGAGGAGCGCCTCGCGCTCGACCGGCTCGCCAGGGATCTCGGTGATCGGCTGGAACGTGACCCGGAAGTACCGGGTGTCCGGCGTGAAGCCGGTGATCTTCACCCGCTGGAGGCCCTGCACGATGACCTGGGCGCTGCCGTCCGGGATCCGGAGGAGCCGCACGATCTCGGCGACCGTCGCGACCGTGTAGATCTGGTCGGACGTGACGTCGTCGATCTCCGGGTCCTTCTGCGCCGCGAAGATGACGTAGTGCTTCTCTTCGCTCATCGCGGCGTCAATGGCCGCCACGCTCTTGTCGCGACCGACCCCGAGGGGTTGGACGATCTTCGGGAACACCACCATCTCCCGCAGGGGGACGAGGGGGAGCTCTCCGGGATAGGTGCGAATGTCTTCAGTCATTGCGTGTTGGCCTCATTTCCTTGTGTCGAACGGATCTTCGCGGTCTTCGGTATGCGTTCAGCTTCGGTCGCGTCGAGCTCGTCAATGGCACTCGCGAGCTCGCGGAGCAGGTCTGCGGCGTCGCGGAACTGGAGGAGCATCTTCACGCCGGCGAGGTTCACCCCGCGCTGCTGCGTGAGATAGCGGATGACGCGCACCCGCTGGAGGTCCTCGTCGGAGTAGAGCCGGATGTTGGAATCGGTCCGGACCGGCTCGACCAGGCCCTCCTCTTCATAGATCCGCAGGGTGCGAGGGTGGCAGCCGGCGATGCTCGCGGCGATCGAGATCACATAGACGGGTCGGCTTCCACGCGCCATGGGATTGGTATAAGACCTATCAACGCCATTGTCAACCTTCTTGCGGCCTACGCGCCTAGCCGAAGAGCGCCTTCTTGACCTCCTGCTCGGCGGCGGTGGGGGCGAACACGATGATCCGGTCGCCCGCCTGGAGCTTCGTGTCGCGGTGGGCATGCAGGATCTCGCCCTTCCGGACGATCGCGCCGATGTGCGCGCCCGCGGGAAGGCCGACCGCCTCGACGTCCTTGTCGGCGGCCGGCGAGCCGGCGGCGATCTCGGCCTCGACGATCTCGAGGTCCGAGCGGGTGAGTGGCATGAGCGGCATGAAGCCGCCGGTCGGCAGCTCCTGCTCGATGACGCCCATGAGCACCCGGGTCGAGGAGAGGGTCTCGTCGATGCCCATGGCCTTGAACACGATCTCGTTCTTCGGGTTGTTCACCCGAGCGATCACGCGGTTGGCGCCGCACTTCAGCTTCGCGAGCTGGCTGATGATCAGGTTGTCCTCGTCGTCGCCGGTGACCGCGAGGACGGCGTCGGCCCGCTGGCAGCCGGCCTGGATCTGGAAGCGGCCCTCGTCCGCGGGCGCGTTGATCACCACCGAGCCGAGCTGCTCCTCGATCCAGAGGGCCCGCCGGCGGTCGCGCTCGATGATCATCACCTCGTGCCCGGCCTCGAGCAGCGCCTTCGAGAGGTGGTAGCCGACCTCGCCTCCGCCCGCGACGACGAAATACATCAGCGCCCCACGTTCGGCAGCTGGGCCGAGAGCTCCTCGTCGTGCTTCATCGCGGCCTTCATGAGGTTCGGGCCGATGCTCTTGTCGCCGGCGAGCACGGCATGGAGCAGGGTGCCGAGGATGGTGGTCCGCGAGAACGTGTAGATCCCCTGCCCGCGGTACGTCGAGGCGCGGATCGGGTCGTTCACTTTGGCGAACACCTGGGCGACCCCGAAGATCTTCTTGGCGATCTGCGCGGCCATGAGGTTCCGGTTGTCGCCCTGGGTGAGGGCGAGGAACGCGTTCGCCGACTCGATGCCCGCCTGACGGAGGATGTCCATGTCCGTCCCGTTGCCAAGGACCGGCGTCCCTTTGAAATTCGATGGCAGCCGGCTGAACGCGGACCGTTCGACGTCGACGATCGACACGGTGTCGCCGCCCTGATCGAGGAGCTCCGCGAGGAAGGCGCCGGTGCGCCCACAGCCGACGATGACGACGTTCACTTGGGTTCTTCCTGACGATACGCGAGCACCGCGCATGGCGCTTTCACGTAGACCTCTTCGACCGTCCGGCCCACGTAGACGCGGCCGAGGCGCTTTCGGTAGGGCATCCCGAGCAGGATGAGCTCGCTGCGCTGCTCGACGGCCGTGTCGACGATGGCCGCGGCCGCCTCGCGAGCCTGCAGCACCTCCGTGCTGATGTGCGCGCCGAGCTTCTCGGCGACCTTTTCCGCGAGTGCCAGGACCTCTTCCCCGCGCTCGAGCTCGGCGTCCAGGACCGCATCGAGCGGCATGTTCCATTTCACCTCGATGACATGGACGGCCGTGATCTTGGCCTTATGGGCGCGCCCCAGAGCGATCGCGTACTCGATGACGTCGGGGTCGATGGCCGTACCGGCAAGAGGTACGAGGATGTTCGTGAGCTTCACCGGGCGGTGAGTGTAGGTGGGTCTAGTGGGGTGCGTCCTCGTCTTCCGGATGGAACGGTACGTCGATGACGCTCGTGTTCTTGCGGGAGAACAGCGCGAGCTTGAGCCGCAGCGCGGTCTGATTGTGCAGCGCGTTCTCCCACCAGTGGCTCGGGACGAATTCGGCGAGCGCGATGATGACCGGACGGCTGCGATCGCCGTCGTCGATCGCGTCGAGGTAGCTGAGCAGCGGCGCGACCAGCGCTCGGTAGGGTGAGACGATGACCTCGAGCGCCAGCTCCGGCCCGACGACCCGCGACCACCGCTCGCGGAACGCCGCGGCGCCCTCCTCGTCGTAGGAGATGTGCACGGCCGCCACGTCGGCGCAGATCGCGCGGGCGAGGCCGAGCGTGTTGAGCGAGCTGCGATCGAGCCGGGCGATCGGCACGATGAGCCGCGGCTTCCGGACCGCCAGGTGCACCTGCGTCGCGCGCGGGATGAGGAGCTCGTCCTCGATCATCTGGTAGTGGCGTCGCACGCGCCACATGCCGTAGATGAGCAGCGGCATGATCGCGAGCACCAGCCACGCGCCGAGCAAGAACTTCGTGTACGCGACGACGAGGGTCACGATGCCCGTGACCACCGCGCCCAGCGCGTTGATGCTCGTCGAGAAGCGCCAGCCGGGACCGCGTTCGCGCAGCCAGTGCCGCACGAGCCCGGCCTGCGACAGCGTGAACGCGATGAACACACCGATCGTGTAGAGCGGGATGAGCCCGTTCACGCTGCCCTGGTAGACGACCAGGAGGATCGCCGAGACGGCGGCGAGGACGAGGATCCCGAACGAGTAGGCCAGGCGATCGCCACGCTGCGCGAACTGCCGCGGCATGAACCGGTCGGTCGCGAGGATCGACGCGAGCCGCGGGAACCCGGAGAAGCTCGTATTCGCCGCGAGCACCAGGATGATGGCCGTCGCCGCTTGCACGACGTAGAACAGCGCACCCTGGCCGACGATCGATTGCGTGAGCAGGCCGATGACGCTCTTCGTCTCGGTCGCATCCACCTGGATCCCGAAGCGCGTGGCGAGGAACGAGATGCCGAAGAACAGCGTGCCGAACAGCGTGCCCATCGCGATGAGCACGATCGACGCGTTCCGCGCGGACGGCTCGCGGAACGCCGGAACGCCGTTCGCGACGGCCTCCGTGCCGGATAGGCCGACAGAGCCGGAGGAGAACGCCCGCAGCACCAGGAAGATGCCGAGCGCCTCGTTCGCCTGGACGGCCTGCGGCGGTGGCACGGCCGCGGGAACGTCGCCGGTGATGAGCCGGTAGAAGCCGATGGCAAGGACGATCGCGATGCTCGCGACGTAGAAGTACGTGGGTCCCGCGAAGACGACGCCCGCCTCGCGGATCCCCCGTAGGTTGCCGATCGTGAGCAGCGCGATGAACCCGACGCCGACCCAGACCTTGATCGGATCCACGCCGGGGAACGCGGTCGTGATCGCGAGCACGCCGCCCGCGACGGATACCGACACCGTGAGCACGTAGTCCACGAGCAGGGCCGCGGCCGCGAGCAGCCCGGGGATCATCCCGAGGTTGCGGCTGGCGACGACGTAGCTCCCCCCGCCGTTCGGGTACGCCTTGATCACCTGCAGATACGAGGTCACGACGATCGCGAGGATCGTGACGATCGCGACCGTCAACGGCATCGTGAACGCGAGCCCGGCCGCGCCGGCGAGCGCCAGCGCACGCATCGTCTCTTCCGTCGCGTATGCCGACGACGAGATGTTGTCCGACGCGAAGATCGCGAGCCCGGTGATCTTGGTGAGCCGCTCCTCGGACTCGCGCTCCGTCGGGATCCGCTTGCCGAACAAGATCTCGCGGGCGACGCTGAACATGCGACCGCCGAGGCCGGCGGACTCGAGCGATTCCTCGGTCGCGACGATCACCCCGCGGCCTCGGCGGAAACCACGACGCCGGACGATCTTCACCCGTTGGTCGCCGATCCGGCGGCCTGGCGCGCGCTCGAATCGCTCCGGCACGTCGGACGGGCGCTGCGGATCGTCCGGAGGAGTCACATCGTCGTCGCTCATCGGAAGTCCTCGAGATCGTCGAGGTGGTGCGGGACGTCGACGACCGCCGTGTTGCGCCGCGAGAAGAGGTCGAGCTTCAACCGGAGCGCGGTCTGGTTGTGGAGCATCGTGTCCCACCAGTGCCGCGGCACGAACTCGGCGAGCACGACGATCACCGGCCGCGCGGGATCCCCGTCGTCGATGGCGTCGAGGTACTTGAGCAGCGGTCGGGTGATCGCGCGATACGGCGACACGATGACCTCGAGCGGGACCCCGGTGCCGAGCCTCGTCCAACGCTCCTTGAACGAATTGGCGCCGTCCTGGTCGAACGAGATGTGGATCGCCGACACGTCGCCGATGAGCCCGGTGGCGAGGCTGAGCGCCTCGAGCGCGCTCCGATCGACGCGGCTGATCGGCACGATGATCCGCGCGCGCCGGTTCCCGAGGGCGGTCCGGGTCGTGCGCGGGACCATGAGCTCGTCCTCGACGCGGCGGTAATGCTGGTGGACCTGCCACATGAGGAACACGATCACCGGCAGGATCGCGAGCACCATCCATGCGCCCAGCGCGAACTTCGTGACCGCGACCAGGACCGCGACGACCCCCGTGACCGCCGCGCCGAGACCGTTGATGGCGGCGCGCACTCGCCACCTCGATCCGCGCTCGCGCTGCCAGCGACGCACGAGACCGGCCTGCGCGAGCGTGAACGCGATGAACACGCCGATCGTGTAGAGCGGGATGAGCCCGCTCACGCTGGCCCTGAACGCCACGAGGAGCGCCGTGGCGATCACGGCGAGGGCGATGATCCCGAACGAGTACGCGAGCCGGTCGCCCCGCTGCGCGAACTGCCGGGGCAGGAAGCGGTGCGAGGCGAGGATCGAGGCGAGCCTCGGGAAGCCCGAGAAGCTCGTGTTCGCGGCGAGGATGAGGATGACGGCGGTGGCCGCCTGCAGGACGTAGAAGTAGACCCCATCGCCCACGACGCTCTGGGCGAGCAGGCCGAGCACGCTCTTGGTCTCGGTCGCGTCGACCTGGATCCCGAGGTGTGTCGCGAGGTACGAGATCCCAAAGAACAGCGTCGCGAACAGCGCCGCCATGGAGAGCAGCACGATCCCGCCGTTGCGCGCCTCCGGCTTCTTGAACGCGGTGATGCCGTCGGCGACGGCCTCGGTACCGGTGAGACCGACGGAGCCCGACGCGAAGGCCCGGAGGATGAGGAACGCGCTCAGCGCCTCTCCGCCCTCGAGCACCTTTGGCGGCGCGACCGCGACCGGCGTGTCGCCGGTCACGACGCGATAGAAGCCGATGGCCAGGACGCCGAGAACGGCCGCCGCATACAGGTACGTCGGCCCGGCGAACACCACGCCGGCCTCGCGGATGCCGCGCAGGTTCGCGATGGCGATGAGCGCGATGAACGCGACGCCGAGCTGCACGCGCAGCGGATCGAGCTCCGGGAAGGCCGTGGTGATCGCGAGCAGCCCGCCGGCCACCGACACCGAGACCGTGAGGAAGTAGTCGATGAGCAGCGCGGCCGCCGCGATGAGCCCGGCGATCACGCCCAGGTTCTCCTTCGCGACGATGTAGCCGCCTCCGCCGTTCGGATACGCGCGGATGACCTGCAGGTACGAGGTCACCACGATCGCCAGCACGAGGAGGATCGCGACGGTGATCGGCATGGTGAGTGCGAGCGCCGACGCGCCGGCGAGGACGAGCGTGCGCATCGTCTCTTCGGTCGCGTACGCCGATGACGAGATGTTGTCGGACGCGAAGATCGCGAGCCCGGTGATCTTGGAGACACGCTCCTCGGCCTCGTCCTCGGAACGAAGGCGCCGGCCGAACAGGACGCCCCGGAGGCGGTCCGTGACGCGGCCCATCGGCGTGTGCGGCTCGAGCGCCTCCTCGGTCGCGACGACGTAGCCCCTGCGCCGCCGGAACTCGCTGCTGCGGACGATCTTCACCCGCGCATCGCCCGGGAGGCGGCCCTTCGCGCGCTCGATGCGCTCGAGGCGGTGATCGGGCCGGTGAGGCGACTGCGGGTCCGTCCGGTCCGGCGGGTCGCCGTCCGACTGGTCGGTCAAATCCGGCGAATCTTAGGCCGTGATCCGCGCGCGCTCCGCGCCGCTCTGATCCACCAGCACCACGACCCGGACCCCGCGCACGAGACCGTCGTCCACGGAGACGGTCTGCGCGGGATACGTGAGCGCCTGGGTGACGATCGCGCCATCGCGCGGTGCCGTGATCTCGCAGCGCATGGTGAGGGTCGGGCCATCGCGGGTGATCCGCCGCACGCGGATCCCGTACCCGCCGGTGCGGCGCTCCCCCAGCCGGACCGTGAGACGCACGCGCCCGCCGCGCGGCAGCTCGTACTCGAGCGGCGCGTCACCGGGGCGAGTGCCGAGCTCTTCTCGGAACGCGATCTCGCTCACAGGCCGAACGCCAATCGCTCGGCAAGCATGTCGGGCAGCTTCAGCGCGCGCATCCGCTTCTGCGTCTCGGGGACGTCGTAGGCGACGCGATGGAAATCGACCGTCGTGCGGTCAACGTCGAGCACGGCATACGAGGCCCGCGGGTCGCCGTCCCGAGGCTGGCCGACGCTGCCCGGGTTGATCATCACCTTCGCGTCGCCGACCGGGAACCGAGCGGGCACGTGGGTGTGACCGACGCAGCACCTCGGCACGGCGAGGCCGGCCATGGCGTATCCGGCGGCGCGTGCGTCGAAGATGTATTCCCACAGCGGGTCGCGCGGGCTGCCATGGCAGATCGCATAGCCGGCCGCGGGCTCGAGGGTGAGCGGAAGCCCGGCCAGAAAGTCGCGGTCCGCCCCGCCAAGCCACGCGCGATGGCGTTCCGCTGCCGTGCGCGCAGCCGCGTTGAAGAGCTCGAGCCCCTCACCGGTGGCGACGGCCCGGTCGTGATTCCCGGCGATGAGCGTCGCGCCACGCTCGCGCAGGAGCGCGAGGGTCGGCGCCGGATCGGGTCCGTAGCCGACCGTGTCGCCCATCACCCAGATCCCTGACACCTCGGGCAGGTCGCGCAGCACGGCCTCGAGCGCGATGACGTTCGCATGGATGTCGGATAGCAGTGCCACGATCATGCGGCGGCCGCCTTCGCCTCGGCGACGGTGAAGCGCCGCGCCGCGAGCGCGCGGCCGAGCACGACCGACGCCGCGCCGAACCGGGCGAGCGCCGTGACGTCGGCGAGGTCGCGCACGCCGCCGCCCGTGTGCAGCGCGACCGCCGCGGCGCGCGGTCCCAGGGCCTCGCGGATCTGCTGGAGCAGCACGATCGGCGGCCCGCCGAAGCCGCCGTCGGTCTCCAGGTCGACGACGTAGAGCGCCCGGATGCCGGCATCGACCGCCGCCGTTGCCGCGTCGACGCTGTCGCGCCCGAGGGCCCGGGCGACGAGCTCCTCGCCGCCGCCGCGAGGAGCCAGCCCACCGCGCTTCGATTCGATCTCGACGATGGCCCGATCGGCGATCGTCGCGATCCCGCGGAGCAGCGCGTCGTCGCCGAAGACCGCAGAGGAGAACAGCACCCCGGCGAACCCGGCGTTCAGGATCCCGGTGGCGCGCTCGAGGCTCGACAGCCCACCGGCGAACCGGCAGGGGATGCCGCTCGCACGCGCGATATCGGTGAGCAGCGGGACGTTCAGGTAATCGCCCCGTTCGGCTCCGTCGAGGTCGACCAGGTGCAGCTCGTCGGCGCCGTCGGCGACGAACGCGGAGGCCAGCTCGCGAGGCTCGACCTCGAGATCCACATTGGAGCGAAATCTCACGCGCCCGCTGCGGACATCGATCGACGGCACGATCACCATGGGCGACGCCGCGCCTCGGCCGCACTCCGCGGGTATCGGTCCGGCGACGCGCGCACCTTGCGCATGACGACGAGGTTGCGGCCCGGCAGCACGTCGGCGACCCCGAGCTGGAGGGTGGACACGGTCGCCGCGATCTCGCCACCGAGCGACGCGAGTGCCTTGCGCGCCGCGGCGAGCTCCGCGTCGACCTTTCCCTTCCACACGATGGCGTCGCCACCGATGCGGATGAACGGCAGGAGATACTCCGCGCAGGCCGCGAGCGTCCCCACGGCGCGGGCGGTCCCCACGTCGTACGCGGCGCGACGATCGGCGGAGTGCGCGAGGGTCTCGGCGCGCTCGTTACGGATCTCGACGTCGTTCAGGCCCAGCAGCACGGCCGTCTCGTCCAAAAAATGTGACTTCTTCCCCACCGATTCGATGCAGGTCACCTTCGTGTTCGGCATCGCGATGCGCAATGCGAGGCCGGGAAAGCCGGCGCCGCTCCCCACATCGACGACGCGCTCGCGGCCGGTCCACACGCGCACCGCGCACGCGGTGAACGAATCGAGGAAGTGCTTGATCGCAATGTCGTCGATCGCAGTAATCGCTGTGAGGTTCACGGTCGTATTCCGTTCGATGAGCGACAGGGCATATCGCTCGCAGAGCGCGACCTGCGCGCTCGACAGCTGGAGGCCGATGCTTGCGGCGCGCGCCGCGAGCGATCGGAACTCGCGACCGACGACCGCGGACACGCGGGCTATCGTATGCGTCTGAGTCGCACGTTCCGCGTCGCAGCGCTCCTGGTCGCGATCTGCGTGCTGCTGCCGAACGCGGCGCAGGCGACAAGTCAGACGGTCACCATCCAGGGCTTCGCCTTCTCTCCCTCGACGGTGACCATCAACGTGGGCGAGAGCATCACGTGGACGAACCACGACACCGTCGCGCACACCGCGACCTCGAACGACGGTACGACGTTCAACAAACCCCTCGCGGCGGGCGCCACAGCGACCGTCGCGTTCTCCGTCGCCGGCACATACGCCTACCACTGCTCGATCCACCCGTCGATGACCGGGACCGTCGTTGTCGGCACGACCGCGACCCCACCGCCGGCCACCACGCCGCCGCCACCGCCTCCACCGACGACCCGGCCACCGACCACTCCGCCGCCGACGGCACCCCCGACCTCGCCGCCGACGGCACCACCGACCGCTCCGCCGACGGACAGCCCGACGCCGTCGCCGAGCGCGTCGCCCAGCCCGTCGGCTTCGGCGACGCCAACGCCGACGGCGACCGGAACGCCGATCACGGTGCCGACGGGCATCGCGCTCGCGAGCCCGAGCCCGGTCGCCGGGGCGGGTCCCGACCTGGGCAGCGGTCCCGGTCCGGTGCTGGCCGCGGGTGCGCTGGGGCTGGCCCTGGTGCTCGGTGGCGCGGCGCTGTACCTGTACCGCCGCAGATAACGATCCGGTAACGCACGCGTGCCAAGTCGTGGCAGCGGCTATGCATTCAGGCCTGCTCGTGAACGAATGGCTCGACGGCGTGTTCGGCACGGTCAGATGCGCGAACTGCGGCGCGGTGTACGGCCGCGATTCGATCGCGGTCGTCGGCAACCGCGATGAGTACTGGTTCGTTCGGTGCACGTGCGAGACCTGCGGCACCCAGGGGCTCGGCGTCGTGATCGTGAAGCGCGTGACGGAGGAGCCGCCGGCCATCGCGAGCGCCGCGTACGCGCTCGACGACGGCGAGGAGCGCATCCACGTGGACGATGTGCTCGAGGCCCATGAGCTCCTGCGCGACTACGTCGGCGACGTCCACGGACTGTTCGAGAAGGTCTCCGGCCACTAGGTGCGACAATGGCGGTCTGATGACGACCGCCGTGAAGGGTCCTGCCGATGACATCGCCGAGATCCTCCTCGACGCCGACACCATCCAGCAGAAGGTCCGCGAGCTTGGCGCGCGCGTCGCGAACGACTACGCCGGCCGCGATCTCGTGCTCGTCAGCATCCTCAAGGGAGCGCTTCCATTCCTCGCCGACCTCATGCGCGAGATCCCGATCTACTGCTCGCTCGATTTCCTGGAGGTCTCCTCGTATGGAGCGGGAACGAGCTCGAGCGGCGTCGTCCGCATCTTGAAGGATCTGGCCAAGCCGATCGAGGGGCGCGATGTGCTCGTCGTCGAGGACATCCTCGATACGGGTCACACCCTGAGCTACGTCATCGAGCACCTGCGCGGCCAGCACCCGTCGTCGCTCGGACTGTGCGCTCTGCTCGACAAGCCGGCCCGCCGCGTCGTGCCGATCACGGTCGACTACAAGGGCTTCGAGATCCCCGACAAGTTCGTGGTCGGCTACGGCCTCGACTTCGCCGAGCGCTACCGGAACCTGCCGTTCATCGGCGTGCTGAAGCCCGAGGTGTACGCGGGGCTCACGTGAGACTCGGGTCGGTCGTGTTGATCGTCGTCGCGAGCGTGCTCACATTCGCGCGACCCGCCTCCGCGACGAGCCTGCCCGCGCTGCCCGCGACCGTCAGGGTCAACATCGCGGGCCTTGGGACGTCGTACGCCGTGATCGCCTCGACCGGGACGATCTCCGCGATCGGCCCCGACGGGGCGCTCCTGTACCGCGGCACCGGGAAGACCCTTGCCCGCACGAACGTCCGGAGCGTCGCGTCGCTCGGGGTCGAGCTGCCGTCGCACGACGCCGTTGCCGGGGCACTCTCTCGTGCCGATCGCGCCGCGCTCATCCGCGACGCGCGCCTCGCCATCGCCGAGAGCGGGCCGCAGGCGATCGTCACCGTGCCGTTCCAGTTCTCGCTCCTTCAGAGCGCGGACGACGATCTCGGGAAGTCGGTCATGCAGGCCGACAAGATCCAGACGATCAAGTTCCAGACCAGCGACGGCCTCCTCACCGTGAACGGGCGAGCCTTCCGGGGCACGTTCGAGCTCGCGCCCGACGACGAGGGCGACATGGTCGTCGTGAACACGGTCTCGCCGCATGACTACCTCGCGTCCGTCGTCGGGTCCGAGGAGCCGTCGTCGTGGGAGGCCGAGGCGCTCGCGTCGCAGGCCATCGCGGCACGCACGTACCTCTACACGCACCTTGCGAAGCACAAGAGCTACGACCTCGAGGGCGATACGCGCGACCAGGAGTACGACGGTGTGGCGAGCGAGGACTCGCGGACCCGCGCGGCGGTCGAGCGGACCGCGGGCCTCGTCGTGACGTACCGCGGCGCGCCGATCGAGGCGCTGTATTCGGCGAACGCCGGCGGGATCACCGAGGACTCCGAGACGGTGTTCGCGAACGCCTTGCCGTACCTGCGCAGCGTGCCCTCACCCGGGGACGAGGTGGCGAAGGACAGCTCGTGGGGCCACACCAGCTGGGAGTGGACCAAGGAGATGAGCACGACGCAGCTGCGCGACTACCTGCGGCAGCGCGGGCTGTCGGTGGGAACGCCGACGGCGATCGCGCTGACTTCGGTCTCATCGACCGGCAGGGTCATCACCGCGACGATCACCGGGAGCGCGGGCTCGCAGCCGATCGGAAAAGACCGCGCGCGCTACTACTTCGGGCTGATGAGCTCGCTGTTCACGGTGAAGGTGACGCCGACCGGCGCGAACGAACGCGTGGACGTGACGAACACGGCGCGCATCAGCGCGCTCGAGCTCCTTGGCGCGCGCGTCGTGCAGACGAGCTTCGAGATCCTGCGCGATGGCTCGGGCAACGAGCTTGGTCTGCGGGTCACCGGTTACGTCTACGAGCTGCCGGCGACCTTCGTGTTCACGGGCAAGGGTTTCGGCCACGGGGTTGGAATGTCGCAGTGGGGCGCGCAGGGCATGGCCCTCGGTGGCTCGTCGTACCAGCAGATCCTCGCCCACTACTACATCGGCACGGCCCTGGTGGCCGTCGGCGGCGGGTGAGCCGGGCTAGCTGATCATCGCGGCGGCCGCGCGGATCGGGACCTTCACCTGCAGTACGACCGTGCCGTCCGGCCGGGCCTCGTGCGTCGACTCGCCCTTGAGCAGCTCGAGCCGCTCGCTGCGGCGGAGGCCCGAGGCGAGCTCGCCATCGGACGGGAGATCCTTCCCGTCGCTCTGGAGGAGGATGTCGAGCTGCTCGTCCTTCCAAGTCATGCCGAGGACGATGTCCTTCGCGTCGCCCTTCTCGATCCGCTCGACGAGCGAGTCCTGGATGAGCCGGAAGATCGCGACCTCATCGTCCGATGGGAGTCGTCGATCGCGGCCGGTGCTCGAGAAGTCGATCCGGATGCCGTGCTTGTCCATGAGTGTTTGGATGTAGCGCCGCAGGGTCGGGACGAGCCCGAGGTCGTCGAGGATCATCGGGCGGAGCTCGAAGATGAAGCCGCGCAGCTCCTGCAGGGTCTTGTTCACCATCTG
>CAZMLV010000025.1:15857-17594 GCA_964567235.1 uncultured Chloroflexota bacterium | reverse complement strand
GGACCGCGAGGATCGCGAGCGCCGCGAGCGCGACGTAGCTCGGCCACCAGTCGAACAGCGCGGGGAGACCCGCGCGGCGGGGCGACCACCGCTTGAGGTCGCTCTGCTGCAGGCTCTCGACGAGGTCAGGCTTCCGCTCCTCGGGCGGCGGCGGGATCGGGGTCGGCTTCATCCGGGCTTGGTGAGGCACCGGCCGTGCCAACTTGCTCGGTCGCGTTTTCGGGCCATTTCGCTTGACTTTTCGGTCTTGTTGTGTTAGAACAGGTGTTCTAGACGAGATTGAGTCCGCAGGTGCGCGTGTACGCCCGGGACTCGGAGTTATCCGTGTCCACTCCCCTGCGCGTGTGCGCGCGCTGCCACGTCCCGAAGCCGTTGAGCGAGTTCCCGATCAAGAGCGCTGCCCGCCAGACCTACCGGTCGTATTGCCGGCCCTGCTGTAGCGAGTACGGGAAGGAGCACTACCGCAGGAATATCGCGGCGTACCTAAGTCGCGCCCGAAGCCGCCGCACCGACGATCGCCCGCGAAACCGGGCGATCGTCGCCGAGCACCTCGCGACTCATCCGTGCGTCGACTGTGGAGAGGCTGATCCCGTCGTCCTGGAGTTCGATCATCGGGACCCGACCCTCAAGCTGGCCGATGTGGGTCGGCTCATTCATTCCGGGAACGCGCTGGCTCTCCGCGCCGAAATCGAGAAATGCGACGTACGTTGCGGAAACTGCCACCGCATACGCACTGCGAAGCAATTCGGATCGTACCGTCTCGGGGAAGAAGTCCTTGCGTATTGCGTCTGAGGGCTCGCTGTTCCGATGCAGCGCGTGTGGGGTGGACAGGCCGTCGGCGGCCTTCTCCTTCTCGGATGAGCGTCGCCGGTTGCTGAACTCGTATTGCCGCGAATGCCAAGCTGCGTATCGACGGGCTCATTACCTCGCAAACAAGTCGGATTACGTTCGGCGTGCGGTCGCTCAAGTCAAGGGCCGCCGCGAGCAGAACCGACAGGAAGTACTGCTCTACCTCGCCGCGCATCCATGCGTCGACTGTGGCGCGTCAGATCTCTTGGTGCTCGAATTCGATCATCGGGATCCAACCACGAAGCTGACGGAGATCGGACGGCTCATGGTCAACCGGCGTTGGCCCCGGGTCCTGGCCGAGATCGAAAAGTGCGATGTGCGATGTGTCAACTGCCACCGTCGGAAGACAGCGCGTGACTATGCGTGGAACAAGTTCTCGCCGCGAATAGAATTGTGATCACGCGGGAGTAGCTCAGTTGGTAGAGCTCTTGCTTCCCAAGCAAGTTGTCGCGGGTTCGAGTCCCGTCTCCCGCTCAGTGATTGGAAAGTCTTGACTACTCTGTAGCCCAGTGCCCAAGCCCTCCGGCTGGCGACGCATGCTCACCCTCTTCACGCTCGCGTCGTTCATCGAAGTCATCGCATACGGCCAGCTCTCCGCGTTCACCCCGCTCCACCTTCCGAAGATCGGCGTCGCTCCGGAGGACGTCCCCGTCGCCGTCGGTCTCATCAGCGCGGGCGTCAACGTCATCGGGCTGCTGTTCCTCCCCTTCTGGGGCGTGCTCGCCGACCGCTTCGGCCGCAAGCCACTCATCATCCGATCGTTCGCCGCCACCGGCGCCGGCCTTGCAGTATCGGCCGTCGCGCGCAACGTCTGGTTCTTCACGCTCGGCCGTGGTCTCAACTCGCTCAACCTCGGCAACAGCGGCCTGATGATGACGACCCTCCACG
>CAZMLV010000025.1:2302-15757 GCA_964567235.1 uncultured Chloroflexota bacterium | reverse complement strand
GGTCTCAACTCGCTCAACCTCGGCAACAGCGGCCTGATGATGACGACCCTCCACGAATCCGCGCCCGCAGCCCGGATCGGCTTCGCGTTCGGCGTCGTCAACGGCGCCGGCCCGCTCGGCGCGTTCATCGGACCACTCGTGGGCGGGCCGCTCGTCGATCGCTACGGATTCAACGTGGTGCTCGGCGTCGACGCCCTGCTGCTCGCGGCGGTCGTGGCCGGGCTGACGTTCGGCTATCGCGACGCGTTCGTCCCCTCACCTGAGCGACCGCCGCTCGTACGCGCGGCGTTCGACGGATTGCGGATCATCTGGAGCTCGCCCCGCCTGCGCGCGCTGTTCCCCGCGCTGCTCGTCGTCTTCGCGGGCTGGCTTCTGACGTTCACCTACCTCCCACTGGTCGTGCAGCGGATCCACGGCGACGACGGGCTTGCGACGGCCGTCGGGATCGCCCTCGGCGCGAGCGGACTGATCACGCTCATTGCATCTCCGGCCATCGGGGCGCTCGCCGATCGCTTCGGCCACTGGCGGGTGCTCTACATCGCGGCCGTCGCCGACGGGCTCCTCTGGCTGCTCCCGTGGGCGATCCGGGACTACTGGCCGTTCGTGATCGCGTTCGCCGTCGTCAGCGGGGTCGGCAGCGGGGTGTTCAGCCTGAGCTTCAACGTGCTCGCCTCGTCGGCGACCGACGCCGCCCGAGCGCGGGTCATGACCTTCGCGTACCTGCCGCTCAATCTCGGATTCGTCGCCGGCCCAGGGCTCGGCGCGCTCATCGTGAGCCGCGACGTCTTCGGCATCTTCCCCACCGCGACCGCGTTCGAACTGATCGGCGTGCTACTGCTCGCGTACGCCGCGCGTCGATCGGTCTACGCCGCCACGTAGCATTTGAGCGAATGCGACGAGCTGACCGAGCGACGCTCCTGGCGTTCGCGGTGGCCGTGCTGGTCGGTGGCCTCAACTTCGTCGCGGTGCGCTTCAGCAATCGAGAGCTGCCGCCGTTCGAGGGAGCGGCGCTGCGGTTCGCCGCCGCGTCGCTGCTGTTCCTTGCATATGTCCGGATGCGAGACATAGCGCTACCGCGCGGCCGGAGCTTGATCGGCGCCGTTCTGTTCGGGCTTTTCGGCTTTTCCGGCGCGTACGCGTTCCTGTACTGGGGCCTCGTGAGCGCGCCGGCAGGCATGGGCTCGGTCGCTCTCGCACTCGTCCCGGTCGCGACGCCATTGCTCGCGGCCGCGCACGGTCTCGAGCGCCTCCGGGCGCGGAGCCTGATCGGCGGCGCGCTCGCAGTCGTCGGCATCGCGGTCGTGTTGAGCGGCCAGCTCTCGGCGACGCTTCCGCTCGCCTCCGTCGTGGCGCTGCTGCTCGCCGCGGTGGCGGCCGCCGAGTCGGGCGTGGTGATCAAGTACTTCCCGCGCAGCCATCCCGCGGCGACCAACGCGGTCGCGATGGGCGTCGGCGCGGCTGCGCTCGTGGTCATCTCGCGGATCGCGGGCGAGGTCTGGATCGTGCCCGCACAACCGGCGACTGTCATCGCCTACGGGTACATCGTCGTGAGCACGATCGTGTTATTCGCGATGATCCTCTACATCCTCGGCCGGTGGTCGGCGTCTTCGGCCTCGCTCATCTTCCCGATCCAGCCGCTCGTCACCGTCATCGCGGCAGCCATCCTTGCCGGCGAGGGCATCGCGCTTCCCTTCGTCATCGGCGCCGTCATCGTGCTGGGGGGCGTGCTCATCGCGTCGGGCGTTCAACTCCGCTCAGGTGAGCGGCAGCTCGCCGATCAGACCTCGTAGCGATAGAGCCGCCGCACCGCGATCGCGTACGTCACGCGCTCCTGCTTCGACCACACCTCGCGGGTCTGCTTCTCGGCAGCGGTCTCGCCGTCGTAGCGGACCGCGAGATCGTGAATGTCGCGGAGGGCGGCGTCGCCGGTCGCGATGATCCGCGCGGTGCCGTCGAGCCGGACGTACCGGTCGGACTCGCCGACCAGGAGCGACACCCGCGGATCGCGGCCGATGTTCGCGGCCTTCTTCCGCGGCGCGGTCGTGTTGACGATCGGCTCGTCGTCGCGCCGGTCGTACCAGATCACCGTCAGGTGCGTGGAGCCGTCCTCGTTCAGCGTGCCCAGCACCGCGAAGCGAGGCTCATCAAGGAACGCCCGGACGGTGGCGTCCAGCTTCATGGCGGCAACGGTACTTGCCCGGCAGGGATAGCCTCCTGCCGGTGCGTTACGACGTCCACACCCACCATTACCCGCCGACGTACTTCGAGACGATCGAGCGCGCCGGCGGCGACTTCTCGTTCGGCACCGACCCCTCGGGGCAGCGCATCATCCGCTACCGCGGCTCGCGGTTCTTCGGCGTCACGGCCCCGATGACCGATGCGGCCCTGCGCCTCGTGGACATGGATCGCGTGGGCATCGACGTGGCGATCCTCTCCCTTTCGACGCCCAACGTGTTCTTCGCCGAAGGCGCCGCCCAGGAGCCGGTCGCGCGCATGGTCAACGACGCGTACGCCGAGCTGATCGCGGCGCATCCGCAACGGTTCAAGGCGTTCGCCTCCATCCCAATGGACGATCCGGATGCCGCGCTGCGTGAGCTCCATCGTGCGATCGACGTCCTCCGCTTCCAGGGCGTCATCCTGTTGAGCAACATCCGTGGCCGCGAGCTCACCGACCCCGCGTACCGGCCGTTCTTCGAGGAAGCCGATCAGCTGAAGCTCTGCATCCTCCTGCATCCGATGCTGCCCGCGAGCGCCGACGCGTTCCGCGATTTCGTCCTCGGCCCGCTCGTCGGATTCCCGTTCGACACGACGCTCGCGGTCGCCCGAATGTGCTTCACCGGCATGCTCCGCGAGCTCCCGAACATCCGGTGGATCGTCGCGCACGCCGGCGGTGCGCTGCCCTATCTCGCCGAGCGCCTCGACAACGGGTACCGGGACTTCGCCGAGGATCGCGCGAACATCGACGAGCTGCCGAGTACCTACCTCAAGCGCCTCTACTACGACACGGTCACGTTCAGCCCGCACGTCCTCCGGCTGTTGCGCGACTGGGCAGGCGCTTCGCACATGACGATGGGCAGCGACTACCCGCACAAGCTCGGCAACATCACCCGGGCGGTGACCACGATCGATGCCATGGATGTGAGCGGTCCCGAGCGGGACCGGATCTTCAGCGGCACGGCACGCGCGATCATCAACAACCCGTAGCGGTCAGTCGGCGGCGGCGACCTCGTCGCGATGCGCGCGGTAGCGCACGATCTCCGGGATCCAGGCCGCGACCGCGACGACCGAGGCTACGCAGGCCAGCCCGCCGCTCACCACCGACGCCATCGGCGACCAGAGCGCTGCGACCGCGCCCGACTCGAACTGTCCAAGCTGCGGCCCACCGAGCACGAACATGATGTTGATCGAATTCAGCCGGCCGCGGAGGGCGTCGGGCACGATGAGCTGCAGGATCGTGCCGCGGAAGATGGAGCTCACCGTGTCAGCACCGTTCGCGATCGCGAGCAGGACGAGCGCGAGCACGAAGAACCGCTCGTCGAGGACGCCGAACAGCACGATCGAGAGACCCCACACGGCCACAGCGACCAGCACGGCTGCGCCCTGCCGTTGGACGCGCGCGGTCCAGCCGGAAGCGACCGCGGCGACAAGCGCGCCCGCGCCCATCGACGCGTAGAGGAGCCCGAGGCCCTCGGGCCCGACGTGGAACACGCGGTCCGCGTAGTAAGGGAACAGCGCGCGGGGCGAGCCGAAGAACGTCGCGAGGAAGTCCAGCGACATCGTCGCCAGCAGGATCCGCGTGACCCCGAGATAGCGAATGCCCTCGACGAGGGCGTGCAGCACGGGCTGCCGGGTGGTCGCGGCGCGTGGCGGCGCGCGGAGCATCCACACGGCGACGAACGCGGCAGCGAAAGAGGCCACGTCGAGCCAGTACGCCCCGGCCAGTCCGAACCGCGCGATGACGATGCCTGCGAGCACCGAGCCGAAGACGAGCGCGAACTGGAAGATCGTCTGGTTGAGCGCCATCGCCGCGCGGATGAGCCGCCGCTCCACGAGCGTCGGCGCGAGCGATGCGCGCGTCGGGTTGTCGAGCGCGGAGAAACACGCGCCGACCGCCGTCAACACGTAGAGGAGTGGCACCGACGCGGCGCCCGCCCCGGTCGCGAGCGCGAGCGCGAGCGATACCCCGGCCAGCCCGACCTGCGTGATGAGCAGGAGCCGCCGACGGTCGACGGCGTCGGCGATCACGCCACCGAACAGCGACAGCACGAGCAGCGGCACCGCCTGGAACACGCCGATCAGGCCGACGGCGAACGATGAGCCAGTCAGCAGGAAGATCTGGTACGGCAGCGCGACCAACCGGAGCTGACTGCCGCTCAACGAGATGAGCTGCCCGATCCACAGCAGCCGGAACGAGCGCGACTCGCGTAGCGGCGCCATGTCGGGAAGGAGGAGCTGACGCCAGCCGGTCACGGCAGGTGAAGCTCGAAGATGATCTCGCCGTCGACGAAGTCGCCCGTCCGGACGAAGCCGAGCTTCTCGTTCACGCGAAGCGATGGCGCGTTGTCCGGGGTCACGCCGGAGATGAACTCGCGGACGCCGTGCTCGCGTGCGGCCCAGTCCATCATCGCCTGGGCGGTCTCGGTCGCGAAGCCGCGGCTGCGATACGCGGGGAAGACCGTGTAACCGGTCTCGGCCGCCCCGGCCCGGGCGAGGTCGTTGACGCCCGGCGGTCCATGGAAGTTCGCATACCCGATCATCGTCCGCTCGGGCTCGCGCAGCACGATCGCGCGCAGCGACCACGGGAGCCAATCGGCATGGTCGGCGATCTGGTCGCGACGGAACCGGACCAGGCCCAGCGCGTCGCCTGGGAACTCATCTGGGATCACGAAGTCGGCAAGCCGGCTGGCGGCGTCGCGATCCGTGGCGATCAGCGCGTCGAGCAGAGCGGGCGGCAGCGAGACCAGGTCGAGGCGTCGCGATCGGATGGCGTCGATGATCGAACGTTAGGACTTCCGAGCGATGAGCCCGCGCACCTCCTCGTCCGATACGGATGCGAAGTCCTCGTAGTACATCCCGACGGCGCGAAAGCTGTCGTACTCACCGAGGCACACGACCAGATCGACCTCGTGCCGGAGCTCGTCCGCGGTCTGCGCCGCGCAGACCGGGACGGCGACGATCAGGCGCGCGGGCTCCTCTCGGCGGATCGAGCGCGCCGCGGCGGTGGCCGTGGCGCCCGTCGCGAGGCCGTCGTCGACGATGACGGCAGTGCGACCGCGCACCGGCACCGGTGCGCTGCCACCGCGATATCCATCGGCGAGCTCGGGGAGCTTGGCGGACTCGCGCGTCGAAGCCTCGTCGATCTGGGTCTGGGTGATGCCGGCCGCGGCGACGACGTCGTCGCGCAGCGCCACGATCCCCGGCGCCACCGCGCCGAAGGCGAGCTCCGGCTGTCGCGGAACGCCGAGCTTCCGCGCGACGAGCACGTCGAGCGGAGCGCCCAGCTGTTCGGCCACCTCAGCCGCGACGACGACCCCGCCGCGCGGCAGACCGAGGATGACCGGATCCTCGAGCTGCTGCTCCTGCAGCCGGCGACCGAGGGCCCGGCCGGCCTCGGCACGATCGCGGAACATCATGCGTTCGTGTGGCCGCACGTGTCATACCCGGTACGTATCGGCCGCGGTGGCACCGGCCGTGCTTCGGTCCAGAGGGACAACCGCACGAAGGAGAGCCTAAACATGGCGAGTATCAAGAAGAGCATCGACGTCGCGGTGCCGGTCCGCACCGCGTATGACCAGTGGACCCAGTTCGAAGAGTTCCCGCGATTCATGGACGGTGTCGAAGAGGTCCAGCAGCTGGACGACAAGCGCCTCCACTGGAAGGCCACGGTCGGTGGCAAGCTCGAGGAATGGGACGCTGAGATCTTCGAGCAACGTCCCGACGAGATCATCTCGTGGCGCAGCACCACCGGAGCGAAGAACGCTGGCACCGTGACATTCCAGCCAGGCGAGAAGGGCGCGGTCGTCAGCATGCTGCTCGAGTACGAGCCCGAGGGCGCGGTCGAGAAGACCGGCGACGCGCTCGGTTTCGTGGACCGTCAGGTCAAGAGCTCCCTGGACCGGTTCAAGAAGTTCATCGAGTCGCGCCGCACCGAGACCGGAGCATGGCGCGGGACCATCGAGGGCGGCAAGGTCGAGGAGCGCTCGGAGCGCACGGTCTAGTTCGCTCGGCCGGGACCGGCCTCGACCGGTCCCGGCCGAGCTTCATTCAATAGGGATCGATCCGGCGATCGAGGTTCATCCACAGCGCGCGGGAGTAGCGAAGGCAGAGCGGCGCGAGCGGCAGGAACGCGAGCCCCGACACGAGCAGCACCCACTCCAGTGGCCAACGGGTGATCGCGAGGACGGCGAAGAACAGCAGCCCGACGAGCACGACCGCGAGGCCGTAGCTGATCGCCATGGCGCCGACGAAATAGCCGTGCTCGCGCTCGTAGACCAAGCCGCACACCGGGCAACGCTCGGGCATGGCGAGGACTCCCGTGAAGAGCTTGCCTTGACGGCAGCGTGGGCAGCGAAGGAAAAGGATGCTGCGGAGCATCAGCCCCGCCCCGTCGCTCCGAACAGTCCGAGGAACGTGGCCTCGGCGACGCAGACGTTCTCGAACTCCGCAAGATGCAGGCTCTCGTTCTCCGAGTGCGCGTTCGATTCGGGATCCTCCACACCGGTGACCAGCAGCGCCGCACCCGGGAACGTGCGCGCGAAATCGAACAGGAACGGGATGCTGCCGCCCTGGCCGATGTCGATCGCCGGCCGGCCCCACGCCGCGCCGAGCGCGTCCTTGAGCGCGGCATAGGCGGGCCCGCTCGTCGTGCCGGTGAACGCCTCGCCCGTCGACCCCCGCTTGATCTTCAGCTCGGCACCCCAGGGCGCATGTGACTCGAGATGCTTCACAAGCGCATCCTGAGCGGCCTTCGCGTCCTGACCGGGCGGCACGCGCATCGAGAGCTGCGCGGTCGCGACCGGCCAGAGCGTGTTGGACGACTCCTTCACCGACGTCGCGTCGAGTCCGATGATCGACACGGTGGGTTTGCTCCACAGGCGGGACGTGATCGATCCATCGCCGATGAGCGTCACCGACGGCCGCGTGCCGACCCACTGTCGCAGCTCGTCCTCCTTCAGATCCAACGGATCCGCGTCGCCGGTCTTCAGTCCGGCCACGGCGACGCGACCGAGATCGTCGTGCAGCGACGCGAGCAGCCGGGACATCGCCATGAGCGCGTCGGGGACGGCACCGCCGAAGCCGCCGCTGTGCACGGCGTGATCGCTCACCCGTACCTCGACCGTGACGAGCGCGTTGCCCCGCAAGGTCGTCGTGATCGCGGGTTGGCCGATCCTCCAGTTCGCCGAGTCGGCGATGATCACCGCGTCGCAGACGAGCGTGTCCTTCTCGGCCTTCAGGAAGTCCATGAGGTGCGCGGAGCCCGATTCTTCCTCACCCTCGATGAACAGCGCAACGCCACAGGGCGGCTTGCCACCGAACGCGCGCAACGCGGCGAGGTGCGCGGCGATGCCGGCCTTGTCGTCGGCGACGCCGCGGCCGTACAAGCGGCCGTCGCGCTCGGTCGGCGCGAAGGGATCGGTCTTCCACCGGTCGCGCGGTCCTGGCGGCTGCACGTCGTGGTGCGCGTAGAGCAGGACCGTCGGCGACCCGGCCGGGCCGGCGATCCGCCCGACGACCGCGGGGTGCGCGCCGTCCTTCTCGATCACGCGGGCGTGCATGCCGGCAGCGGTGAAGAGATCGGCGGTCAGCTTCGCCGTCTCCCGGACCGGTGCGGCGTCGTAGCCCGCCGCGCTCATCGATGGCACGCGCGCGAGGCGCTCGAGGCCGGAGCGGACGTCGGCCATGGAGGCGCGGACCTTGGGACGGAGCTCCCGAGCGAGCTCTGCGGCGTTCACGGCTCGCGCAGTTTACGTCCGATAATCCCGCGCGCTCACCGGCGAGACGAGCAACCGCGGGTGCCGCAGCAGCGAGGGCTTCGCACCGATCCGCGAGGCGATGTCGTCGAGGTACGGCAGGAGGTCCACTCGCATCTGATCGTCGCCGAGCGCTTGCGCCCGCCGGATGCGGGTTCCGATCTCCGCGCGCATGGCGTCCGCCGGCGGCAGCGACGCGCGATCGGTGAAGACCGCGGCGACCCAGCGCGCCTGCAGCTCCACCACCGGGAACACCGGCCCCGAGACCCGGGTCATGCCGACGAACGCGAGCTCCGGCACGCCCGGAGGGAAGACCAGTCGATAGAGCGCGAGCCTGCCATCGACTGTCGCGGGGATCCCGGCCGGCAGGAACGGGAACTCGTGCGCGTAGCCGGTGGCGAGGACGATCGCGTCCGCACGAGTGCGCGTGCCATCCGAGAAGAGCGCGCCCGTGTCGTCGAGCGCGACGAGCGCCGGGCGCATGACGACCCGGCCACGCGCGAGCTCGTCCAGGAGCTCGGAGCCGGGAGTGGTCTTCCGGCTGACGCGTGCAAGCCCGAGACCGCGCTTGCGGTACTCGTCGCGCAGGACGCGGCCCGCACGCCAGCGCCAGATCCGCGCCGGGAGCATGCCGGCGAGTCGGGTCGACCGGTGATCGAATGGACGTCCGCCGCGATACCGCGGAGTGAAGGTCGGAACGTCGCGCACCGCGACGGTCACCGATCGAGCGACGGCGGCGAGCTCGACCGCGATGTCGGCACCGCTTGACCCGGCACCGGCGACCACGACGTCCTGTCCCGCGAAGGGCGCGGGGTCGCGGTAGTCGCGCGAGTGCACGATCGTGCCGCGGAATCGCTCGCGGTCGCGGAGCGGCGGCTCGAGCTCGCGCGCGAAGAGTCCCGTCGCGACGACGACGGCGTCGAATCGCTCCCCATCGACATCCCAGCCCTCGGGGACCGGCCGCACCGCGCGAACGGCGGCGCCGAAGCGGATCATCGCGCGGACGCCGGTCACGTCGGCGTACCGCTCGAGGTACGCGAGCACCTGGTCGCGGTATGGGTGATCCGGCAGTGCCGCATCGAACGCGAGATCCGAGAACGCCGTCTTCTGCTTCGACGTATTCGTGCGCAGTGACGGGTAGGCCAGACCGGTATCCGGGCGCCAGAGTCCGCCGACCGCGCCGGCCCGCTCGAAGACCACCGGCTCGAGGCCCGCGTCGCCGAGCCATCGGGCGCTGGCGAGGCCGGCAGCGCCGGCACCGATCACCGCGACGCGCTTGATCGCCACGGGTCGAGTATCGGCCGCACACTGGAGGAGTGACCGATCTCGATCGGGAAGCCACCCTCCGGCTCCTCGAGCACGGCGAGCTCACGGTCGAAGGCCGCATCGTCACGGCGTCGAATGCGTCCTTCCTCGGGCAAGTGCGCCACGGCACCGCGGTCGCGGCCTGCGTGTACAAGCCGGTCCGCGGCGAGCGGCCGCTGGAGGACTTCCCGGACGGCACCCTCTGGAAGCGCGAACGCGCCGCATACCTCGTCTCCGAGGCGACCGGCTGGGACATCGTGCCGCCCACGGTGACGCGCGACGACGGCCCGTTCGGCGAGGGAATGACCCAGCTCTGGATCGACGTCGACGAGCAGGTCGACGTGTGGAAGATGGTGAATGAGCCCGACGAGCGCCTGCGGCGCATCGCCCTGTTCGACGCCGCGGTGAACAACGCCGATCGGAAGGGCGGCCACCTGCTTCCCGCGCCCGGCGGGCACCTCTACGGCGTCGATCACGGGATCTGCTTCGCCGCGGAGCCGAAGCTCCGGACGATCCTGTGGGACTGGCGCGGCGATCCAATCGCGCCCGATGAGCTCGAGGTGCTCCGATCGCTCCGCGCGAAGCTGGACGGCCCGTTGTGCGAGCAGCTCAAGCGGTTGATCGCGCCGGCCGAGCTGCGCGCGCTGAACGCGCGCATCGAACGGCTGCTCCGCACCAAGGTGTTCCCCCAACCCGACCCCTACCGGATGGCGGTGCCCTGGCCGCCTTTTTGAACCCTGAGAGCTGCGCTGGCTTCGCCTGCTCCGCTCTCGGGGGCCCTCTGTGCTGCGGTCGCGCGTCGGAGCGCGGCTGGGCAAAGCCCAGCCGTCGCCTGGGAGTTTCTAGGCGGCGATCTCCTCGCGCAGGAGCTCGCGGACGCGAGTGACGAGCAGCTCGATGTCGAAGGGCTTGGCGATCACCTCGCGCGGAGCGTTGCCCGGCATCGTGTCGCGCGCAAGCTCGGGGTTCGCGGTCACGAAGAGCACGGCGATCCCGGCGAGTGCCGGGTGATTGCGCACGACGTCGTAGACGTCGATGCCGCTCGCGCCTGGCATCTGCACGTCCAGGAGGAGCAGCCGCGCGCCCGAGCTGATGACGGCATCGATCACGAGCGCGCCGTTCGAGACGACGACCGGGTCAGCCACGCCGTCGGCGCGGAGGGCTTCCACCAGGATATGGGCGATGTCCTCGTCGTCCTCGGCGACCACGACGGCCGGGCATGCGGCGTTGGCGGTCATTCGGGCATCCTCTTCGGGTGAGCGAGCCGCGGTTCGGCCTCGACTTCGGGACGTCGAACAGCGCTGTCGCGATGTCCGACGGCGAAGGCGTGCGCCTGCTGCCGATCGATCCGATCGGCGGGGACACCCTGCCAAGCGTGCTCTACGTCCGCCGCGACGGCACGGCCCAGATCGGTCATCCGGCGATCCAGTCATTCCTGGCTGACAACCGCGCACGCGGTCCGGTGAAGCGCGAGTTCAAGCTGCTTGGGATCACGATGGCTTCGAGCAATCCGCGGCAGAAGACCGTGGAGGCCCACATCCTCGCGGACACCTCATCTCCCGGTCGCTTCTTCCAGTCGCTGAAGACGTTCCTGGGCGATCCGCTCCTCGGCCACACGAACGTGTTCGGTGACGAGCGCGGCCTCGAAGACCTGATCGCGATGATCCTGTCCGGGATCTTCGAGCGCGTCGAGCAGCTCACCGGGACACGGCCCACGTCAGCGACCGTCGGCCGGCCGGTCGAATTCGTGGGCGGAAGGGAGGTCGAAGAGCGGGCACGGACCAGGCTTGAGCAAGCAGCGCGCCTAGCCGGCTTGCAGGAGGTCCGATTCGTCGAAGAGCCCGTCGCTGCTGCGCGAGCGGCCGATGTGCCCGCGGGTCTCGCACTCGTCTTCGATTTCGGTGGAGGCACCCTCGACCTCTGTGTAACGCGCCGTCACAAAGGGGCCATCGATGTTCTCGGGACCGCCGGCGTCGACGTCGCCGGCGATCGCTTCACCCAGCTGCTCATCGACCAGCTCGTCGCGCCGCATCTCGGCGCCGAGAAGCGCTGGGGACCGAAGGGGCTCATCCTCCCGCGGTTCATCACGAACGCGATCGGCGATTGGCGCGCCCTATCGGCGCTCAACGAGAAGCCGATCCTCGAGGCGCTCGACGACCTGCAGTCCCTCGGCGCACCCAAGCGCGAGCTCGCTGCGCTACGCAGCGCGATCGAGCTTCAGCTCGGCTACGAGATCTTCGCCGCCGTCGACGCGACGAAGATCGAGCTCTCCTCGACCCAGCTCGCGCTCTTCAGCTTCCACCGCGGCGCGGTCGACATCGACCACCAGGCATCGCGCCGCGCGTTCGACGTCGCGATCGCGCCGCTCTTCGCGCGCATCGACGCGGCGCTGACGCAAGTGCTCGAGCGCAGTGGTGTCAAGGCAGAGCAGATCATCGAGATCGTCTGCACCGGAGGATCCTCAGCGATCCCGGCAGCGCGCTCGCTGCTTCGGAAGCGCTTCGCACATGCGGAGCTGCGAGACGCCGCCGCACATACGGCGGTCGCCGCCGGGCTCGCGCGGGCTTAGGCCGCGGGCGCCTGCGCGCCGTTCGGCTCGTACGAGGCGCACAGCATCCCGAAGTAGGTCGGGGCCTCGTAGCTCAGGAACTCGCCACGCCAGGTCGCATCGAGGGCTCCGTGCAGCATCAGCATCTGCCAGTAGCTGTCGGCCTTCGCGTCGATCGGCAGCTTCGGGTCCATTCGCATGAGCCCAGCGAGGTCGTCGCGCTTGATCAGGTCGACCACGGCGTCGTCGAACTCCTTGCTCTTCGGGGTATAGCCGTACGGGCCGTCGGCATCGTGGGCGTGGCCGTGGTCGCAGCTCGCGATCAGCGCGACTCGCTTGGCTGACGCGGCGGCGGCTTTCGCGATGCCGCGGCCGGCGGCCACATGGCGCTCGTACGGAAGATCGCGGGCGGGAGCGACGACGACCGTTCGGACGGGCGGATCGGCGCGGCCGCCCATGAACCAGAGCGGCACGAGCACCGCCCAGTCCATCGGGAAGCTCGCGGCGGTCGCATCGTTCGCGCCGTAGCTCACGCCCGCGACGGGGATGCCCTCCGCAGCGATCGCGTCGCGGATCGCGAGCGCGAACGGGCGGTCCACGCCGAGCCGAAGCCGCACATCGGGATGGCCTTCGAGCCCGCCGGACACGTTCCCCGCGGTGATCACGGCCATGGCCCCATCAACGTGCACGTTGTGCGGCGTGAGAACGATCGCGACCTCGGGCTTCGCCCGGTCGAACCGCCGGCCGAGCTCCTCCATGCCACGCCGGGTGACGGCCGCGAGATCGCGTTCGTCCGGCCCGCACGCTTCGGCGATCGCGATCCCGCCGTGCGGGGCGATGCAGCCGAACACCAGTCCCATGTCGGGAGACTAGCCGGGGTCTCGCGGGCTAGCGGACCCGGCGCACCTCGAGCTTGCCGTCGGCGCGGCGCACCTCGTACGACGGCTGATCGAACGTGGCGGGGCCGACCACGACGCTGCCATCGGCGAGCTTGAACCGCGAGCCGTGGCACCCGCACTCGATCGTGTCGCCGACGATCTTGCCCTCGGACAGCGAGCAGCCGGCATGCGCGCAGGTGTCGTGCAGCGCCTGGATCTTGTCGCCGAGGCGGACCAGCACCAGGGTCTGCGCGCCGGCCTTCGCCTTCGTCGGCTGGCGGTCCGGTACCTCGGTCAGGTCGAGTGCCGCCCACTTCGCCCCGCCCGTTCGCCAGGCATGGCGATCGACCATGTTGCCGAACGTGAAGACCAGGTCACCTCCGATGTACGCGCCCAGCACGATGAAGAGATAACCGGCGGCCGCGAGAAGGGTCGACTGGAACGGAGTGTCCGGCGCATAGCCGAAGCGGACCACGAGCGAGAAGACGTAGAAGACGAGCGCGACGAGCATGAGCGTCGCGTGGACTCCGCCGTACTGCCGCGGCTTGCCGTCGGTCTCGCTGAGATCGACGAACCCGGCGAGCGCGGCGAGGATCAGTCCGGCGGTTCCGAGGAGCGTCGCCCAGTTCGCGCCGTCGTAGATACCCAGAAGGTCGAGGATGAGCGCGATCGTGAGACCTCCGATCGGCACGTCCGTGAGCAGCGGGTGGAGCGGATGGCCCAGCCAGGTGCCGTGGAGGAAGCTGCGGAGCCA
>CAZMLV010000025.1:0-2202 GCA_964567235.1 uncultured Chloroflexota bacterium | reverse complement strand
CTGCCCCACGTACGGCAACGGGTCATGCAGATGCTCCGCTACCCGAACGGCGTCGACGGCCACTTCTTCTATCAGAAGCGGGTCCCCGTGCCGCACCCCGACTGGCTCGAGACCTACCTCATCGAATTCCCAAGCGGCCGGACTGCCGACTTTCCGGTCGTGAACGACGCGGCTGCGCTCGCATGGATCGCGAACCTCGGTTGCATCGACCTGCACACCTGGTCGTCGCGCATCGGTGACGTCGAGCGCCCGGATTACCTGCTCATCGATCTCGATCCGCGCGGCGGCGACCCCTGGTCGCACGTCCGGAGGATCGCGCTCGTGGTGAAGGATGTGATGGACGAGCTGGGGCTCGCAAGCTGGCCGAAGACGTCAGGCTCGACCGGGATCCACATCCTCGCTCCGATCATCCCGGAGCTTCCGTTCCCCGAGGTGCGCCGGTTCGCGAAAGCCTTCGCGCAGGAGGTCGAGCGCCGGGTGCCCGACATCGCGACCACGACCTGGAAGGTCGCCGACCGCACCGGCGTGTTCGTGGACTTCGGCCAGAACGCGCGCGATCGGACGATCGCGTCGGCGTACTCGATCCGTCCGACGCAGGATGCCCGCGCGTCGGCACCGCTGCGCTGGGACGAGGTGGCCGATGTCGAAGCCGCCGACTTCACGCTCGAGACGATGGCCGCCCGGATCGCGAAGGTCGGCGATCTCATGGCCGGGATGTGGAGCTCGCCGGCAAGCCTTGTCCCGCTGTTCGAGCGGCTCAAGCTGAAGCCCGCGCAGCTAGAGGGCTAGCAGACCCCTTCGATCGCGCTGATCACGTGATCGATGTCGAATGGCTTGGCGACGAATCCGGCCGCACAGAGCCGCTTGGCCTCTTTATCGAGCCCGCCCGCGGCAGACAGGAGGACGACCGGCGTCTTGTCACCTGCCCGCTGCTGCTCCGCGCAGAACGCCCAGCCATCCATCACCGGCATCATCAGATCGAGCAGCACGACGCATGGCTTCCACCGGCCGAGGATCTCGAGCGCTTCCTGCCCATTGGCCGCGGTCTCGACGGTAAAACCCTCATCGTCCAGCGCGGTCTGCAGCGTATCGCGGATCACCTCCTGGTCATCGACGACCAGGACGTTCGCTCTGTGTCCACTCACCGCGCCGAAGCCTACGCCCTACGGGGCCGGTCGACCTACGGTCGAGGGAGCGAACCGCGAGCCTCGAGCAGACCGGAGATCGTCGGATCGCCCGCTTGGCGCGCCGGACGGACCTGTTCCCAGGTGCACTGTCTTGGATCCTTGTCCGGACGGAAGCGGAGGAAACGCGTGCCGTGACGGAAACGGTGGGCCTCCATCTTGTCGTAGCGCACCTCGCACACGATCTCCGGACGGACCTCGACCCACTCGAGGTCCTTCCCTTGCGACCACCGGCTCTCGCCTCCGGGCATCCGGCCCTCGCCCAGGTGGCCAGTCTCGACCAGCGGCGGAAGTCGCTTCTGCAGATCCTTTTGCAGGTCGCCCGAGATGCCCGAGGTATGGCCGACGAAGTCGAGGGTGCCGTCCTCCCCGTACAGACCGAGCAGCAGGCTCGCGACCCGCGAGCCGTTCTTCCGATACCCGACGATCACGCAGTCGGCCGTCTTGTGGTGCTTCACCTTCACGACGGCCTCGCGCGACCCGGGCTTGTACGCGAGATCCGCGCGCTTACAGACGACCCCGTCGAGCCCGATCATCTCGAGCCGCTCGAGCCAGCGCTCCGCGAGCGCTCGGTCCTTCGTCTGCGGCGACAGGGTGAACGCGGTGGCGCGCTTCTCGAGCTCGACGCGCCGCTCGGCGAGCGGCCGCTCGTGGATCGCCTCGCCGTCCCACAAGAGGATGTCGAACGCGATGAACGTGGAGGGTGTCTCCTTCGACAGCTTGCGAACCCGCGACTCGGCGGGGTGCAGGCGCATCTGCATCGCGTCGAAGTCGAGGGCACCGTCTCGCTCGATGACGATCTCGCCATCGAGCGCGGAGTGCGGCGGCAGCCGTTCGCCGATGACCCGGAGCTCGGGAAAATACCGAAGCAGCGGGCGACCGTTCCGGCTCCAGACCGCGATCTCGCCACCGTCGTTCTCGAGCACGCCGCGGAAGCCGTCCCACTTCGGCTCGTACCGCCAACGCTCGCCGGTCGGCAGGCCGTCGACGAGCTCGGCCTCCATCGGAGGGAACGGGA
>CAZMLV010000024.1:2841-17649 GCA_964567235.1 uncultured Chloroflexota bacterium | reverse complement strand
CGGCGCTCGCGATGCTGGTCGCGGGCGGCAGCACCGCGCTCGCCGGCCTGCGCGGCCGGATGAGCTGGTACAACCGCGCGTTCAACGTCTCGGCGGTCGTCATCGACACCGGCGCGGCCTCGATCACGTTCACCCTGCTCGCCGGCGGCGCCGCTCCGTCGCTCTCCACGCTGCCGGCGATCGCGGCCGCGGCGCTCCTCAAGTTCGCGGTGAACTCGACGGTCGTCGATGTCGCGGTCGCGCTCCAGCTCCGGCGCAGGCCACTGGCGAAATGGTGGGCCCGCCACCGGCGCGACGCGGCGCAGCTCCTCTCGCTCTACGTGGTCGGCGCCCTCGGCGCCGGGGCCGCGCGCGCCGCGCCGCGCACCCTTGCGGTCTGCGTCGCGCCGTCCGCCCTGGTGCTCCTGGCCTTGCGCAACACCGCTCGGATCGCCGCGGGCACGAAGCAAGCTGCACGCGCGCTCGCCACGCTGATCGAGCAGCGTGACCAGTACACCTACGGTCACTCGCAGCGGGTGGCTGACTATGCCGAGCGCCTCGCGCGCGCGATGCGCATGGACGCCGTCCAGATCGAGCTCATCCGCGAGGCAGCATTCCTCCACGACATCGGGAAGATCGCGACGCCAGATGCGGTGCTGCTGAAGCCGGCCGGCCTCGACGCGTGCGAGCGCGAGGTGATGCGCGAGCACGCCGAGCATGGGTACGCGCTGCTCGAGAAGCTGCCGGCGTTCTGGGAGGGCGCGGAGTTCGTGCGTTCGCACCACGAGCGGGTCGACGGGACCGGCTACCCGCGGGGCCTGCGCGGCTGGGAGCTTCCGCTCGAGGTCTCGGTGATCGCGGTGGCGGACAGCTACGACGCGATGACCACCGACCGGGCCTACCGGAAGGCGCTCCCGTGGCCGGCCGTCCGGGCCGAGCTGCTCCGCGAGCGCGGCCGGCAGTGGCATGCGTCGGTCGTCGACGCATTCCTCGCGATGATCGAAGCCGAGGTCGTCGAGCCCGCGGCCTAGCCCGCCACGCGCCCGAGCACGAGCTTCGGCCGCGCCACCGGCCGCGCGCTCCAGGCGAACGCCTCGCGCACCTGTTCGATCGCGGCAGCGTCGCCGGGCCGGCCGGCGTGATGGACCTCGGCGAACGCGGCGCCGCGCTCGACCCGCGCACCGACCTTCGCGTGCAGCAGGATGCCGGTCCGGTGATCGATCGGATCGCCTTTCTTCTCGCGGCCCGCCCCGAGGCGAACGGACGCGATGCCGACGGCATCGGCTGCGATCCGCCGCACGTACGCGGTGCGGGTCGCCCGGAGGGTCTCCACGTGCGGCGCTCGCGGGAGCCGACCCGGGTCGTCGATCATCCGCGGATCGCCGCCCTGCGCGACCACCAGCGCGCGTAGCTTCGCGAGACCGCTGCCGTCGGCGAGTACCTGGTCGATGCGCCGCAGCGCCGATGCGCGATCCCGGGCCTTGCCGCCCAGCAGCAGCATCTCGACTCCCGCGAGCCGCGTCAGCGAAAGGAGATCGGGCGGTCCCTCGCCGCGTAACGTCGCGATCGCCTCGGCCACCTCGAGGCTGTTCCCCACCGCCCGGCCGAGCGGCTGGTCCATGTCGGTGAGCTCGCAGGTCACCTTCAGGCCATGGGCTCTCCCGATCGCGACCATCGTGCGTGCAAGGCTCCGCGCCTCGGCCAGCGTTTTCATGAACGCGCCGCTGCCGACCTTGACGTCAAGCACGACCGCGCTCGCGCCGGCCGCGATCTTCTTCGACATGATGCTCGAGGCGATGAGCGGGATCGCGGGCACGGTCCCGGTGGTGTCGCGAAGCGCATACAGCTTCCCATCCGCCGGGGCCAGGTCCGTGGTCTGCCCGGTGAGCACGATGCTGATGCGCTCGAGCTGGGTGAGGAACTCCTGCGTCGAGAGATCGACGCGGTAGCCGGCGATCGACTCGAGCTTGTCCAGCGTGCCGCCGGAGAACCCCAGGCCCCGGCCGCTCATCTTCGCGACCGGAAGGCCGCATGCCGCGACGAGCGGCGCCACCACGAGCGTCGTCTTGTCCCCCACGCCTCCGGTGGAGTGCTTGTCGACGACCCGGCCGAAGCGGCGCAGGTCGAGGCGCTCGCCGGTCGCGACCATCGCCGCGGTGAGATCGGCCGTCTCGCGCATGTCCATGCCACGCCAGACGACGGCCATGCAGAAGGCGGCCATCTGGTAGTCGGGGATCTCGCCCTTCGTGTAGCCGCTGACGAGGAACGCGATCTCGGCCGCGGTGAGCCGCCCGCCGTCGCGCTTGCGCTCGACGAGCTCGACCGTTCGCATTCTCCTAGAGCTTCGCGACCACGCCCTTGACCAGCGTGCCGAGCCGCGCGCCGGCCCGGTTCGCGACCTCGAGCACCTGCTCGCCGGTCACGTGCTCGATCTGGCCCGGGATCCCGGTGGCCATGTCCGTCACCGTCGCGATCGCGAGGATCCGCAGCCCGAGGTGGCGCGCGGCGATGACCTCGGGCACGGTGCTCATCCCCACCGCGTCCGCCCCGAACCCTCTCAGCATCCGCAGCTCCGCGGGCGTCTCGAAGTTCGGACCGGGGACCGCGACGTAGATGCCTTCACGGAGATCCGGGTCCACGGCCTTCGCGATCGTCCGGAGCTCCTCGCTGTACGTCCCGACCATGTCCGGGAATCGCGGCCCGAGCCGCTCGTCGTTCGGCCCGCGCAACGGATTCGCCGGCATGAAGTTGATGTGATCCTCGAGCAGCATGAGATCGCCGGCCTTGAATTTCGGATTGAGGCCGCCACACGCGTTGGTGAGGATGATCGTGTCGATCCCCCAGGCCTTGAACACCGCGACCGGGAACGCCACCGCGCTCATGTCGTAGCCCTCGTAATAGTGCAAGCGGCCCTTCATGACCGCCACGGTCTTCCCCGCCAAGACGCCGACGACCAGCTCGCCCGAGTGTCCCGGCGCGGTGCTGCGCTCCCAGCCCGGGATCTCCTCGTAGGCGATGCGCGTCGCGCCGGCGACCTCGTCGGCCAGCCGGCCGAGACCGGACCCGAGGACGATCGCCACCTGCGGCTGGAGCTTGGTCTTCGCGCGGATCGCAGCGACGGCTGCCTGCGGGTCGAGCATCACATCGGCCCGCCCTCTTCCTTGAGGATCTTCTTGCGCAGGAGCGTGAGGAATGGACGCATCGTCGCCGTCCGCACGAAGCGCGCGACCGGCTTCGCGCGGCGCACGTCGATCCGATCGCCGACATGCAGGTCGTGCTCCTCCTGACCGTCGAGCGACAGCCGCGCGGGCTCATCGAGGACCTCGAGGGCGATGGTCTGATCCACGTCGAGCACGACGGCGTTCGGGAACGAGAGATGCGGTGCGATCGGCACGATCATCATCGCGCGCGACGACGGGATGATGAGCGGGCCGCCGACGGACATGCCGTATGCCGTGCTTCCCGTGGCGGTCGCGACGATGAGGCCGTCCGACCAGTAGGTCGTGAACGGCGCGCCGTCGATGGTGACGCCGATGTGGATCGAGCGCACCTCGCGTCCGCGGGCAACGACCACATCGTTCAACGCGAGGGCCTCGAGGTCGGGAGCGCCCTGCCGGCGGACGTGCGCTTCGAGCAGGGTCCGCTCCTCCGTCGTGCATCGGCCGGCGGCGATCTCCGCAAGGAGCCCGTCGAGCTCGTCGATCGATCCGCCGGCGAGGAAGCCGAGCCGGCCGAGGTTGACGCCGAGCATCGGGATCGCGAGCGGCGCGAGGGCCCGGGCTGCGCGCAGCATGGTGCCATCGCCGCCGAATACGATCGCGACCTCGGCACCGGCGACCTCACGCGCGAGCGATGGCGAATCGAGCTTCACCTCGATGACCTCGTGCCCCTTCGCGCGCGCGCGGGTCGCCGCGTCCCGCGCGGCCGCGGCCGCGACGTCCCAGTCCGGCCGCACCGCGAACGCGAGCTTCACTCCGCGGCCTCGGCCGCTCGCTCGCGGATCCGGCCTGGCGCGAGGCCGGGATCGCCCTTGCGGCTGTGGACGAAGATCTCGCGATTCCCCTCGCGACCCGGGAGGCGCGATGGCACGATCGCGACGGTGCCGACCCCCACCGCGGTGAAGGCCTCGCATACCGCCACCGTGGCGTCCGCGCGGTCCTTCGCGTCGCGGACGATCCCCCCGCGGCCGACCGCGGCGCGGCCGGCCTCGAACTGAGGCTTCACCAGCGCCACGACGTCACCGCCCTCGCGCAGGTGCCGGAACGACGGCAGCAGCGCGATCCGCAGCGAGATGAACGAGACGTCGGCGACGACGAGATCGACGCGCTCCGGGAGCTCGAACCCCTCGCGCGCGTTCACGCCCTCACGCGCCACGACTCGCGCGTCGGTGCGGAGCTTCCAGTCGAGCTGGCCTTTGCCGACGTCGATCGCGTAGACCCGCACGGCGCCGCGCTGGAGGAGGCAATCTGTGAAGCCGCCGGTCGACGACCCCACATCGAGCGCGACCATCCCGGCCACCTTCACGCCGAGCTCGTCCAGTGCCGCATCAAGCTTCTCGCCACCACGCGAGACGAATCGCGGACCGGAGGCGACGGTGATGGCGGCGGCATCGGAGACGGGTGCGGCCGCGCGGTCCGCGACCTCGCCGTCGACGCGCACGGCGCCCGCGAGGATGAGCGCTTGGGCGCGCTCGCGGCTCGGAGCGAGCGAACGTTGGACGAGCAGCTGATCGAGTCGCACGCGCGTCGCCATCACCGGCGAAAGCCTATCCCTAGACTTCGCGCGATGCCGAAGCGTTTACCTCGTTCGCGCACGCTCAAAGCTGATCCAAAGCTCGCGTACTACGACTCCGCGGGCGGCGCTGCGGGCGAACCGCCGATCGTCCTGCTCCACGGCGCGACGTTCCGCGCCGAGGACTGGGAGAACATCTTCCCTCGGCTCGCGACCCGGTACCGCGTGATCGCCTACGACGCGCGCGGACACGGCAAGAGCGCGCGCGCGGCGAGCTACGCGATCGGCGAGCTCGCCGACGACCTGCTGCGGGTCATCGAGTCCGTCGCCGGTGGACCGGCGATCGTCATCGGCCACTCGCTCGGCGGCGCGACCGCGCTCGTCGCCGCCGCGAAGCGGCCCGCGTCGGTGCGGGCGCTCGTCCTCGAGGAGCCGGTCGTGGACAACTGGGACCGCGACTGGCGGGCGCAGTACTACAAGGATGTGCGCGCGGCGCTGGACAAGCGCGCCGAGCCGTCGGCGTTCAAGCGCGCCGTGGCGTCGGTGCCGCTACCGGCCCGCGGGCCGCGCGGCGAGCGCACCGTCGGCGAGGTCCGTGGCTTCTACGCCGCGGACCGCCTGGCGACGTATTACAAGGACGTGGACCCGGCGTTCGTCGAGCAGTTCGGCCACAGCAAACCCGACGGCCATGAGCAAGTCGTGAGTGCCGTGCCGACGATGCCCACGCTGCTCCTCGCCGCTCACACCGCGGACGGCAGCGCGCTGAAGGAGGGCGAGGCCGAAGCGCTGGTCAAGAAGTGGCCCGACGCGCAGCTGGTGAAGTTCCCGAGCGTCGGCCACCGCATCCACGGCCTGCGCCCCGAGCCGTTCCTCGAGGCGCTCGAGCCATTCCTTCGTCGCGTCCGCGCGCCCGTCACCGCGTGAGTCGGATCCAGGTCGCGGTCCTGGCGTTCTTCGCGACCGTGTGGGTGGCGCTGGGCGCGATCCTCATTGCCGCACCGGACATCTACGGCCTGACCGCGTCGGCGGTGCCGCCGATCACGTTCTTCGGCGGGATCTCGATGCTCATCGCGTTCAGCGCGATCGGCGTCGTTCGTCGCTGGCGGTGGCTGTTCTGGCTGATCATCGTGGCCTTTCTCGCCGGGGCCATTCGGATCGTCGCATCTGCGCTCGAGCTCGTGGGCGTGGCGCCGCTCGACGGCCCGCGGTGGTACGCGGCGCTCCAAGGCGCGATCGGGATCGCGCAGCTCGCGATCGGGATCGCGATGGTCCGAAGCTATCGGCGCGCGGGGATCTGGGGCCGCGTCAGCGGACCGTGATCGTCCAGAAGGCTCCCGCGTCTTCGAGCCACGTCGCGCCGTCGATCACTCCACGCACACTGAGCCGGTAGGTGCCCGGTGTGGCGGGTGCGTGGATCTGGAACTGGAACCAGCCGGTCTGGCCGGGCCCGACGTAGCTCGTGGTCGTCGTCGCGATCCGATTGTCCGAGAGCCAGCCCTGGGCGAGGTCGGGCCGCGCGACGTCGAGCGGCGTCGCGGTCGCGAGGTTCGCCTGCTGGCCCGGACTGCCCTGGTACCAGCCGCGGTAGCCGGTGTTGCGGAACGCGATGACGAGCGTCGTCACCTCGCCCGGCGCAAGCGTCGGATTCGCGCTCTGCGCGGCCAGCGCGGAGTGGAAGCCCTGATCGAAGGCCGCGGCGCTCGCCCCCTGATCGGCGATCCCGCCGAAGTCCGCGTCCCAGTACCAGCCGTAGGTCGATGCGCTCGAATACGCGCGGCCGATCCCGATCGCGCGGTAGGCGGGATTGGTGAGGACCGCCAGATGCGCCGGGCTGTTGATCCACCCCTGCAGGACCTCGGCGGCACTCGTATAGCCGGCCGCGAGATCCTCGCCGGACCACGTCGCGAAGGCGGGGTAGCCGGCATCGGCCATCCGCTGCGTCGGTGAGCGGCCGTCGAGCGAGGTGTGCTGGAAGTAGTTGTTCACCGACATGTCGGTGGCCATCCACTTCGCGGCCAGCGTCAGTGCGTCGGAGACGACCAGCGTGGAAAGGCCGCGCGCGACGCGGAAGCTGTTCACCTGCGCGAGGAGGTCGTTCTCCCCGCTGTCGAGGGTCGCCCCGCGGGCCAGCAGGCCGCCCGCGGCGAGCTGCGCCGTGGCGATCAACAGGAGCGTGGCGAGCGCGATCTTCCTCACGACTGTTCCCTTCCCTGTGGACCGAGCGATCGTGCGTGTTCGCACCCAACTCGCTCCTCGGGAAGGTAAACCGCGGATCCTGGCTGTGCGTTACCCCATCGTTACGCCAAAGGTCATTCCATACCTGCTCGAAACCTGACGCTCACCTGCTCGAGCCCGAGGCTCGCTAGGCCGGTGGCCGCTTCCCTTGCTGGGCCAGGGCATCGGCCAGCTTCGTGATGCGCTGATCAGCGGCGTCGAGCCGTTTCGTGCACTCCGCGTACAACCGAAGGCCCTCCTCGTACAGCCGGACGGCCGCATCGAGATCGAGCGCCGGGTCCTCGAGGGTGTCGGCGATCGCCTCCAACCGCTCGAGCGCGGCCTCGATCGGTCGGTCGGCGTCAGGATCGGCCATCGGTCACCTCCACGGAATCGATCCGCACGCCGGCTCGGCCATCCCGCATCCGCAGCGTGACCTGCTCGCCCGCACGGAGTGCGGCCGCCTCGGTCCTGACGCGGCCATCCGAGCCCTCGACGATCGCATAGCCCCGGCCGAGGACGGCCAATGGGGAGAGTGCCTCCAGCCGCCGGCGCGCGCTCACGGTGCGCTGGCGCCGGAGCGGGACCGCCCGCGCGATCGCGCGGTCGATCGCCCGCCGGCTGTCATCCAGCTGGAGCCGGAGCTCGGCGATGCGTGCCGCCGGTGCCCGCCGGTCGAGGAGCCGCTTCGCGTTCACCGCGCGGCGCCGGCGATCGCCCGCGATCTCCCGGACGCGTCCGTCGATGCGGCGCCGAAGGCGCGCGAGCGACGCGACGTCCGCGCCGGCATCCGGGACGACGAGCTCCGCGGCCACTGACGGCGTCGGCGCCCGCACGTCCGCGGCGAGATCGACCAGGGTCACGTCGGATTCGTGGCCGACCCCGCTGCAGACCGGCCGGCCTGCCCGCGAGACGGCCCGGACGAGCGCCTCGTCGTTGAACGGCGACAGGTCCTCGCTCGCGCCGCCGCCGCGGGCGAGGATGATCACGTCGAGATCGCGGAGCTGCGCGAGACCATCGAAGGCCGCGATCATCGATTCGACCGCGCCGGCGCCCTGCACCTGCGCCGCCGCGAAGATGAGCTCGACGCGCGGATCCCGGCGCAGGCAGACCGTCTGAACGTCGTGCCAGGCCGCGCCGGTCGGGCTCGTGATCACCCCGACGCGCCGCGGCCGGGCGGGCAGCGTGCGCTTGCGCTCCTGCTTGAACAGCCCCTCCGCCTCGAGGCGCTTGCGCAGCGCCTCGAGCCGGAGGAATGCGTCGCCCGCTCCGGCGGGTCGCACATCGTCGCAGCGGAGGTTGTACGAGCCGCCTCTTACATACACCTCGATGTAGCCATGGGCTACGACCCGCAGGCCCTGGCGCGGCGTCAGCGGCACATTCACCGCTTGCATCGCGAACAAGACGCATTGCAGCTGCGCCGTGTTGTCCTTCAGCGTGAAGTACACATGTCCGGCAGATGACCGCGAGGTCTCGACGATCTCGCCTTCGACCCACAGATCCTTGAACTCGTCCGTTGCCTGAAGTCGCTCACCGATGCGTGCGGTGAGTTGGCCGACGCGCAGAACGTTGGTCGGCGCGCCGGTCACGACGCCCGTTCGATGTACTCCCCGGTCCGTGTGTCGACCTTGATCTTGTCGCCCTGGTTCACGAACAGCGGGACGTTCACCTTGAGACCCGACTCGAGCGTCGCGGGCTTGTTCGCGCCGGTCGCGGTATCGCCCTTGAGGCCGAACTCGACGCTCTTGACGGTGAGGACGACCGACGGCGGCAGGTCGACGCCGATCGGCTCGCCCTCGTACTCGTTCAGCGTCACGACCATCCCGTCGGTCAGGTAATTCACACCGTCACCGAGCTGGTCGCCGTTGAGCGCGACCTGGTCGTACGTCTTGGTGTCCATGAAGTGGTAGAGGTCCCCGTCGTGATACATGTACTGCACGTCGCGGTGGTCCAACCGCGCGCGCGCGAACCGGTCACCGGCCTGGAACGTCTTCTCGATGAGGTCGCCGCGCCGCACGTTGCGGAGCTTCATCCGCACCTGCGCGCTGCCGCGGCCCATCTTGATGTGCTGGAACTCGACGATCTGGTACAGGGTGCCGTCGAGCTCGATCGTCATGCCGCGCTTGATCTCGCCGGTACTGACCATTCTTTCCGCTGGCGCGGGATACTGACTCCCTAGCTGCGCTGCTTGCGCGCTGTCGAAGCGTTCTGAAGAAGCCACGTGAGGGCCTCTTCGTATCCCGCCACTCCTTTTCCGATCACTTGGTGTGCGGTGACGTCCTTCAGATACGTATGGTGCCTGAACGGCTCGCGCTTGCCGATGTCGCTGATGTGGACCTCGACGACCGGGAACGCGCAGGCCGCGACGGCATCGCGCAGGACGATCGAGGTGTGGGCGAGACCGCCTGGATTGATGATGGCACCATCCGCGTCCGCGTGCTCCTGCAGGAAGTCGATGAGCGCGCCTTCATGGTTGGACTGGAAGTCGGCGATCGTGTGTCCCGCCCCGGCCAGGTCGCGGCAGCGCTGGACGACCAGGACGAGCGTCGTCGTCCCATAGATCGCCGGCTCGCGCGTCCCGAGCGTGTTGAGGTTCGGACCGTTCAGCAGCAGCAGCTTCATCGTCCCTCCACGATCGCCGCGGCCTGACGGAGCGACCGCGCGCCGACATCGGTGACCTCGCTGAACCGGCCGATCGTCCTGGGCAGGATCCACCGCACCGATCCGTGGCGGGCTTTCTTGTCGCTGAGCAGGAGCGACCACGTGCGCGCCGGCAGCTTCGCCCGGACCGGCAGGCCGGCCGTCCGCAGGAGCGTCTCGAGCCGCTCGCGCAGCGCGGTCGGGGCGAGATCGAGCACGTCGGCGAGCGCCGCGGCGAAGACCATCCCGATGCTCACGGCCTCCCCATGCGTCACCTGGTAGCGGCTCGCGGCCTCGTACGCGTGGCCCAGCGTGTGGCCGAAGTTCAGCAGCTCGCGCAATCCCGACTCACGTTCGTCGACCGCGACGATGCCCGCCTTGACCGTCGCGGCGAGCGCGATCGACCCAAGCGTCGGACCGAGATCGCCTGCGACCACCGCGGCGGCGGATCGTTCGAGCTGGGCGACCGAGTCACGATCGGACAGGAACGCGCACTTCGCGATCTCCGCGAAGCCCGAGCTGCGCTCACGCCGCGGCAGGGATGCGAGCGCGCTCGGGTCGGCGAGGACGGCGTCGGGTTGATGGAATGCGCCGGCCAGATTCTTTCCCCGCGCGAGGTCGATGCCGGTCTTGCCGCCGATCGACGAGTCGACCATCGCGAGCAGCGTCGTCGGGACATGCGCCACCCGCACGCCGCGCAGGTACGTCGCCGCGGCGAAGCCTGCGACATCGCCGACCGTGCCGCCGCCGAGCGCGATGACGCCGCCATCCCGCCCGATCCCCGCGACCCCGAACGCGGCCCAGAGCTTGGCGAGGATCGCGACGGTCTTCGCGCGCTCGCCCCGGGGCACCGTGATGACCGCGGCGTCGAGGCGGGCCGCGGCGCACGAGCGGCGCACCGCCGGTCCGTACCGCGCGGCGGTGAGCGCATCGGCGACGATGGCGACCCGGCCCTGCCAGCCGATGTCCCGGAGGTGCGTCCCGACGTGTTCGAGGAGCCCCGCCCGGATCAGCACCGGGTACCGCCGCGACGCCTGCACGTCGATCCGCACCCCCCGCGCAGAGACCAGCCAGGCGGCGATCGCGAGCGCGACCTCATGCGGCTCGACGCCGTCGACCCGGAACGCCGCGTCGACGTCCGCGTAGACGTCGCGCCGCTCCTTCAGGACGCGCGCCGCGTGCTGCCGCGGGCCGACGTCCAGGTGCGCCCGCTTCCCCATCGTCGCCGCGATGCCGCGGGCCACCGTCGCGACCGTGCCGGTGAGCCCGACACGAAGACCGAGCTCGGACATTCGCCGGCGGTTCGACTCGAGGAGCACGGCCCCGCCGCCGGTCGAGACGACGATGAGCGCCGGGGTCGGCCCGAGCGCCGCCAGCGCCTCGGATTCGAGCGCGCGGAAACGCGGCATCCCGTCCTCGGTGATCACCTTCGTGCACGGCTTCCCGGCCACGCGCTCGATCTCGTCGTCGAGGTCGATCGCGCGCCCGCCGAGCGCCTCCGCGAGCAGGGGCGCGACGGACGACTTGCCGATCCCCGGCGGTCCGGTGAGGAAGAGATGCATCAGCGGTCGGCGATCGGCTTCAGGCGCTCGCGGTACCGCGCGACCGCCGAGGTGATGTCGTCGATCGTGTCCTCGCCGAATTTCGCGCAGAGCGCGTCCGCGAGGACGAGCGCGAGCATGGCCTCGGCCACCACCCCGGCCGCGGGGATGATGCAGATATCGCTCCGCTCGACGTGCGCCGGGGCGGCCTCGCCAGTTCGAAGGTCGACCGATGGGAGCGGCTTCATGAGCGTGGAGATGGGCTTGAACGCGACGCGCACGACCACGTCCTCGCCGTTGGTGACCCCGCCCTCGAGGCCGCCGGCGCGGTTGCGCGGCCGCCCGAAACCGGTACCCCGCCGTTCGATCGGATCGTGGACCTGGCTGCCGCGCTCGCCCGCCGCGTCGAAGGCGTCGGCGAACTCCACGCCCTTGGCCGACGGGATCGAGGCCAGGGCCTGGGCGATCCGGCCGTCGAGCCGGCGGTCCCACTGCGCGTAGCTGCCGAGACCGGCGATGACGTTCGACGCGCGCACCGCGGTCACACCGCCGAGCGTGTCGCCGGCGTCGCGGGCCGCGCCGATCGCGCTCACCATGCGCGCCGACGCTGCGGGGTCCCCGCTGCGCACCTCGCTCGCCTCGATGGCCTCGCGGTCGAACCGCGCGGTCGCGGTCACATCGCCGATGCGGATGGTCTCGCTCAGCACGTCGACGTCGACGGTCGCGAGGATCGCTCGCGCGATGCCGCCTGCGGCCACCCGGGCGGCGGTCTCGCGCGCGCTCGCGCGCTCGATGACGTCGCGAACGTCCTCGTGGCCGTACTTGAGCGCGCCGGCAAGATCGGCGTGGCCAGGTCTGAGTCGGGTGACCGCGTCGGGGCCCTCCGCGAGAGGGATCACGCTCATGACGCGCTCCCAGTTGACCGCATCGCGATTCTCGATCCAGAGCGCGACCGGCGCGCCGGTGGTCCGGCCGTGACGAACGCCACCGGTGATGCGCGCACGGTCATGCTCGATGCGCTGGCGCGCCCCGCGGCCGTAGCCGAGCTGCCTGCGCCGCAGGTCCGCGTCGATCGCGGCACCGTCGATCGCGAGCCCTGCGGGCACACCGTCGACGATGATCGAGAGGCCGGGACCGTGCGACTCGCCCGCGGTGAGGAACCGCACCCTAGCTCACGCTCGCGAACAACGCCGCTCGCATCACGTCCACCGGCGCATCCTGCCCGGTCCAGATCTTGAACGACGATGCGGCCTGCTGCAGGAGCATCGGAAGCCCGTCCACGACGTCCAGCCCGGACGCCCGCGCGCGTCTCACGAGCGGCGTCGCGACGGCGGTCGGGATGAGATCCACGATGGTGAGCCCGCGACGCAGCGGGGCGCCGTCCAGCGGGTCCTCTCCGCGCAGGCCAAGAGACGTCGCGTTGACCACGATGTCCGTCTCGGCGAGATCGCTGCGGGTCGCCCAGTCGATCACCCGCGGTGTGCGCTCCACCGGGTGCGGGATCGCGCGCGCGAGCGTCCGCGCGCGCTCGGGCGAGCGGTTCGCGATCACGACGTGTGCGCCCCGGACCAGCAGCGCCACGAGGACCGCTCGCGCCGCGCCGCCCGCGCCGAGCAGCAGGACGCGCGCGCCGTCGAACGCCAGGTTCCGTGTCGCGTACGCGAAGCCGACCGCGTCGGTGTTCGACGCGAGGACGCGCTTGCCATCGGCCGTTCGCGAGAGCGTGTTCGCCGCGCCGATCTCCGCGGTCGGTCCGTCCCAGGTGTCCACCAGCGTCATCACGGCCTCCTTGTGGGGGACCGTCACGTTCGCACCGAGCAGCTCGCCGCTGCGGACCCGCTGGACCGCGGCGGGCAGCGCGTCGGCGGTCACGTCGAACGCCTCGTACGTGTGCGCGAGCCCGAGGGCGCGGAACGCCGCGTTGTGCATGGCCGGCGACAGCGAGTGCTCGACCGGATGGCCGAGTAGGTAGACGACGCTCATCCGTTCATTTGCTCAATCTCCGGCCTGCGGCCGGAGACCGCCCAGGGCTGGTGGTGCGTGCTCCTTGCGGCGGAGCCGCTCGTCGCTCGCGTTCATTTATTCCCGTACTTGACCCGGTTCGCCTCTTGCTCCTCGAGCGTCCTCGCGAACGCGTGATCGCCGGTCCCATCGTCTTTCGCGACGAAGTACAGGAAGTCGGTCTTCTCTGGCTGCGCTGCCGCCTGCACCGCGGCGAGCCCCGGGTTCGCGATCGGGCTCGGCGGCAACCCGGCATTCAGGTACGTGTTGTACGGCGAATCGAGCTTCAGGTCGTCGAGCGAGAGCTCGTCCCAGGTGCCCTTCGCGTACTGGATCGTCGGGTCGGCATCGAGCTTCATCCCGATGTCGAGGCGGTGCTGGTACACCCCGGCGATCGTCGGGCTCTCCTTGCGGTCACGGGCCTCGCGTTCGACGATCGAGGCGAGCTTGACCATGTCGTAGATCGCGACGCTCCTGGCGGCCGCGGCGGTGCGCAGCGTCGGACCGGCCTTCGTCTCGAAGTTGTCGAGCAGGATCCCGATGATCTGGTCGGCCGTCGCGTCGGGACGGAGGAAGTACGTATCGGGGAAGAGGAACCCTTCGAGCGACGTCTTCGGATCGAGTCCGCTCAGCACGAAGTTGTTCCGCGTGCCCACGACCGCCGCGGCCGCGAAGTCCGCCGCGCTGATCGACGGGAACGCCTTGTTCACCGCCGCGGCGACCTCCGTGAGCCGCCAGCCCTCGATGATCCGGAGCGCGACCTGGTCGCCGGGCGCCTTCTGGAACAGGGTCGCGAGGTCACGGGGGCTGAGGGCGGCGGACACCTTGTACGTCCCGGTCTGCATCGAGTTCTCGATGCCGTCCTCGAAGAGGACGAACTTGAACGCGAGCGCCGACTTGATCAGCCCGGCGACCTGGAGATCCGCCGCGATCTGAGACGCGTTCGCGCCACGCCGGACCGTGAAGTCCACGGTCTTGGCGTTCGGGTCCGCCGGGACGTCGACCAGTGGCTCGACCCTTGGCGCGATGATCGCCCGCACGGCGGACTGGCGGAGCAGCGTGTCGTGGTCGTCGGCCGCCTGCACGATCGCGTCGGTGGCGAGGGGCCGCGCGAGGAAGAACAACGCAAGCGCGGCGGCGACCACGACCAGTGCGAACACCAGCGGGCCGGCACTCGAGCGCTTCCGCGGCGGGCGCCGCCGGCCGCGGGCAGGCGCGCGCACGGGGCCGCGGTAGATCGGCGGGGTCTGGCTCACCGTTTCGTGCTCAAGAAGTCCTCGAGCAGCACGCGCGCCGCACCGGCATCGGGATCTTCGGCGCCACGCGCGACGGCCTCGATCGTCGTATTGCGCTCGTCGTACAGCTCCACGGGGATCCCGGTCGCGGCGAGCTCCGCGGCGAAGCGCCGAACGCGCTCCGCCTGCTGCCCGACCTCGCCACGCAGCGTCAACGGCAGACCGACCACGAAGCCACCCACCTTCTCGCCGCGGGCGAGGCGTGCGATCCGCTCGATGTCCGCCTCGAGGCGTCGCGATCGGCGAAGGGTCGGCAACGCGCGACTCTGGCCGAACGCGTCATCCCCGACCGCGAGACCGATCCGGCGGTCGCCGACGTCGAGCGCAAGATAGCGCACGTCAGTTGACCGCGATGCGCGCATCGAGCAGCGGCATCCGCGGCCACCAGTCGGGCGAGATCCGCAGGT
>CAZMLV010000024.1:0-2831 GCA_964567235.1 uncultured Chloroflexota bacterium | reverse complement strand
AGCTCGCGCACCTCTGCCGGAGTGCGCCCAGCGAGCGCACCGCGGATCCGTACCGAGTCGAGCTGGGGCGACTGGGTCCCGGACGCGGTGATCTTCCAGGACACGCCGTTATCCGCGACGGTCGCGACCGCGTTGAACTGCGCGTTCCGTTCATCGAGCACGTTGCCGGGGGAGGCCATCGTGCGGTACCGCTCGAGCGCCGCCTTCGTCGGCTGATCGCCCGCGACGGCGAACCCCTGCACGGTCGCGGTCACCGGAACGTCGAACGTCGCCACCTCTTTCCCGACGACGTCGGCTAGGCCACCCTGCGACGTGAGCGACGGCGTGCCGACCCAGACCACCGCGTCGCCGGCCAGCTGCGACTTCCACCGAAGCTTCTGGTTGTTCCCCTCATCCGCGAGCGCCCGATCCACGTTCCCCTTCACGGTCGCGACGGTGTAGTCCTCGGCCAGCACGACCGGGATCTTCTTCGTGTCGCCGCCGGTCGTCGGGGCCGGGTTCGTGACCTGGTAGCGCGCGTTGTTGCTGACCACGATCCGGTTGGCGGCGACGTTGCCGGCGACGCCGCCGGCGACGGCCTCCACCGCGACGTCGGCGGTGCCCGGGATCACGGTCACGAACACGATGACGCTACGCGGCAAGGTCTTCGCCTCGGTGGTCGCGAACTGGACCCGGTCGGCACCGGTGGTCGTCTGGACGACGGTGCCCTTCGGGATCGTCAGGTCGTCGGTCGTCTGATTGGTGAAGTGCACCGAGCCGGTGGCCTTGATGTCCTGGGTCCGGGACCCGGTGGCGGTGCCGGTGACCTTCGTCGTGATCGTCGCCGACAACGGCTGCGCCGGCACCTCACCGCCGGGGCCCGCGCGGATCGTGAAGGTCGCGCCGGGCATCGGGATCGAGGACGGCGTCACGCTCACCGCAGCCGACGGGAGCACGACGGCCAGCAGGAGCAGGACGGCGCCGAGGACGCTCGCGGCGATCGCGATCGCGCGCGCGGGCGAACCGAGGGATGGAGCGGGTCGGCGGGCGGCGACGCTCGCCAGCGCCGCGCGGCGAGGCGCGCCGAGCTTCTCGGTCGGATCGAGCTCTTCGCGCTCGAGCGACCCGAGCGACGCGTACGCGGGGACATGGACCGACGCCGCGATCGACCGCGCCCGCGGATCACTCGACACGAGCGAGATGCGCCGCTGGCCGGCGAGCGTGCGAGCGACATCGAGGAACACGGCGTTGCGCGCGAACGGCGCGCCCGCCGGCACCACGAACACGACGGGCGCGTCAGCGGGAGCGGCCGCGAGCCGCTCCGACGCGTCAAGGATCGAGGCGCGTGCGTCCAGATCGATGACCGTCCGGCTCACGAGTAGGCCTCCGCGCCGAGCGCCGCCGCGCCCGCGGCGACCAGATCGTCCGCCGTCAGGCTCGCGTCGGCGACGACCCGCGGGACGAGGCTCGTCCGCAGCGGCAGGACCTCGACGGAGCTTCCCCGCTCGCTGCTCGCCGCGGCTGCCAGGGCCTTCGGCAGCGCGGCCAGGCCCTCGGGCACGCCGCCCAGATACCACCGGCCGGGCTCCTCGAGGCCGAGCGACCGCACGGTCGCGACGACGCAGCGGGCCCAGACCTCGGCGTCCGCGTCGGTGCGTCGCGCGACGAGCGCGTCGCTGCCCACGGCGAACACGCGGGTGCCGGTCACGCGCCCGTCGCGGACGACCGAGACCGTCGTCTGATCGGCTCCCAGGCGCGCGACCCCCGCCTCCGCCACGCCGGATTCGGCGACGAGCCGGCCGAGCGCGTACGCGCCCGAGGTCGCCGTGCCCCGCCGCCGAGCGGACTCCAGCGTCGCGGTGGCGCCGCCCGCCTGCACGAGCGGGGCGAGGGCGATGTCGGTCCGCACCTCGAGCTTCTGGCCGCGGTCGCCGACGGGCGACCCGAGGCGCCGGCCGTCCAGCACGAACCCACCGATGTCGTCGCGCAGCGCCGCCGTCGCGACGCCGCGCAGCGCCGGATCGTCGCCCGCGAGATCACGGGCCGCGTGCGCCGCGGCCTCACGCGCGAGCCGGATCGCTTTGAGCGCTTCGCCGGGCGACACGGCCGCGCCCTGATCCTCGCGCTCGAACGTGGTGCTCTCGTGGTACGTGCGGATGTCATCGCCGTCGATCGCGACCACGATCTTCTCGGCGCGCGCGGTGCCCTCCGCGCCCGCGAACGCGGTCACGAGGGCCTGGCCGACCGCGTGGCGATCGGCGATGTAGCCGCCGCTCATCGCGGTGGACGGGACGGCGGCGTGGCCGACGCCCGTGACCTTGAACCGGCCGGACTCGCGATGACCGACCACGACGCGGACGGCCGTCGAGGCGAGCTCGACCCCGGCAACGCTCGCGCTAATTGCGACCTCCGAGCTTGTCGCGGACCGCGCGCGCGCCCGCCTCGAGCGCGTCGCCCAGCCGCGCGGCATCCTTGCCGCCGCCGGTCGCGCTGTTGGCCGGACCGCCCCCGCTCCCGCCGATGATCGACGAGAGCTCCTTGACGAGGTTGCCCGCGTGGACGCGCTCGACGAGATCCTTGCTCACCGCGACCGCGAGCCCGGGCCGTCCGGCGTGCGTCGAGCCGAGGACCGTGACCCCGGACCCGAGCCCATCGCGGACGCGATCGGCGAGACCGCGCAGCACCTGCTGGTCGTAGTCGCCGACGTCCAGGACCAGGAGCTTCGAGCCGTTCAGCGTCTCCGCCCGCGCGACGAGGCCCAGCGCGGTCTGGTCGACCCCGCTCTTCTGCAGCGACGCGAGCTGCTTCTCGAGCCGCTCGCGCGACTCGGCCATCTGGGCCACGGCCTCGGG
>CAZMLV010000023.1:13248-18244 GCA_964567235.1 uncultured Chloroflexota bacterium | reverse complement strand
TCTCCTCCATGAACGCGGCCTGCTTCACGTCCTCGGGCTCGTAGCCGAACGCGGCGAGCTGCTGCTCGCGCCGGATCGCGAGATCTTCGACCTCGTCGGGCATGACGCTGAGCTCCACGCGGCGGCGCGGCTGCTTCGCGGCAGCCTCGGGTACGACCGTCGGTCCACCGGTCTCGAGCCTGCGGCGATCGTCGGCCGGAGCGCAGCCACGCTTCGCGCGGAGCGCGACGAAGCGCGCGCGGAGGGTCCGTTCGTCGAGGTACCGCCAGCCGCGCGCGGTCCGCTCGAGCCCGGCGTGCTCGCCCGGTGCGAGCGGCCGCGGGTCCGTGCTGTAGCGCTCGAGCGGAATGAACCCGCGCTCGCTCGCGAAGATGTGGGCCTCGTCCGTCTCGACGTGCCACAGCGGGCGGAGGCCCATCGCGTCGACGCCGACGAGGCAGAGATCACCGATCCGCGCGAGGAACGCCGCCGGACCCTGAGCGTATGGACCGAATGCCGCGCGGGCTCTCGTATACGCATCCTGGGCCTGCGGATCCATCCGCCGGACCTCGCTCACGATCGGCGGGAAGAGCAGCTCGAGCGCCTCGATCGGATCGAGGCCCCGGCCGAGCACGAGGCCGCGCAGCGTCGCGTCGACGTCCTGCGAGTCACTCCCGTCGCGCGAGAGCGCGACGTCGAGCGAAGCCACCTCGTCGCGCAGCCGCGAGATCGAGTTGATCTCGCCGTTGTGCGCGAACGCGGCGAATGGCTGGACGCGCTCGAAGCTCGTCGTCGTGTTCGTCGCGTACCGGTTGTGCCCGAACGCCATCGAGGTGCGGAACCGCGGATCGGCGAGATCGGTGAAGTACGCCGCGAGCTGCTGCGGGTGCCCGCGGAGCTTGTAGACGACCGTGCTGCGGGAGAGGCTGACGATCGTCGCGGGCGTCTGTTGCTCGACCTCGGTGCCGACGCGATACAGCCGGCGTCCGGCGCGCCGCGCCGGGCCGAGGACCTGCAACGCGAGCTGCCAGAACCGCGGCTCGGTGGCCTTCGCGCGCCTACCGAGCGCAGCGCTCCGCGTGGTCGCGTGACGCTCGAGCAGGATCCGGATGCGATGCCGCGCGAAGATCCGCCGGACCTCGGCCTCGACGAGCTCGTCGTCGCCGGCCGGGACGAAGACGTGCGCGACCGCGAACCGCCGGTCATGCACCTGCGCCGGATCCAGGCGCGCGCCGGCGAGCGCATCGGCCCACAGGTCGCGCGGGATGTCGCAGAGGATGCCGGAGCCGTCGCCCTCGCCGTCGATCGAGCCGCTGCGGTGCGCGAGGCACTCGAGCCCGCGGATCGTCTCGGCGAGCACCTCGCGTGTCGGCCGGCCGTCCTTCTGCGCGATCGCCACCAGCGCGCAGGCGTCCCGCTCGTCCATGGACGGACGCTAAGGAGCCGCGCGGTGACGGGTCAGGTCCACGACGGTTGTCGTTCGGTGCGCGGCGCCGTCACACTTCGCGTGGTGAAATCGCGCGTGGCCTGGACCTGCGCGGCCGTCAACGGCGCGGCCGCGATCGCCCTCGCCACGGTGCTCGCCCCAGGCGTTTCGCTCGCGCCCACGCCCGCGCACGCGACGTATGTCGCCGATCACCTGATCGCGTGGCGCCTGGGCTGGGGCCTGTGGATCGCGGCCGCGCTGTCGTTGATCGCCTTCTTCTGGTGGTGGGGATCGCGGCTCGGCTGGCCCGGGCTCGCGCGGCTGGCCGTCGGCGTGGCGGCGTTCGGCGTCTTCGCGGATCTGACCGCCGAATCGACCCTGATCGCCTGGTCGCCGGGTCAGCCGTTCGACGTCGGCGGACCGCTTCGGCTCAGCGGGGTCGTGGCGAACGGGCTGTACAGCGTCGCCGGCGCGATACTCACTGTGCGCAGCCCGGCCCTGACGGGATGGCTCGCGCAATGGTCGTGGGCGGTCTGGCTGCTCGGCTTCGGGCTCGCGCTCGCTGCGATCGCCGGAAGCGATGAGGCGAGCCGGCTGTTCACCGCGGCGCTCTTCGCGCTGTTCGTCCCGTGGCTCGTCGTGTTCGGGCGGAGGCTCGCCTGAGGCGCGTCGTGGTCCTCGGCGCACGCGGCTTCTTCGGCCGGCATGCGGTCGCGCTCCTGCGTGCGGACGGCATCGCAGCCGTCCCGGTCGGTCACGATCAAGCCGACGTCGAAGACCGGTCCGCGCTGCGATCGCTCGTGCATGCGAACGACGTGCTCCTCGACACGGTCGGTCCGTTCCAGCGGCGGACGCACGCGCTCCTCGACGTCGCGCTGGAGCGCCAGTCCGACCTCGTCGACCTCTCCGACAGCGCGTCATACGCGCGGTCGATCTCGGAACGGAGCGCCGACATCGCGGCTCAGGGCATCGCGGTCCTCACCGGGTGCAGCGCGGTCTCGGCGGTCGTGGCGACGCTCGTGCGAGCAAGTGACGTCGGTGATCCGGTGCGGGTCGACGCCTGGCTCGCGCCGGCGTCGCGCGACACGGCGAACGTCGCGACCGCTCGATCGTTCCTCGCGTCGATCCGGTCATCGGCGATACGGGCGTGCGAGTTTTCGCCGGTGCGCGGGATGGCGGTCGAGAGCGCGCTCTCCGTGCAGCTGCCCGCGATCTGGCCCGGTCTTCGGGATGCCGCCTTCTGGGTCGATCCGCACACCCTCGGAGCAGGGCCGCTGCTCGGTCTTGCGGCCCGCTCTGACACGGCGCGCCGCGCGCTCGACGCGCTCGTGCCGGTGGGCGTGCGGCTGGCCCGGCTGGCCGGCACTCGCGCGGGCGTCTTCGCGGTGCGGGTCGAAGGATCTGCCGGGATCGCGCGCTGGGTGCTCAGTGCGCCGCGCGGCAGCTACCTGCTGGCCCTCGGTCCGGCGACGATCGCCGTGCGCCGGCTCGCCGCGGGTGATCGCGAGCCGCGCGGACTCGTACCGGCGGATCGACAGGTCACGCCCGATGCCCTGCTCGCGTACCTCGACCGTCATGGGATCGCGGTGACGCGCGATCAGCCCAGCTTGTAGCCGACACCTCGCACGTTCGCCGGGACCGGCGCGCCGGCGGCCTCGAGCTTGGAGCGCAGCCGGGCCAGATGGGCCTTCAGCCACTCGGGATCGGGATCGCGCTCTTCGGGCCAGCCCGCGCGCAGCAGGGCCTTCCGATCGACGAGCTCGCCGGGCCGCGCGGCGAGCGCGGCCAGGAGCCGGAACTCGGTCGGGGTGAGCGGCAGCTCATCGGCGCCCATCCGCGCGCTGTGGGCGCGTCCGTCGATGACGAGGCCGCCGATCGCGCTCGCGGTCGCGCGCCCGGCGTTCGGTGGCGCGCGCCGAAGCAGGGCGCGTACTCGCGCGAGGAGCTCCTTGCGCCCGAACGGCTTCTCGAGGTAATCGTCGGCGCCCAGATCGAGCAGCCGCACCCGCTCCTCCTCGCCCTTCTCGCCGGTGAGCATGAGGATCGGGGTCTGGGCGACCGCGCGGATGCGCTTGCAGATCTCGTCGCCACTCATCTTCGGCAGCCGGCGATCGAGGATGACGAGGTCCGGCAGATCCTCGGCGTGGCGGCGCAGCGCCGTCTCGCCGTCGTACGCGGTGAGCAGGTCGTAGCCCTCGGCACCGAGCAATGACGCCACCATGCCCACGAGCGCGCGATCGTCGTCCACGATCAGGACGCTCGTCACCGGTCGTCGCCCCGCGCGAGCGGCACGCTGAACGCGAACACGCTTCCCGGAGTGCCGCCCGGCGGGTCCTCGAACCACAGCGCGCCACCCTGAGCCTCCGCCACCCGGCGGCAGGAGAACAGTCCGATACCCGCGCCGGAGATCTCATCCGATCCGAGCCGGACGAACGGCTCGAAGATCCGGCGGCGATCCTCCGGCGGAACGCCGGGTCCCTGGTCGGCGACGCGCACGATCGCCCGATCTTTCTCCCGGGCGACCGAGACCGTGATGCTGGTCCCGGCAGGCGCGTACTTCGTCGCGTTGTGCACGAGGCCGGCGACGACTTCAGCCGTCCGGCGCCTGTCGCCGCGGGCCCAGAGCGGCCCACCGGCCCGCGGGCCGCGCAGGGTGTGCTTGCGGGCCATCGGGCCCATCTCGCGCACCGCGGACACGAGCCCGGCACGAAGATCGAACCGCGCCCGGCGGACGTTGATGTCCGGCCGATCGTCCTTCACCGACGCGAGGATCCGGTCGACGAGGTGGTCGAGCCGCTCGACCTGCGCCGTCGCCTCGGCGAGCGGCAGGCCGTGACCGTTCTTGTTCTTGCGGGTCTGCTCGGCGAAGAGATCGAGGTAGCCACGGACGACCGACAGCGGCGTGCGCAGGTCGTGGGTGACCACGGCCACGAAGTCCGAGCGCGCGCGGTCGAGCTCGCGCAGCCGCTCCGACGTCCGCCGCTCGAGCGCATACAGCGAGGCCTTGTCGATCGCGAGCGCGGCTTGGTTCGCGAGCGCGCCCACGAACGCGACCTCGGTCTCGGCGAACTCGGTCTGTCCCGGCACGTGCAGCGCGACCGCACCGACCAGGCGGTCGCCGGCGATGAGCGGCAGGGCGAGGCTGTCGGCCGCGGCGACCGGTCGCGTCTCGGCCAGCGCCGTGCGCGCGGCCGCGAGCGCCGACCGCGGCAGCGAGCCCGACCGCGCGCGGAGCACCGGCTCGCCGCTCTCGTCGCGCAGCAGGATGCCGCCCGAGGCACCGGGATACACGCGCACGAGCCGATCGACCACGAGGCCGAGCACTTCGTCGAGCTCCAGCGTCGAGGTGAGCACGTTGGAGACCTCGAACAGCGCCGAGACCTCACGCAGCTTGCGCTCGGCGTCGCGCTGCAGGCGGCTCTTCTCGATGATCCCGGCCACCTGATTCGCGATCGTCTGCAGGAAGTCGATCTCGCCGCGCTCGAATTCACGCAGCTCGACCGTCTGCACGTTCATCACCCCGATCACCTCGTCGCGGATGACCAGCGGCACGCTGAGCATCGAGGTGAACCGGTCCACGTCGACCGACGG
>CAZMLV010000023.1:7511-13148 GCA_964567235.1 uncultured Chloroflexota bacterium | reverse complement strand
GGATGACCAGCGGCACGCTGAGCATCGAGGTGAACCGGTCCACGTCGACCGACGGCACGACCTTCCAGCGCGGCTCGGCGTGCACGTCGCGCACGGTGAGCGGCACCCGGGCGTTCGCGACCCAGCCGGTGATGCCCTCGCCCAGACGCAGCGTGGCCTTGCCGATGGCCCGCGGGTTGAGGCCGTTACTCGCCACAAGCCGGAGCAGGCCGTCACGCCGCTCGACGAGGTAGAGCGAGGAGACCTCGGCGCGCATCGCATCGGTAGTCCGGTCGATCACGATCCGCAGCATCTCGTCCCAGTCGCGGGTGGACGAAGCGAGCTGCGCGATCTCCCTCAGGAACGACAGCTCGGAGAGCTTCCGTTGCGTGTCGGTATCTGATGCCGCCGTCATCAGGGAATTGTGAGGCATGGCCTCTACGATTTCGTGGATGGCAGTGGTCCTTCGCACCGAGCGTCTCACGAAGCGATTCGATCGCCTGACCGCGGTCGAGGACCTCGATATCGAGGTGCGCGAGGGGGAGGTCTTCGGCTTCCTCGGTCCCAACGGCGCGGGCAAGACGACGACGCTCCGATTGCTCTGCGCGCTGATCGCGCCGACGAGCGGCACGGCCGAGGTCGCGGGCTTCCGGCTGGGGTCGCAGGACGAGCAGATCCGGGCGTCGGTCGGCATCCTCACCGAGCAGCCCGGTCTCTACGAGCGACAGTCGGCCGAGGACAACCTGCTGTTCTTCGCGACGCTGTTCGGGCTCGGACCGGCGCTCGCGCGCTCGCAGACCGAGCGCTACCTGCGGCTCATGGGTCTCTGGGAGCGCCGCACGGAAGCGGTCGCGACGTTCTCGCGCGGCATGAAGCAGAAGATGGCGATCGCCCGCGCGGCGATCCACGAGCCGCGGATCGTCTTCCTCGACGAGCCGACCACGGGCCTCGACCCCGATGCCGCGCGGACGGTCCGCGAGTTCATCGCGCAGATCCGCGGCGAGGGGCGGACGGTGTTCCTCTGCACGCACAACCTCGATGAGGCCGACCGGCTCTGCGACCGGATCGCGTTCTTCCGCCGCACCATCATCCGGATCGACACGCCGGCGGACCTCCGCGAGGAGCTCTACGGGCACGCCACGGAGTTCCGCATCACGCCGTCCCCCCGCCCCGAGCACCTCGTGCAGGTCCAGGCCGTCAGCGGCGTCAAGGACGCCCACCTCGAGAACGGCTCGATCATCGTGTCGAGCGCCGACCCCCTGCTCGTGAATCCGCGCGTGGTGCGCGCGCTCGTCGGAGCGGGCGCGGAGGTCGCGTACGTGAGCGACCGCAAGGTCTCGCTCGAGGACGTCTACCTCAAGGTCGTGGAAGGCACATGAGCACGCTCGCCACCACCGCGGACCGCGGCACGATCGTGCGTGCGGTGTGCGTCCGTGAGTGGCGTGAAGCGCTCGGCAACCGGCTCCTCGTCGGCATGACCGTGCTCCCGCCCCTCGTGATCCTCATCGCGGGGATCGGCGCCGTGGCGGTGGCGGCGCTCGTGCCGCCGAGCGAGAAGGACGTCGCGGCCCTCTACGCCGCGTCGCCGGCGGTCATCGGGCTCGACCCGAAGGAGGCCGTGCAGGGGATCATCGCCACGTACTTCCTGATCCTGTTCATGCTCATCCCGACGGTCGTACCGCTCACGATCGCGATCTACTCGGTCATCGGCGAGAAAGCCGCGCGCACGCTCGAGCCGCTGCTCGCGGCGCCGGTGCGCGTTGGCGAGCTGTTGCTCGCGAAGAGCCTCGCGTCCGCGATCCCGGCCGTGATCGTGACCTGGATCGCATACGCGATCTACCTCGGCTCGGTGAGCCTCCTGGGAAGCGCGGCCGCGGTGCGCGCCGTCACCGCCCCGCGCTGGATCCTCGCGATCGTCATCATGGTGCCGCTCCTCACGCTGCTGTCGGTGAACCTCGGCATCCTCATCTCGACGCGCGTGAACGACGTGCGCGTCGCGCAGCAGATCGGCGGGCTCGTGGTGGTCCCGGTCGTCGGCATCGGGATCCTGCAGGTGACCGGCCGGGTCGTCCTGAACAACGAGTCGTTCCTCGGCACGGCGATCTTCCTGCTCGTGTGCGATGCACTCGTCTTCTTCCTCGCGCGGCTCGCCTTCCAGCGGGAGAACATCCTCAGCCGCTGGCGCTGATCACCGCGTCGGCGACGGCGTCTGGCCGCGGGGCGTGCTGCTGGGCAACGGCCGCGGGGTGGCGCCACTCGGCCGCGGCGGCGGTGTCGCGCGGGGGGCCGGTAGCGCGGCGCTGTCGCGGTCATCGGGATAGGTCCGCGGGCCGGCGATCTCCACCGTGAGCGTCTGCGTGTCGCTCACGGTCTTCCCCGCCTCGCGGAGCTCGATGGCGAGCTTGTACGTGCCGCGGAGCGCGGGGGCATCGAACACCGAGAAGAACGTCCCGTTGCCCACGGACGCCGACGTGCCCAGAGGCGAGGAGCCCGACGCGACGCTCTTACTCGTGACCGGGTCGATGGCCCGCCAGAACAGCGTGTACGTGTGCGGACCGCTGCCCGCGCCCGGCAGGTTCGAGTACTGCACGATGAGGAGCGACGGCTCGCTGCGATGCACGAGCAACGGCACGCGCGCGACCGAGGTCACGAGATACGCGACGTGGACGTGGAACGTGAACGATCCGGTCGCCGCGCCGGCCGCGGCGAGCGCGACGCCGTTCGCGTCGGCGAGCCCGACCGTGAGCGTGTAGTCGCCGACCGCGGCCGGCGCGGTGAACGCGAGCGTCACCGGGGTCGTCGCGGCAGGCGCAAGCGGCGGCAGCACGATCGGCGGGGCGATCGACGACACGACCCGCTGGCTTGGATCCTTGATCTGCCAGATGAGCCGAACGCTGCCCGGACCGGACGCGGCCCACGCCTTCGACCCGGTGTTCGTCACCTGGATCGGCACGGTCTGCGCGGAGCCGGCATCGTACGCGGGCGCGGTCACCGGCAGGCGGTAGCGCGCATTCGCCGGCGGCTCGAGGACCGCCGAGTACACGAGGGCGCCGAGGCCACCCAGGAAGTGCACGGCCTCCTCCTCGTCCGTGTTCGCCGTGAGGCCGACCACCACGCGCGCTCCAGACGGCGTGATGATGATCCCGGCATCGTGCGTGGCGAAACCGAGGTTCCCGGTCTTGTGCGCCACGACCGTGCCCTGCGGAAGCTCCGCCGGAAGCCGGTCGTTGATCTGGTTCCGCTCGAGCCGCGCGAGCATTCGGTCGGACGCCGCGGCCGACACGAGCTTCCGCTGCGCGAGGAGGGTGAAGAACTGGCCGACGACCCGTGCGGTCACAGTGTTGTCGTCGTTGTCGTCGGTCGCGATGTGGAAATCCCCGAGGCCGAGCTTCTGCAGCGTCGCGTTGATGTTGTCCGGCCCGAGCGAGCGCCAGAACTCGAGCGCGGTGCCGTTGTCCGACACCGTGATCATCGCCTCGAGCGCCTCGTCGACCGTCATGACGGTCCCCGCGACCTCGTACGAGCCGTCGTCGGTGATGTCCTCGGGCTGGATCTCGATCGTGTCGGAGTACTTGAGCGCGCCGGCGTCGACGAGGCTCTCGACGTGGACCAGGATGCCGAGCTTGTAGATGGACGCCGCGATGAACGACACGTCCGCGTCGTGCGTGTACAGGGGCTGCGGCACGAGCGGATCGGCGACGTACACGCCGGTGTCGCCGGGGAACGCCTTCACCAACCCGTCGACCTGGACGATGAGGTCCGCGGTGGACGCCGCAGCGGGAGCGGCGAGCGTCCCGAACAGGACGCACGTAGCCACGCCGACCGCAAGGAGGCGCATCACTAGCGGGTAACGCCGTCGAGGGCCAGGAGTTTCACCCGCGCGATGCTGCCACGGCCTCCGTGGTCGCGGCAGTCCCCAGCCGTACCATCTCGCGGTACCCGGCCGGCGTCTCATCCTCGAAGCCGAGCAGATGCAGCGCCCCGTGCGCCGCGAGAAACGCGATCTCCCGCACGAGCGGGTGCTTCCGCCGCGTCGCCTGCCGGCCGGCCTGGGCCGCGCTGATGACGATGTCCCCCACGTCAAGCTCCCCGTCGGCGTCGCGGGTGAGCTTTCTTACGGCCCGCTCACCCTTTGCGCGCCCGACCGCCTGGCCGAACGACAGCACATCGGTCGTCCGGTCCTTCGACCGATACGTCCGGTTGAGCTCGCGCATCTCCGCGTCGGTGACAAAGGCGATGGTGATCCGCGCGTCGGCCGGCAGCGCGTACGGCTTCACGGCGTGACGGATCGCGCGACGGACGGGGGCGAGATCGCACGGCGGATCGCCGCGGAACGAGAGTCTCAGGTGCCGGACGCGCTCGTCGGGGGCGGTGTGGCCGCGGGCAGCCGCGCGATGCGGTCCTCGGGATACGGGATCCGCTCGTGGTAGACGCCGGCCAGAAGCTCGCGGAACGCCTCCTTCACGCGCTGCACGTCGCGGAGCGTGAGGTCGCAATCATCGAGCTGGCCGTCGGCCACCTTCTCGGCGGCGATCCGTTCGACCATCTCGCCGATCGCCTCTGGGGTCTTGTCCTCGATCGAGCGCACCGCGGCCTCGGTCCCGTCGGCCAGCATGATGATGCCGGCCTCCTTGCTCCGCGGCTTCGGGCCTGGATGCCTGAACGCGGCCTCGTCGATGACCGCCCCGCGTTGCTGCGCGAGCGTGTGGAAGTAGCGGATGAGGCTCGTGCCGTGATGGCCGGGGATGATCTCGCGGATCTGCGGCGGGAGCCGGTAGCGGTCGGCGAGCGCCAGGCCGTCACGGACGTGCGCGGACACGATGCTCGCGGACACCGCGGGATCGAGGTCGTCGTGCGGATTCGTTCCGGTCTGGTTCTCGATGAACGCGAGCGGGTTCCGCATCTTCCCGATGTCGTGGTAGTACGCGCCCACCCGAGCGACCAGCGGATCCGCGCCGACGACCTCGGCCGCGCGCTCCGCGAGGTTCGCGACGAGCAGCGAGTGGTGATACGTGCCGGGCGTTCGCAGCAGGAGCTGGCGGAGCAAGGGATGGTTCGGATCCGCGAGCTCGCGCAGCTCGAACACGGTCGTGATCCGGAAGAGGTGGCCGAGCATCACGATCGCGCCGAACGCGAGCACGCCCGAGGCGACGCCGCTGATGAGCGCGGCCGCGGTCAGCTGGAGCGCGCCGAGCGTGTCGGCGGATCGGCCGACGAGCAGGAAGGTGCCGATGACGCCGAGGTCCCCGAGCGTGACGTAGAGCGCGGCCTCCACGAATTCGCGCGCCGTGGTCGCGCGGCGGACCGCGGCCATGCCGAGGAGCGCGGGCACGAGCACGTACGCAACGAGCTCGACCTGTCCCGACATGATCCCGATGTGGAGCGCGCCCGCGATCTGGGTCGCGAGCGCGGTGCGCCCGCCGACCAGGATCGTGAGCATCATCGCGACCGCGGCGAACGGTACGAAGTACACGGCGACGGTGTGGCCTGGGATGAGCGCGCGGCCGGCCGCGGTCAGCGCGACCAGGGCGAGGCCGACGACCATCAGCTTCCGGTCATCCGCCCAGGCCTCCTCGGCGTAGCGCTCGACGAAGAGGCCGAGAACGCCGGCGATGATGAGCGCCCAGCTGAGCAAGCCGACCGCGCTCTTCCAGTCGA
>CAZMLV010000023.1:0-7411 GCA_964567235.1 uncultured Chloroflexota bacterium | reverse complement strand
GCCTGCAGGTGCGAGCTCGCCGTCACGTTCACCGCGGGATCCGCGACGTAGACGCGCTGCACCGCGGCTGCGGCCTTGTCTCGCTCGGCCTGGGTCAGCGTCTCGGAGGTGAACGCCGTGGAGTGCGGAGCGCGGACCTCGCGATCGGCGACCACCCCGGCCTGCCCGTACGAGACGACCGCGGGCGGCGAGAAGAGGAGCGCGATGGCGCTGATGAGGCCGGTCGCGATGACGAACGCCGCGAGGCGCACGCGCGAATCCGCCCGGATCAGCGCGCGCATCTCCGCGATCGATCGGGTCCTCGGCGCGAACCGGATCATTCGGGCTTCCTCTCGTACCGATCGTACGCGCGCACGATCCGCGCAACGAGCTCATGGCGGACGACGTCGCGCTCGTCGAAGTCGACGAACGAGATGCCGTCGACGCCGCGCAGCGCCTCGCGCGCGACCACCATGCCGGACTTCTGACCCTGGAGCAGGTCGACCTGGGTGACATCGCCCGTGACGACGGCCTGCGATCCGTAGCCAAGCCGGGTCAAGAACATCTTCATCTGTGCCGGCGTCGTGTTCTGGGCCTCGTCGAGGATGATGAAAGCTTCGTTCAAGGTGTTATGCGTGACGAGAAAGTCCTCGGTCACGTACAGCGAGTCGGCGGCAGCGACACTGATGCAGACCGTGTCCTGCACGCCTTCCGGCTCGATCTTGTCAATGAAGCGCATGGGCCGCCCGCCGCCGATCGCGTTGTATCTCTCGAGCTTGCGGGTCAGTCGGAATGGCTGGATCCCCGACGGCAGACGGATCTCGAGGACGTACGCGTCCGACCGATACCCGACAGCCCTCCCGCGCGCGCGTCCGGGCCGACGCCCGAGAGTGGCCCGGGTCCGACAGTAGGCAACTCCGCCCAACGATCTGACGAGGAAGACGACATCGTCCTTGAGCTGGAGTGACGTCGTCACGTATTGGATCCGGCAGCTTCGACCCGGCTGCGTGACAGGCCCGCCGTCGGTATCCAGGAGTCCTTGCAAGACCGCCAGCCGGATTGCCGCGTCATTGAAGAGGTACGCGGCTGGCACGAACTTGGTGTTCGAGTGCGTACCACCGATGCCGAGCTCGCGAAGCAGCAGCGTCGCTGGGTTTGGGACGATGACTCCACCGCGGCTGCCGCCTGTCCGACGAAGGATGTAGTCGTAGCCGCCCTTCCGCGTGACCGTGACCCCGGGGATCGCATGTTCCAATGCCACGGCGAGCTCAGGGTCGGCGGTGGAAAACGACGGAGTCGTACGCAGGGTGATGCAGCCATCGCCGAGAAGAAGACCGAGCGCATATCCATCCATTGGGACGTCGCGATGAACGAATTCGACAGGCCGGGACACGAGCGGCAGCTCATAGCGGTGAACGTGCGCCGCGCGCAGGTGGCCGATCATTTCCCGGGTCTCCAGGACCCTCGGTGGCTTTCCCCGCCTTCGATCGGCGGCTGTCGTCACCGCCCAGAGGTGCTCGCCGCACGCCAGGGTGGACGCTCCGTCCTGGGCGGAAACGCGGTAGACCGGTCGCCGACCGCGCGGATAGACGCCGGTGACCCGGGTCGGACGACCATCTGAGCCAATCACGACATCGCCGACCGAGAGGCTCCCTATCGCGCGAAGCCCCGTAGGCGTTAGCACGCTGCTATGTATCGGCTGAGCCCTGCCACGCATGTATGCCAGCGGCGCGACCTCGATCTCGCCGCGCTCCTGCGCACGGGTCATGCGCTCGGCGGGCATGAGCTCGTACAGCGCGTCATACAGCGGCCGGAGATACGGATCGATCTTTTGCTGGAGGTCGCCGGGCAGGAAGCCGAGGTTCTCCCCCGCCTCGACCGCGGGCCGCGTGAGGATGAGTCGCGTGACCTTTCGCTCGCGCAGTGCATTGACGCCCATCGCAACAGCGAGATAGGACTTCCCGGTACCGGCGACACCTGTCGCGAAGACGAGGTCCGACTTGCGCATCTCCTCGACGTACTGACGTTGGTTCTCGGACTGCGGGGCGATCCGCTTGCCGGTGACCGTGGTCGCGACGTGCTCGCGGATCTGCTGCGGCGTCGCGACCGGAGCCTCCTTGGCGGTGCCGATGAGCCGCTCGAGGGCCGGCTTGCGGAGGTTGTCGTCGCGGCCCGACAGCGAGCGCATCGCGCCGACGAGATCGCCGACCCGCGCGACCGATGACGGATCGCCGCTGATCCGCAGCTCTGCCCCGCGGGCGACGATCTTCACACCGAACTCGCGCTCGATGCGGTCGATGTTCGCCTCGTTCTGACCCGCGACGAACATCATCTCGTCCGGATCGGGGATAAGGATCGTGATCTGCTGCGCCTGCGCCACTTACACCTTGGGCTTGAGCAGCTCGCTCACGACGCGCGAGACCATCCCGCCGTCGGCCTGTCCCTTGAGCTCCGGCATGAGCTTCTGCATGACCTTGCCCTGCTCCTTCGGGCCGACGGCACCGGTCTCCGCGATCGCGCGCTGGGCGGCGGCACGCACGCTGTCTTCATCGAGCTGCTTGGGGAGATACGACTCGAGGATCTCGAGCTCCTTGGTCTCCTTCGCGACGAGCTCCGCTCGCCCGCCCTTCGTGAACGCCTCGATCGACTCGCGACGCATCTTCTGTTGCCTGCGCAGGACCGTCTCGATGGCGGCGTCGTCGAGCTCGCCGCGCTTCGCGACGGATTCGTTCTGGATCGCGGCCAGCGCGAACCGCACTGTGTCGCGGCGCGCCTCATCACGCGCCTTCATGGCGTCACGAAGGTCGTGCTCGAGCCGGGCTTTCAGCTGTGGGCGCTGGGGGGCCTCAGCGCTTGCGACGCTTGGCTTCCTTCCGCTTGCGTCGGGCTGCCGGGCGCTCGTAGTACTCGCGCCGGCGGGCCTCAGCGAGGATCCCAGCCTGCTGGATCTTCTTGTTGAACCGGCGTAGGGCGGCCTCGAACGACTCACCTTCGCCGATGATCACTTCCGACATGTCGTGTTCTAGGGTCACCCCGCTTTCGGTCATACAAGACGATGCCGGCGTGCCCGAAAGGGCCGCCGACTCACCGAATGATACGTGGTCCGGACGGCGCCCGTTGGTAAAGATGCGCACATCTTTCACGACCGCAGAATGTCCGGCGTGGTCGCCGTCGCCGTCCTGCTGTCGTATCTGGCCGGCTCGATCTCGTTTCCCTACTGGATCGCGAGGCTCCGGGGCGTCGACCTGCGGACGGTCGGCTCGCGGAAGCTGGGCGGGAGCAACCTCTGGAAGAGCGTCGGCCCCGGCGAGGCCATCGTCGGCGGGCTGCTCGATGCCGCCAAGGGCTTCGTCGCGGTGGTCGTCGCGCGGGCCATCGGACTCCCGCTCGAGGCGCAGCTGGCCTGCGGGATCGCGTCGATCGTCGGCCAGATGTGGCCGGTCTTCCACGGCTTCGACGGAGGCCGCGCGAACTCCGCGGGCTGGGGCTTCGCCCTCGCCGGGGACCCGATCGCGTTCGTGATCATGATGCTGCCGGTGCTCGCGGCCATCGCCATGCGCGTGGCGGTCCGGCCGCGGCCGAGCCGCGTGCTGCCGCTGGCCTCGCTGCTCTCGTTCGGCGTATTCCCCGCGGTCATCTGGGAGCAGGACGGCACGACGGCGGTCGTCCAGGCCGGGTTCGTGGTCCTGGCACTCATCGTCGTGCGCCGCATCACGGCCGGGCTCGGTGAGGACCTCGCGACCGGCGCGCCGCCGGCGCGCGTCCTCGCCAATCGCGCGCTGTTCGATCGCACCGAGCTCCAGCAGCGCGGCGTGGTCGGGATCTAGCCGCCCCGCGCCCCAACGAGCATCGCGACCGCCGCGATCGCGGCGGTCTCGGCCCGCAGGATCCGGGTGCCGAGCGATGCGATCGCCGCGTCGTGGCTGCGTGCGGCAGCGATCTCCTCCGCCGACAGGCCGCCTTCCGGTCCGACGACGAGCGAGACATCGCCATTCCCCGATGCCTCCGGGAGACGCGGACCGGTCGCTTCCTCCCAGCAGATCACCACGCGGCCGTCGAGGTGGACGAACAGCGCGCCCCAGGTGACGAGCTCGTCGACGCGCGGGATCGCACCGCGATGGGCCGTCTCGGCGGCCTCGCGCGCGATCTTCTGCCAACGCTCGCGCTTCGCCGGCGACAGCTCGCGGACCACTGAGCGCGTCGACGTGAACGGCACGAACCGCGACACGCCGAGCTGGCTCGTCGCTTCAACGATCTCCTCGCTCCGATCGGCCTTGAGCACCGGCACCGCGAGCGTGAGCCGGAACGGCAGCTCGGTGGCGACCGGCCGGCGGGCGACGACCTTCCCGGTCACCTGCGCCGGCGCGACCGCCTGCAGCTCGACCTCGTGGTCGACCAGGTCCGCTACCAGGACGATGCGCTCGCCGGGCTTGAGACGGAGCACGGTGGCGATCTGCCGCGCCTGCTCGCCGGTCAGGAACGCGCGCTCGGCCGGCGCGCTGTCGACGAAGAACCGATGCATCTGCGCTGTTCTAGCGCGTCAGCTCGAGTGACACCCAGTCGCCCTCTTGCTCGCGGGCCGCCGCGCGCAATCCGTACCCGGCGAACGCGGCGGCCGTCTCGGCCTCCTCGGTCGCGATGATCCCGGCGATCACCAGCCGGCCGTCGGGGTCGAGGTGCGCTGCGAGGTCGGGCGCGATCCGCTGCAGCACCGCGGCGACGATGTTGGCGAGGATCACGTCGAACGTGCCGTCGAGATCCGCCGCGCTTCCGACCGCGAGGTCGATCGACACGCCGTTCCGGTCGACGTTCGCCCGCGCCTCCTTCACCGCCACCAGGTCGATATCGCGGGCGACGACCTCGCGCGCGCCGCGCTTCGCGCAGGCGATGGCGAGGATCGCCGAGCCCGTCCCGATATCGGCGACGCGCTTGCCGCTCACGTCGATCCGCGACAGCGCGCGCAGGCACGCCTGGGTCGTCGGATGGAGCCCCGTCCCGAAGGCCATGCCCGGATCGAGCGACAGCGCGACGGCATCGCCGGGATCGGCGTCGGACCACGTCGGCCGCACGAGGAACGCGCCGATCCGAATTGGCTTGAACGACGCCTTCCACGTCTCGAGCCAGGCCTCTTCCTTGATCTCGCGGACCCCGAGATCGCCTATCGGTCCCAGACCGAACGCCTGGAGGTGCCCGAGCGCGTCGCGCACCTGGCGGACCCGGATGCGCGCGATCCGGTCGTGGACCAGATACGCCTTCACGACGTGAAGGTCACCCGACCGGAGCGGCTCCTCGACCGCGACGCCGTTGTAGCCGACGCGTCCGAGGATCTCGCTCACCGCCTCGACCGCCTCCGCGTGCGCCGGGACGGCGACCTCGAGCCAGCGAATCGGCTCCGTGTCCTTCTCATCACCGCGACCTGCGGCCGCGTCCGCCGCAGCCGCTGCCCTTCTAAATGAGGGCGTCTTTGATCCGGTCGAAGACGCCGCGGTCGTCGTCGGACTGCTCGGGGGCGCCCGACGCCGCGTGAAGCTTCTGATAGAGCATCTTCTGGTCCTTGCTGAGCGTGCGAGGGATCACGACGTCGAGATAGACGAGCTGATCGCCGCGGCCGCTCGTGCCGAGATGCGGAACGCCCTTGCCCTTGAGGCGCACGGCCTGCCCGTGCTGCGCGCCGGCAGGGACCCGCACCGACGCGGGCTGGCCTTCGATCGTTGGCACCTCGAGCTCGTCGCCGAGCGCGGCCTGGGCCGGCGAGATGCGCAGCACGTGCACGAGGTCGTCGCCCTCGCGCTTGAACCGCGCGTGCTCCTTCAAGCGGATGAGGACATAGAGATCGCCCGACGGACCGCCCCGCATCCCGGCCTCGCCCTCGCCGGCAACGCGAAGCTGCTGGCCATCGTCGATGCCGGCGGGGATCGTCAGCGTGATGTCGCGCTCCTTGCGCTCGCGGCCCTCGCCACGGCAGCGCGTGCAGACCTTGTCGACCGTCTTCCCTGCCCCGCCGCAGCGCGGGCAGGTCGAAACGTTCACGAACCGGCCGAAGACCGACTGCTGGACCTGACGCACTTCGCCGCGGCCGCCGCACTGCTCGCACGTGGTGACGGTCGAACCCGGCTCGGCGCCGTCGCCGCCGCAGCGCTCGCACTGCTCGAGGCGCGGGACCTTGATCCCGCGATCGCCGCCGCGGACCGCGTCGATGAGCTCGATCTCGAGCTGCATCCGGAGGTCCGCGCCGCGCATCGGCCCGCGCTCGCGCCGGCGCATCTCACCGCCGAAGAACGTGTTGAACAGATCGTCGATGCCGAAGCCGACCGCGCCGTCGGTGCTGCCGAACATGTCGTACCGCTGCCGGCGCTGCGGATCGGCCAGGACCTCGTATGCCTCGGTCACCTCGCGGAAGCGCACGGACGCTTCGTCGGCCTTGTTCACGTCGGGGTGGTACTGGCGCGCGAGCTTGCGGTACGCGCTGCGGATCTCGTCTTCCGACGATTCGCGCGTGACCCCGAGGACCGCGTAGTAATCGGTGCGAGCCATGCCTAGATTATCGGGGGTCGTGGAGGAGCTGGACCGGATCGCGACCGGCATCCTCCAGCCGTCGCCGATCCACACGGCCGGGAGCCGCAGCGCCGCGGCGATGCGCAGCTGGCCCTGGGCTGGCTCCTCCCCGCCGCGATGGTCACCGCCCGCTTCAGCTAGGGAACCGGCCGGCGCGCGCCAGCGTCTACCACCCCAACACCGGTCTTCCGGTGAAGGAGGCAGCGATGCCGCGCTCGGTCGTGTTCGCACTCGCTCTCGCGTTCTCGATGCTCACCCTCGCAGCTCCCGCGTTCGCGTGTGGCGGGCTCATCGGCCCGAATGGCGCGGTCAACCTGCTCCGCACGACCACCTTCGTCGGATACCACGACGGCGTGGAGCATTACGTGACCGCGTTCCAGTTCGCGGGCGGTGGCGGCAAGTTCGGCTCGCTCACCCCGCTCCCAGGCGTCCCCTCGAACGTCGAGAAGGGCGGCTCGTGGACCCTGGGGCGGCTCATCCGCGAGACCCAGCCGATCAAGGCCCCGGTGCCGCTCGCGTTCGGCGCCGCCACGCGCGCCGACGCCGTCGAGGTCCTGCTCGAGACCAAGATCGACGCGCTCGACATCACCGTCCTCCGGGGCGGCGGCGGGGCCGTCGGCGAGTGGGCGACCGCGCACGGCTTCCGCCTCCCAGCGGACGCACCCGCGGTCCTCGACTTCTACGCGGACCGCAGCCCGATCTTCCTGGCGGCCGCGTTCGACGCGGACGCCGCCGCGGCGCGCGGCCAGAACGTCGGCGACGGTACGCCGGTCCACATCACGATCCCGACCGCGAACCCGTGGGTCCCGCTCCGGATCCTGGCGCTCGGCAAGCAGGCCAACGACCCGGTGCAGGCCGACGTGTACCTGCTCACCGA
>CAZMLV010000022.1:11504-19284 GCA_964567235.1 uncultured Chloroflexota bacterium | reverse complement strand
GCGGGAACAGCCGCCGGCCTTCGGGGGATTGGCAGATGCCGAGGCCCACGATGTCGTGGGCCGCCATCCGGCCGATGTCCTTCCCGTTGAAGGTGATCGAGCCGCTCGGCGGGTGCATGAGCCCCGAGATGGTACGGAGAGTGGTCGTCTTCCCGGCGCCGTTGCTGCCGATGAGCGCCACGACCTCGCCCTGATCCACGTTGATCGTCACGCCACGAAGGGCTCGGACGCGGCCGTACAGCGCGTCGACACCCTTGAGCTCGAGGAGCGCCATCAGGCGCCCTTGCCCAGATACGCCTCGATGACGCGCTGGTCCTTGCGGATGACCTCGGGTGGACCAAGGGCGATGAGCTCGCCGTGGTCGAGCACCGCGATGTTCCGCGAGATGCCCATGACCACCTTCATGTCGTGCTCGATGAGGAAGACCGTGATCCCCTCGGCGAGGATCTTGTCCACCAGCCGCATGAGCTCGACCTTCTCCTGAGGGGTGAAGCCGGCGGCCGGCTCGTCGAGCAGGAGCAGATGCGGCCGCGTCGCGAGGGCTCGGGCGATCTCGAGCCGGCGCTGCTGACCGTACGCGAGGTTGCGCGCGTAGTTCTCGGCATGCTTTTCGATGCCGACGAACTCGAGGAGCTCCGTCGCCCGTTCGGTGATGGCGACCTCTTCCTTCCGCTCGTGCGGGGTCTTGAACAGCGAATCCCACAGCTTGCTGTTCGTCCGGCAGTGCTGGCCGACCCGGACGTTGTCGAGCGCGCTCATATATTCGAAGAGCCGGATGTTCTGGAACGTGCGCGCGATCCCGAGGGCTGCTGCCTGATGCGGCTTCGCGCCCGCGATGTCGCGGCCCTCGAACACGACGCGGCCCTCGGTGGGCGGGAAGATGCCGGTGATCGAGTTGAACAGGGTGGTCTTGCCCGCGCCGTTCGGGCCGATGAGCGCGAAGACCTCTCCTCGCTTGACGTCGAACGAAACGTCGTCCACTGCCACGAGGCCGCCGAACCGCTTCGTCACGTGCTCGATGCGCAGGATGTAGTCCTCCGCGGTCGGCGCGGGGGCCGGCGCGGCCACAGCGACGGTCATGCCGTCGTCTCCGCGTTCACATCCTCGATCGTCATGTCCTCTTGGACACCTTTTCGCAGCTCCTGCTGGCGGACGCGGCTTGGGATGAGGCCCTGCGGGCGCAGCAGCATGGTGAGCACGAGGATGGCGCCGAAGATCAGGAACTTGAGGCGCTGCATCTCCTGCCCGATGCCGGGCCAGTCGCCGTTCGGCGGCACGAGGCCGCCGAGGCCGATGTTCGTGGCCCATTCCTCGGCCAGCGGCGGCAAGGCGGGCAGGAACAGGAAGGTGATGCCGTAGATGAGCAGTGAGCCGATGATCACGCCCGGGATGTTGCCCATCCCGCCGAGCACGATCATGACGAGGATCGTGATCGACACCGAGAACCCGAAGTTCTCCGGACTGACCAACGAGAGCTTCGCGCCGTAGAACGAGCCGGCGAAGCCGCTGAACGCGGCGCCGATGGCGAACGCGAGCAGCTTGATCCGCACCGTGTTCACGCCCATGGCGGCGGCTGCCACCTCATCCTCGCGGACAGCCATCCACGCCCGACCGACCCGCGAGCGGCGCAGGTTGTTGACGAGCACCACGCAGATCCCAAGGAGCAGGACCATCACGACGTAGAACGCCATGGGGCTGATGATCTTGAAGTTCTGCACGACCTCAAGCGGGTCACCTGACCAGGGGCCGTTGAGCCAGACCGGTAGCACCGGCTTGTCCAGCGCGGAGATGCCGTTCACGCCGCTCGTCCAGACCGAGAGGTTCTTGAACACCCGCGGCACGATCTCGCCGAAGCCGAGCGTCACGATGGCGAGGTAGTCGCCGCGCAGCCGAAGGGTCGGCGCTCCGAGGATCAGGCCGAACGCCGCGGCGACGAAGAGACCGATGAACAGCACGATCCAGAAGGGCAGGTGCACGGCCTCTTGCAGCGGTGTGACCACCAGGTGATCCGACGCGAGGAACGCGTAGGTGTACGCGCCGATCGCGAAGAAGGCGGCGTAGCCGAGGTCAAGCAGCCCGGCGAAGCCGACCACCACGTTGAGGCCGATGGCGAGCAGGATGTACACACCCGCGTCGGCGAGCACGCTGATGAGGAAGTCGCCCTGGCCGCCGGTCGAGACTTGCGCCCAGACGGGATACAGGATCGCGGCGAGCGTGAGGATCGCGTAGACGAGCGGGTTCGGGTCCACCCGCGGATCGGTCTCCCAGATCTTGCGGACCAACCTCCAGATCCTCATGGCTATTTCTCCGGGACCCGCATCCCGAGGATGCCCGTCGGCCGGAAGACGAGCACGAGCACGAGGATCGCGAAGATGAGCACCTGGGTCCACGCGGTGTCGAAGTAGCCGTCGGAGAGCGACTGGATCATCCCGATGACGAGCCCGCCGAGCGCGGCACCCTGGATGTTCCCGATGCCCCCGAACACGGCGGCCGTGAACGCCACGAGGCCCGCGGTGAAGCCCTGGTCGAAGGTGATGGTGTTGTAGTAGAGGCCGAAGATCATCCCGCCGGCGCCGGCGAGAAGCGCGCCGATGAAGAACGTCGCCGCGATCGTGCGGTTGATGTCGATCCCCATGAGCTCCGCCGCGTCCCGGTCCTGGGCAGTCGCCCGCATCGCCTTGCCGAGCTTCGTCCGCTCGACGAACAACGTGAGCGCGATCATGAGGACGACGGCGATGACGATGACGGCGATGTCCTTGAAGCCGATGGCCGGCCCGTTCGCGCCGCCGAGCTCGATCGAGGTCGCGGGCAGGACGTTCGGGTAGTGGAGGTTGAACGGTCCCCGCCACAGGAACATGATCCCCTCGAGCACGAACGACATCCCGACGGCGGTGATGAGCGGCGTGAGCCGCGGCGCATGGCGAAGCGGCCGGTAGGCGACCCGCTCGATCGTGACGTTGACCACGGCGCACACGACCATCGACAGGACCAAGATCGCCAGCAGGGGCAGGATGAGGCCGACGCCCGTGACGGTGCCGCCCTCCGTGATCCCGAAGATCGGCAGCAGCCACAGCGAGATGAACCCACCGAGCGTGAAGACATCGCCGTGGGCGAAGTTGATGAGCTCGACGATGCCGTAGACCATCGTGTAGCCGAGCGCGATGAGAGCGAAGATCGAGCCGTTCGCGAGGCCATAGACGACGATCTGGATGAAGTAGGCCGGACCGTTGGTGGCCACTTTCGTCGCGAGGATCACGAGCGCGATGGCGATGAGCGCCAACAGCGTCCCATTCAGGAGCCTTCCGCGGCTACCGGCCAAGAGGCGCGTCCGCGCGTTGGCCACGCTCGAGACCACTACGCCTTCCTCCGCTCCGCGAGCGCTAGGCGGGGAACGCTACTGGAAGAAGAAGGAGGGGGCGTTTCCGCCCCCTCCTTCAGTCACCGTGGCTACTGGCCGACGCTGAACTGGCTCTGGAAGACCCACGTTGCCGGGGTCCCCTTGGAGGCCCAGAAGGCCATGGTCGCGGACTTGGGGTCACCGTTCGCGTCGAAGGCATAGGTACCGACGGTGCCCTTGAGGCCACTGGTGGACTGGACCGCGTCGATGACCTGCTGCCGGGTCGGCACCTTGCCGCCGGCGGCGTCGATCGCGCGCTTGACCGCGTCGATGAGGATGAACGCGCAGTCGTAGGCCGGGAAGGTGTACGCGCCGAGGTCAGAGGCCTTGGGGTACGCCTGCTTGAATGCCGCGACCGTGCTGGCCGCGTCCGGGTTCTGCGCCGCGTCGCCGGCCGCGTTGGTGAAGAACATGTTCGCGGTGTTGCTGCCGGAGTCCTTGAGGCACTGGTCGTCACCGATGCCGTCCGGACCGGTGAACGGGACGTCGAGGATGCCGGTCATCTGGCTGCGGACGATGCATGCCTTGGTGGCCGAGGTCGCGCCGGCGTAGATCGCCTGCGCGCCCTTCGCCTTCGCGTCGTTGATGAATGGCTTGAAGTCGTTCGTGGTCTTCCAGTCGAAGTCAGAGCGGTTCGTCAGCGTGCCGCCCTTTGCGGTCAGCCGCTTCACGAAGTTGTCGGCCACGCCCTTACCGAAGGTCTCGTTGTCAGAGAACACGGCGACCTTGGTCAGCTTGAGCGTGTTGAGGATGTAGTCCGCCATCGCCGGGCCCTGGACGGTGTCCGGAGCGGCGATGCGGAAGTAGTTGTTCTTCCCGGTCGGCCGGAGCGCCGCCGGCTGCGGGTCGCAGTACGGGAAGGTCTGGGTGAGGCACTCGTTCGTGTTCGAGGGGCTCATCATCGCGAGCTGCCCCTGGTTCGCGATCGGGATCTCCGCCCGGGCGACGTTCGAGTTGAACGGCCCGACCATCGCGACGACCTTCGGGTCGGACAGCATCTGCTGGACGTTCTGCGCGCCCTTCTGCGGGTCGTGCACGCCGTTGACCGTGTCGTCGAACGGCTTGAACGTGAACTTGATGCCCTTGTAGCTCGTGGTCTGCGACAGCGCGAACGCCGCGCCGTTCTGGGTCGGCAGGCCGCTCGAGGCGTCCGCGCCCGAGGTCGGCAGGTCGCTCGCGATGATGATCTCGCCGGTCGTTGCCGCCGCCGTGGTGGCCGCCGCGCCTGAGCCCGAGGCACCCGGAGTGGATGTCGTGCCCGACGTGCCGCCGCCGCCGCAGGCAGCCGCAACGAGTGCGATCGCCGTCAGTACGGAAGCCATGGAAAGCCAGCGCTTCTGCATAGGTCCTCCCTCGCCATTTGGGTGCGCCGAAGCCCGGCCTCCCCATCCGTGGGCCCGATGGGCCCGTGACGAGTCAGCCTACGAGCACCCCCTAGGCTCGTCAACGAAATGACGGTGCGGCTCCTGCGGGCGGCGGACCTCGCCATGGCGTGCCCCATGGCCGACGCGATCGGCGCGGTGGCCGACGGTTTCGCCGCCCTTTCCGCCGGTCAAGCCACTGTCCCGGTGCGCCTGTCCGTGCCGCTCCGCCACGAGGGAGTCGCGCTCACGATGCCCGCCGCACTGGCCGGCTCGTCCTGTTATTCGGTCAAGGTGGTGAGCGTGGCCCCCCGAAACTCGCTCGCCGGGCGGCCGGTCGTGATGGGTACCGTGCTCCTAGGCGACTCCGCGACCGGTGAGCTGCTTGCGCTCATCGATGGGACCGCCCTGACGGCCCTTCGCACCGGAGCCGCCGGCGGTGTCGCCGCCCGGGAGCTCAGCCGGCCAGGTACCTGCCGGGTGGCCCTGTTCGGCGCAGGCGCCCAGGCCCGCGCGCAGCTGACCGCACTCGCGTGTGTCCGCCAGATCGCGGATGTCTGCGTGGTCACGCGCGATCCGGGGCACGCGGCCGCGTTGCGTCAGTGGGCCGCCGGAGAGCGCGGACTCGGCGCGATCGCGATCCGGTCGGCGGCTCCGAAGGATGCCGTCGCCGACGCGGACGTCGTGATCACCGCGACGACCAGTCAGACCCCGGTCTTCCAGGGTGGCTGGCTCCGAGCCGGAGCGCACATCACGGCCGTCGGCTCGTTCACCCCGCAGATGCGCGAGCTCGACGAGGACACGCTGCGCGGCGCCCGGCTCGTGGTCGATCAGCGGGCGGCGGCACTGGCCGAGGCGGGTGAGCTGGCAGGCCTGCGCGACGGCGACGTCGTCGAGCTTGGCGAGATCCTCTCCGGCCGGGCGCCCGGTCGTACCGACGACGGGCAGCGAACCGTGTTCAAGAGCGTCGGGAACGCGATCCAGGATCTCGTCGTCGCCGCACGGGCCTACGACCGCGCGCGAGCGCAGGGCATCGGCGAGGAGATCGTGTTCCCGTGATCGGTCGGGCATTGGCGATCGGCGGCATCGTCGGCTGCGTGGCGGCGCTCGGGTGGTACCTCGGCTCGCCCCTCTTCATCCGCACGAGCGCCAACGAGGCCTTCCCGACCGTCGCGCCCCCCGTCGCCGCCGCGAGCTCAGCCTCGGCGGTCGCGAGCGCGGCACCGCCGGTCGGGACACCGGCGACCATTGCCAGTGGCCACCTCGGCTACGTCGACGCTCTTCACAACGGGACCGGGACCGTGGTCCTCGTGCGGGCTGGCGATACCGTCGTCCTGCGATTCGACGCCGTCGCGCTCACGAACGCGCCGGACGTGCACGTGTACCTGTCACGCGACACCGGCGGGAAGTGGAGCCAGGCGGCGAGCGTGTACCTGGGACCGCTGAAGGCCACGAACGGATCGTTCAACTACACCGTCCCTGCCGAAGCGGACCTGTCGTCGATCAAGAGCGTCGTCGTCTGGTGCCGGCAGTTCTCCGTGCTCGTGACCTGGGCGGATCTGCGCTGATGCCGGCCAAGAAGGTCGCGCCGAAGAAGCGGCTGGCGAAGAAGCCATACCTCCCGAAGGTCACGCCACAGCTGCGGGCCCGCGCGCGTGCGGTCCTCGCCCGGCTCGAGAAGGCCTATCCCGATTGGGGCCCGACCCTGGAATTCGCCGATCCGCTCCAGCTTCTGGTCGCGACGATCCTCGCCGCACAGGCCCAGGACGAACGGATCAACCAGGTCACCCGGACGGTGGTCTTCCCCAAGTACCGGACCGCCGCCGATTACGTCGCGGTCAAGACCGCGGTCCTCGAGCGTGACCTCAAGCCGACGGGCTTCTTCCGCCAGAAGACGAAGGCGGTCAAAGGAGCGGCACTCGGCATCGTCGAGCGCTTCGGCGGAGAAGTACCCCGCGACATGGAGGGCCTCACGTCCCTCCACGGGGTCGGCCGGAAGACCGCGTCGATCGTCCTTGCGAACGCCTTCGGGGTGCCGGCGATCGCCGTCGACCGCCACGTCGCCCGGGTCGCCGCTCGACTGGGCTTCAGCCGCCAGACCGAGCCGGACAAGATCGAGCAGGACCTTCGGACGGTCTTCCGGGAGCCAGATTGGGTCAAGGCGACCTGGAATTTGATCCTCCATGGACGCCGGATCTGCAACCCGACCCCCAAGTGCCCGGAGTGCCCGGTCATCGATCTCTGTCCTTATCCGAAGAAGACGAAGCGGCCTAGGTCCGTGTCGAGAGCCATCCGCCGACCGAGCTGAACGACAGGATGAGCACGTCGCTGACGATGATGCTGACGGTGTCGGCGAGGACGTTCGTCACGCTGGCGCTCCCCGCGCTCGCGGCGATCGAGGCCGCGACGATCGCGAGCATGCCGACGATCGCGCCGTGGTACAGGCCGTCGCGACCAGCCATCCGTCCGGCGACGTAGCCGCCCAACGCCGTACCCGCGAGGGCGCCGATAGCCGCAAAACCGAGGAAAATCGCGAGGATCGCAACCAGTATTGAGAGCGCCAGGCCGGCGGCCACGGCGCGCGGATCGAGCTCCGGCATCGATCGTCGGCCCATCGCCGACAGCGTAGGTCGCGCAAAAAGAAACCGATCCGCCCAGGCCTAGAGCGGATCGGCGAGATCGCGAAAGGTGTCGGATCGTGATTACGAAAGAGCGACAACTTTCGTCGTCGCTGCACGTCAAAGAGCTACTTCTTCTTCGAGGACTTCTTCTTGGCCGTCTTCTTGGCGGCCTTCTTCTTCGCTGGCATTGGAGATCACCCCCTTCTGGCCACGAGTTGTTGGTTATCTAGACACACACGCGCATTGAATGTCAATAGCTAGAGCGGTGTGTCGCTCTCCATCCGCAGTCGGGCGACGATGCGCGTTCGGAGCTCCGTCGGGGCCACATCCTCCTGGCAGCAGTCGCGGACGCGGGCGAGGAAGCGCTGTTCGAGGACGAAGCTGTCCTCGCAGCCACCGCA
>CAZMLV010000022.1:2458-11404 GCA_964567235.1 uncultured Chloroflexota bacterium | reverse complement strand
GGACGCGGGCGAGGAAGCGCTGTTCGAGGACGAAGCTGTCCTCGCAGCCACCGCAATCGTCGAGGTGCGCGCGGACCTCGGTGACCTCCGCGGGTCCGAGCTCCCGGTCGAGGTACGCGTACAGGCGCTCCAGGCAGTCGGCGCAGTCCATCCGGTCCTCCCTAGTCCGCCGGCCTGGGCATCGCGCGAGCGGCGACGATCCCGCGGTCGCGAGCGAGGTCGTAGAGGCGCTTCTGGAGGAACTTCCGCCCGCGATGTAGCCGGCTCATGACGGTCCCGATCGGGATGTCGAGCATCTCCGCGATCTCCTTATAGGAGAAGCCCTCGACGTCGAGCAGGAGCGTGGTCCGGAACTTCTCGGGCAGCGCCTCGAGCGCGTCCTTCACCTCGCTCGAGAGCGTGTTGTCGATGAGCTCGGCCTCCGGGTCCGGCGACGCCGAACCAGGGTTCACGTCGCGCATGTGCCGGTAGAGGATCGACTCCTCGACGTCATCGAGCTCGGTCGTGTCTGGCCGGGCGGCCTTGCGGCGGTACTGGTTGATGAACGTGTTGGTGAGGATCCGGAACAGCCAGGCCTTGAGATTGGTGCCCGGGGTGAACTGGTGGCGGAAGCGGAAGGCCCGGATATAGGCCTCCTGCACGAGGTCCTCGGCCTCGGCCTCCGAGCGGGTCATCCGGAGGGCCGTCCGGTAGAGCGCGTCGAGGAAAGAGAGCGCATCCGTCTCGAAGGGATCGGAAGCCATGTCCTCACTCTACGGGAACAATCCAGCACTTCCGGCGCATTCCAGGAATAGCATCCCGCGGTCATGAGCGACGTGGACATCGAACGGAGCGAACGCCTTCGCAGCGTCGATCTGACGTCCGGTCTCGACCGGGTCGCGCTGGCCCGGCTGGCGGCGTACATGGATCCGGTCGCCGTGCAGGCCGGCGACGAGATCATCACCGAGGGCGAGACCGGCGACGCGCTGTACATCATCGTGCGTGGCACCTTCGCGGTGCTCGTCGACGGCGCGCGCGTGAATACCGTCGGCCCGGGTCACTACGTCGGAGAGCTCTCGCTGCTCATCGACGAGCCAAGATCGGCGACGATCCGCGCGGACACCGAGGGTGAGGCCCTGCGGCTCGACCGCCAGCAGTTCGTCGAGCTGCTCGGTCGCGACGCCGGTGCGGCGCGGGCGGTCGCCACCACCTTGGCCCGGCGGCTACGCCGGCGCGACGGCACCTCGCTCGACGAGTCCGCCGCCACGGTCGTGGTGCCGGTCGCCACCGGCAGGTCCCGGCGCGGCCGGATCACGAAGATCGTGGGACTCAGCGTCGCGCTCGCGCTCGGCGGCCTCGCGTTCGCGCCATTCGTCGACCTGGCCCAGTGGCGCTTCGCGCTCCTGTTCTGCGCCGCGATCGCGCTGTGGGTGACCGAGCCTCTGCCGAACGTGGTCGTCTCGCTCGGGCTCATCGCGGCCCTGGTGCTGGCACTTCCATACATCGCCCCGGGGAACACGTTCCACGGCTTCGCCGGGATGAACTGGATCTTTGTCCTCTCCGTCCTCGGTGTGGCTGCGGGGGTCGCGCGATCGGGCCTCCTGCTGCGTGTCGGCCTGCTGCTCGTCGAGCGCGTCCCGGCGAGGCTCGGCTGGCAGTCCGCGGCGTTCCTCGTCACCGGCATCGTGCTCACGCCGCTCCTGCCGAGCGCTATGGCCCGCGCGGCGATCACGGCGCCGCTCGCCGCGGGGGTCGTCGACGCGATGAAGCTTCCGGACCGCTCCCCCGCGAGCGCGACCATCGGCCTGTCCGCCTGGATCGGTTCCGGGCCGTTCATGTTCCTGTTCCTCAACGGCTCTCCGGTCTGTCTGATGGCGTGGAGCTTCATGCCGCTGAAGGACCAGGTGAATTTCACGTGGCTCCAGTGGTTCATCTCGGCCGCGCCGCTCGGCGCAATCATCGCCATCGGGTCCTTCGTCGCCATGCGTGTGCTCCTGCCGAGCGGGCCGCTCGCCGCGCCCGCGCGCGCGCCGCTGCGCTTGCAGCGCGCGATCCTCGGACCGATCTCGCGCCGCGAGCTCGCGATCCTGGCCATCGTCGCGGGAATGCTGGTCGGCTGGATCGTCGCGCCCCGGTTCCTGTGGCAGCCCGGTCTCATCGCGCTCGTGGCGTTCATCGCGGTCATGGTGGCGATGGGGGTCTCGGACCTCAGGAACCTCGACTGGGATTACCTGGTGTTCTTCGGGGTCGCGCTGACGATCGGAGACCTCGCCGACGGCCTGGGTGTGGGCAAGATCCTCGGCGACGTCACCGCCGCCTTCCTGGGTCAGCTCGGCCTTGGTGGCGCTGCCTTCGTGCTCCTGGTGGGCGTGCTCACGATCCTCGTGAAGACGTTGCTTGCCGCCGACCAGGCGATCCTGTTCCTCGCCTTGCCGCTCGTCCCGGTGGCGGCGCAGATCGGGATCAGCCCGTGGCTGGCCGCCATCGCCATCCTTGCGCTCGGGCTGAGCTGGCATGTTCCCGCGCAGTCGCCCGAATACCTGGTCGCGTATGGCGCGACGCACGGCCGCGTGTACTCGCATGGGCAGGCCCGCAAGATGGCGTTCGCGTACCAGGCGATCGCGCTCGCGGGCCTGGCGCTGTGCCTCCCGTACTGGCACCTGCTCGGCTACATCTAGCGCGTGCCGGTCACGCTTCCCGCGCGGCTCCGCCAGATCGCCCGCCGTCTGCGCCGCGCATACGGTGCGCCGCCTCCGCCGCGCCGGCTGCCGCCGCTCGACGAGCTCGTGCTCACGATCCTGTCGCAGAACACGAACGACACGAACCGCGATCGCGCGTACGCGGACCTGCGAGCCAAGCTTCCCGCGTGGGAGGACGTCGCCGCCGCGCCGCTCCCGGTGATCGAGCGTGCCATCCGGAGCGGCGGGCTCGCGCCGACGAAGGCGCCCCGGATCCGCGCCGTCCTCCGGGCGCTGCGCGACCAGGGCATCGCGCTCGACGACCGGGCGCTGCGCCGCATCCGGCACGACCGGTTGTTCGACCTGCTTGTCGCGCTGCCGGGTGTCGGGCCGAAGACCGCGGCGTGCGTCCTGTTGTTCTCGCTCGATCGCCCGTACTTCCCGGTCGACACGCATGTCCACCGGGTCGCGGTCCGGCTCGGCCTCGTCGCACCACGGTCGACCGCCGTGCAGACACAGGCGCAGCTGCAAGGGGCGCTGGCACCTGCCGACATGTACGAGGTCCACATGAACCTGATCCGCCATGGCCGGCACGTGTGCGTCGCGCTGCGACCGGTCTGCTCGCAGTGCGTGCTCAACGACCTCTGCCCGAAGATCGGGGTCGTGCGCGCGCGCTGACCCGGCAGCTCGGGGGCCGCTCGCTCCCCGTTACCGCATCGTCGGCGCATCGCGCCGTGGATGCCAGTCGTTGATGGCTCGGGGGCCGCGAATCTGCTCGTCAATGGAGCGGCGCACGTTCGCGCCGTTTGGAGAAGAGCACATGCAACAGCCAAAGGACCGTGTCACCACGCGCTCCCACTACGTGGGGGTCTTCGACGATCGCAATGACGCCGAGCTCGCGGCGCGCGACCTTCGCGCGAAGGGCTTCAAGGACGACCAGATCGGGTACGCCTGGCGTGACGACTCTGGGAAGACCCACGGTGAGGGCAACAAGTCCGGCCAGATGGCCGCCTCCGGCGCCGGGACCGGCGTCGTGCTCGGCGGGCTCATCGGCGCCGGCGCGGCCCTGCTCATTCCAGGCATCGGGCCGGTGGTCTCCGGCGGCCTGCTCGCCACTGCCCTCGCGGGCGGCGTCACCGGCGCGGTCGCCGGCGGCGTCTCGGGTGGCATCGCGGGCGCGCTCGTCGGCCTTGGGATCCCCGAGGTCGAGGCGAAGTACTACGACCAGCAGTTCCGCGATGGCCGCACGCTCATGACCGTGAAAGCGGACCAGCGGTACAGCGACGCGAGTGACATCGTTCGCCGTCGCAACGGCTACGACTACGAGACGCGGAACGAGCGCCCGGTCCGTGAGACCGAGGTCACCGAGGTCAGGCGCTAGGCCAACGGTTTCGTCGCAAGAAGAGGCCCGCCGCATGGCGGGCCTCTTCATTTCGTCAGCCTGGCCGGCCGATCAGCTCGGGCACGAGACCGGGGTCGGCCATGTCCGGATCGAGCGGGTAGATCGGCCGCTCGAGGGCGCGATATGGCAGTCGCGTGATGTGCTGATCCACGCCTCCCGGCGTGAGCGCGATCATCCAGCCTCGCGCGGCGGCGAAGAGGTCGGGCACGAGGTAGCCGATCTTCACGACCGTCAGATCGTGCGCGGCCGGGTCGAGGCCGAGATCGGCGAAGTCCCTGAGATCGTGGTACGGCTTGCGCCGCGTCGTGAGGACCGCGCGCACGCCGCCCGATGCGATCACCGCGATGTCGCCGCCGACCGGGTCGCCGGGGCGCAGGCGCTGCACTCGGCCCTGTAGCCGTGTCGACCAGGGTGAGCCGAAGGCACCGCCCACGCGGAGGTCGATCTCGGCGCCCGTTCCCGCGCGCACGCAGGCCGCGACCGCGGCCGGGTCGGCGCAGCTCGCCCAGATCGCGGTCGCCTGTCCCGACCCGATCCGCCGGTCGGCGAGCAGCCGCTCGAGCATGTACGACGCGTCGCCCGCGCCGCCGGCGGTCGGATTGTCCCCGGAGTCGCTGATGAAGAACGGCCGCTCCGGACGCGACAGCCCGTTCGCGATGCACGATCCGGCGTCGCCGGCCGGTACGCTGAAATCGAAGGCCGCGCGGGCGTCCCAGTAGCGCCGCCCGAGCTCGCGCGCCGCCGAGTGAATGACCGCCTCGTCGGTGCCGGTCACGACCACGGCGGCGCTGCAGCGTGGCTCGTCGGCCCACGCGTAGCCGATCCACACCGCGGCATCGATGATCCCGTCGCGCCGCTCGACCTCGCTCAGGCTGCCGTAGATCGACCTCGCGGGCTCATCTCTGGTGCAGGCGCGCTCACCCGGGAGCAGCACCGGGACGCGCACCCACGCCCGCAGCGGCCGCACCCCGCGCTCGAGGCACCCGGCGAGGTTCGCGATCGCGCGCCGCTTGGTGAGCGGCGCGTCATCGTGCGGTGACATGCGGTGCGACGTCGCCAGATCGAGCGCGCCGATGAGCCGCCGGGACATGTTGCCGTGCGGGTCCATCGACGCCGAGATGAGGCAGCCCGGTCCGACCACCTCCCGGATCGCCGCCGCGAGGTCGCCCTCGGCGTCAGTCATCCCGACCACGGTCATCGCGCCATGGATGTCGAAATACACGCCGTCCAGGGGCAGGGCGGCACGGAGGCCGGCGAGCAGCTCGGTCTTGATCGAGTCGTAGAACGCTCGCTCGACGGCGCCGCCGGGCAGGGCGCGCGCGTGGACGAGCGGGATCCACTCGACGCTCGCCGGAAGCGCGTCGTACTTCGCCAGCAGCGCGGGTCCGCGGACGACGGTGAAATCCGCGGCGCCGCTCCGGTGCGGACTGAACGTGCTCGATTCGATCGCCATGCCGCCGATCGCGACGCGCTGCCTCACAGCCGCGGACGGTAGCCGATGCGGCTAGAAGGGGATCGTGCGGACCAAGGTGCTCTTCAGTCCGAGCGTCGTGCGCAGGAAGCGGTCGCCCTTGAGGTCGACCCACGCGTCGGTGCCGCGCACGCGTACCGAGATCGGACGTCCGCCGCGGCTCATGTTGAACTCCATCGAGACGAAGTTCCCGATATCGGTCCCGTAGTCCTCCGTGATCTGCTCGCGGATCTCGGCTCCGCTGAATGACACGGACCAGAGGGTGTGCGGCATCGGCCCGCGCGCGTCGTACGCTGCGGCCTCGGCCGGGTCCGGCGCCTCGGGCAGGTACGGCCACCCGTCCTGGCACCGCCAGGTGATCCCGGCCTTCTGCGCGTCGAGCGCGCAGCCCACGTTCTCGGTGAGCCCGCCATCGGCCGACGAGTAGAGCGCCCGGATCGGCGCGCCGGCGTAGGTGAGGATCAGGCCGGCCGTCGAGGCGACGGCGGCGGTGGTACGTGCGCTCTCGAACGAGTGGCCGCCGTAGCACTGATCGGCCGTGTCGTCGCGCACGTCCCAGGTCCGGTCTCCGGCGGTGGATTGGCGCCACGCGGCGTAGGTCCGCGCGGTGATCGCCTGCGCGCGGAGTGCCTCCATCTGCCATTGGCTCGGCATCTCGCCGGGCAGCGCGCCGGCCATGTAGTCGTCGGATGAGACGTAGTTCACGACCCGGAGCTGGCCCGCGTCCCGCACCTCGACCGTGAGATTGCCGCGGTAGGAGAGACCCTTCTCGGCGAGGGAGATCGGATCCCAGAACTGCTTCGGCACGACGGCGAGAACGTTGGCCTCACCCGAGAACACGACGCGTCCCGACCATTCGTCGACGGCGACGAGCACCGAGCCGTCGTACACGCTGAACCGCACCGACTGGTCCGGCGCCGCATCCAGGTACACGACGCTCGGATCCGCGTTGTTCACCACGCGCAGACCGCCGGCTGAGCTCACGTGCGCGACGTCGGCGATCGTCCGCCCGACGCAGCCGGTGGATGGTGCTGAGAGCAGCACGCGGAACGGGCTCGTGATCGGCTGGCTCGCGAGCTGCGCTCCGGGGAAGTACCGGGCGACGATCTGCTCGCCGCTCAGCTTCACACCGGTCGCGCCCTCGGCCCAGCCCTGCGCGCCCCATTGCGAGAGGCCGATCCCGTGGCCCCACCCCTTGCCGTAGAGCGTCACGCCGTCCTGCACGCGCACGAGCTCGTGCTTGGCCGCGACCGCGTGGCCCGAGAACCAGCCGATGCCGTCCTGGACCATGTCCCAGGCGAGGATGAAGGTGCCCTCGGCGCGCGGCGCGCGCACGGTGACCGTGATGGTGACGTCCTCGCCCGGCTGGATGTCGTGCGGCAGGTTCGCGCGTGCGCCGTCCCAGAGGACCGCGACCGGCGTACCGTCGAGCCAGTGGTAGCCGAGGCGGACCGGCGTCGGACCGCCCGCCGGCCACGGCTGCAGCCCGGTGTTCTCGACGTGCACCGCGATCGGCGCCTCCCCACCCGGAACGATGGTCGCGGGCGCGGTCGTCGGCCCGTACCCGGCGTCGAGGTCCGTCGTCACGCGAAGCGTGAACGCGCCCGGAGCGGCGTCCCCCGCTGAAAACCACGCCTCGCCCTCACGGATGAGATCGGGCGTGATCGTGTAGATGCCTGTCACGGCCGGGGCGGTGAGCACCATCGCGACGGTCGCGTCGCTGCCCGGCGCGACGTCCGCCGGCAGCGCGGAGCGCAGACCGTCCCACCCCACGAGCGTTCCGGAGGCGTCGTAGACGTGATACGCGAGCTTCACCGCGTGCGGACCGGTCTGCTCCCAGGTGTCGTCACCCTGATTGCGGACCGTGACCGGGATCGCGTGCGTCTCGCCGGGCGTGAGCGGCGCCTGTGGGTAGCCGGTGTAGACCGCGGTCGGGCGCACGACCTTCGGGTCGAGTCCCTCGATCGTGCCCGTGGCCGGCGGGAGACCACGCGCGTAGGCCACCGCGCGGGACGCGATGTCACCGACGGCCGTCGCGGCGCGGCCCGTGACGCTGGTCGGGTGGCCGCTGGTCATCGCCGCGACCGAAGCGAGCAAGAGAGCCACGATCGCGATCCGCATGAGCAGCAACGGTCCCCGTCCCATCGTGGGACGGAACGCGCTCTTCCCTCATCGGACACGGACGGAGCACCGGCTGATCCGCCGATGATCCAACCGCTGCCTGCTCCACGAACGACCGGGCGATCGCTTCAACGGTGACCCAGCGACGACCCACGCGCGGGTCCGGCCCGCCACCTGCTGACCCTGGTCCGATCACCAAAGGAGGTTCGGGCGTGAACGTCGAAGAGCTCATGACCCGCGATCCGGCGACACTCCGGCCGGAGTCGATGTGCACGGAGGCCGCGGCGCTCATGAAGAGCAATGACTGCGGCTCGCTTCCGGTCGTGAAGGACGGGAAGCTCGTCGGCATCGTGACGGACCGCGACATCGTGCTCCGCGTCGTGGCCGGCAAGAAGGAGCCCGCGCGCACCGCTGTCTCGGAGTTCATGACCGCCGCGCCGGTCACAGTCGCGCCGGCGATGCGAGCCGAGGACGCGTCCAAGCTCATGTCCGAAAAGCAGGTGCGGCGGCTGCCGGTCGTCGATGGCGGGCGCCTGGTGGGCATCCTGACGATCGGACAGCTCGCGCGCCGCGAATCGGTCGACGCTGTTGGCGAGACACTGAAGGAGGTCAGTCAGCCGACCGGGAAGCGATAGGTCCGCGTTACGACCGTCGCGTTGCGGCGGCTCCGGCTCTCAGTGCGGCCACGCGCAGCTTGGGGAACGTCACGCGCAGGTCCGTCACGTTCACCTGGAACAGGCCCTCGGGCTCGGGCAGGCCGGCGAGCCTGTAGCGCCCGAGCGTTCGGAACGTGATCCCGTCCGACCGTGCGACCTCCAGCGCGTCGCGCGCCGCGGTCGAGAGCAGGATCTGCCCGCCATGTCCGGCCGAGCACACGCGGGACGCGGTGTGCACGGCGATGCCGACGTAGCCGGTCTCGGCGAGCGTCGTACGGCCGGTGTGGATGCCGATCCGAACGCACACCCGGACCCGATCGGGCCACGTTCGCCCCTGCAATCCGCGCTGGATCGCGACCGCCGCGGCCAGCGCGTGGGCCGGCCGGCGGAACGCCGCGAAGAACTCATCGGCCCGCGCGTCCACCTCGTGGCCGCTCGCCTTGCGCACCGCACCTCGGATGAGCGTGCGCACCTCGCGAAGGAGCCTCGCGTAGCCGTCGCCGAGCGTGCGCAGGAGCTCGGTCGACCCCTCGATGTCGGTCATCAGGAACGTGACGGTGCCACGGGGCAGGCTCGCGACATCCGTCGCGGGCCGGCGGGTCTCCGCCTGCAGCCGCTCGTTGCGCAGCTGCCCGTCGA
>CAZMLV010000022.1:0-2358 GCA_964567235.1 uncultured Chloroflexota bacterium | reverse complement strand
GTCGCGGGCCGGCGGGTCTCCGCCTGCAGCCGCTCGTTGCGCAGCTGCCCGTCGAAGAATCCGATCGGCACGATGCCGTACTTCTTCGCCGCCGCGAGCAGCCGTTGGCGCGCCTTCTCGCGCGCGGCGTCGTTCTCGAATGAGGTCTGGTCGAACCGCGATAACGCGTTCCGGACGTGCGATGCGTCGTGGATCGGCAGGCGGCGCCGGCCCTTCGCGTCGATGTACGCGAACGCGCTCGCCGGCAGCTTGGCCCTGGCGGTGGCGCTGAGCGACGGCATCGTCCGATTATTCGCCTTCCGCCCGGGCGCCGGTCCGGTGACCGCGCCCGTCAACGGGTCGAGGGTCGCGGAGCTTCCGCCTCTAGCGGGTCACGGATCCACCTGACTCGACCAGGTCGCGACGAGCTCGCCCGAGCAATAGACAGGTCCCGTCGTCGTTGACTTGAAGTTGAGGTAGTAGGTCTTCGGGCCGGCCGGGACGTCCACGCGGACCGTGGCGAAGGACAGGTCCCACGTGCCGTTCGCATTCACGTTGACGCTGGTCTGCGTTCCGTTGTTCGCGAAGATCGACGGAGTGCCGACGAGCGCGTAGCGGCGGGTGCCGTCGGTCTGCACGACGCTCGGGCTGTCCTCGACCGTGACGTAGACCCGGTTGGCGCCGGTCACGCCACAGTGTCCGGTCGCCTGCAGGAGCATCTGGCCGCCGGCGTGGGTCGTGGTGAGCGCCGCGAGGTTGTGCGGCAACGTGTTGCCGCCGTTGGAGATCCAGGTCTCATCGCAGGACCCGAACGAGCAGGTCCGACCGCTGTCGGCTTCGGCCTGCGGGTTGCCCGCTCCGGCCGGCCCCGTCGCGCCGGTCGCGCCGGTCGGGCCCGCTGCGCCGCTGGCGCCTGTTGCGCCGGTAGCGCCTGCTGCGCCGGTAGCGCCTGCTGAGCCGGTGTCGCCCTTCGCGCCGGTCGCGCCGGTGGCACCCTGCGGACCGGTGTCACCGGTCGCGCCTGTTGCCCCGGTCGCGCCGGTCGCTCCGGTCGCCCCGGTCGCTCCATCTGCTCCGGTCGGCCCCGTGGCGCCGGTCGCGCCCGTGGCACCGGCCGGGCCGGCCGGTCCGCTCTGATCCCAGGTCAGGCTGACCTCATTGGACCGGCACTCACTCGGGTCGGACACCAGCCGGAGGCTACCGTCGGGCTTGTAGCAGGCCTGGATACTGCCGCTCGTGTTGTTGAACGGTCCGGCTTTCGCGGCGACAACGGTGCCGCTGCCGATGAGGCAGGCGATCACCGCGATCACGATCATGCGAAACGTACCGAGACGATGCATTTGGGCGAACACGGGGACACCTCCTCACACCAACGAAGCGAGTAAAAGCGCGCGTGAGCGGGCCAACAAGGGACGGAAGGGTCCTCCTACGAACGGCCTCGCGCTAGTACCAACGGCCCACATGACGATCCCCCAACGATCTGCCTGCCGAAGTCCCAACGATCTGCCCGCCGACCCTTGTGTTCGCCACGATCGGGTCGACAGTGAGGTTCCACTCGTTCCGAAGGATCCGATACGCGCCGAGCTCAGCGCCGGCGAGTGCTCGTGATCTCCGGCAGCGCAGTGGCGCACATCACGCAAGCACCGATATGAGAAAAGGGAGCAGACCATGTCCACAGATCAGAACAAGACCATCGCTCGCCGCATCGTCGACGAGGCCTGGACCAAGCACGACCCGAGCATCCTCGACACGCTCTTCTCGAGCGACGCGATCCTGCACGACCCGCAGAACAAGACGATCGTCAAGGGTCCGCAGGGCGCCAAGAGCACCCTCGCGACGTATCTCAAGGCGTTCCCGGACATGAAGATCTCGATCGAGCGGGAGATCGCTGAGGGCGACTTCGTCGTCCAGCACCTCATCGCGACCGGCAAGAACACGGGCGAGTTCAACGGCATGCCCGCGACCGGTAAGACCACCAGCGTCACCGGCGTCATGACGAGCAAGATCAAGGACGGCAAGGTCGTCGAGGCCTGGTCGCTCTTCGACTCGCTCGGCCTCCTCCAGCAGCTGGGCGTCGTCCCGGCATCGCAAGCCACCCCGACGCGCGAGCCCGAGCTCGTCGGCGCTCGCTAGCTCACACCAGATTCAGTGAGCGGGCGCCCGGCGGATCGACTCCGCCGGGCGCCTTCGCGCGTGCGTGTGTAGGCTCGCATCGTTCGACGAGAGATCGGGGAGGATCGATATGCCGAAGTTCATGGACGTTCACAGCGGATTCGTTGGCGTGACGGCGGAGCAGCTCAAGCAGGCCCACGAGGCAGACCTTGCGATCGAGAAGGACGAGAAGGTGCACTTCGAGCGCGCGTGGCTCGATCCGAAGAG
>CAZMLV010000021.1:7944-19289 GCA_964567235.1 uncultured Chloroflexota bacterium | reverse complement strand
GTGTTCGTGGTCGGCGCGAACGGGCTGCGCGACGAGATCCGCGCCGTCGGCATCGGCGTGCGGAAGGCGGAAGACCTACCTGGCGCGCACCCACCTGCCGCGGCCGCGGCGGACGGCGTCAGCCCGTCAGCGATGCGTGAGTACCTCACGCACCTCGAGCTCCCGCCGTTGCCGGACACGGTCGTCGTGGGCCTCGATCTCCATCTCACGTACGCGCGCCTCGCGGAGGCCCAGCGCGCGCTCCTCGGCGGCGCGCGCTTTGTCGCCTCGAACAAGGACCGGGCCTATCCGGTCGAGGGGCGGCTCCTCCCCGGCGCGGGCAGCATCGTGAAGGCGCTCGAGCTCGCGAGCGGCCGGGAGGCGATCTGCATCGGGAAGCCCGAGCCGTTCCTGTTCGAGGAGGCGATCCGCCGCGCGGGCAGCAGCCCCGGGCCTGTGGTCGTGGTCGGCGACGCGCCGGAATACGACATCGTCGCGGCGCACAAGGTTGGCGCGATCGGCGTGCTGATCACGACGGGACTGACCGACCCGGCCGGGGGATCGGCGGCCACCGGAGACGCGGCGCCGGATCACACGATCGGAGCGCTCGACCAGTTGTTCGAGCTGCCGGCCCTCGCCGGCGTCGCGTAGAGCAGAACGCCGTCGCGCGGGCGGGACGGCCGCAGCCGCCGCCCGTGGTCATCGCTACGCGTGCAAGCCGGCGGCGCGCATGAGCGTTGCGGTCAGCCACCCCATGGCGAAGCACCCGGGGATCGTGAGGACCCATGCGGACACGATGCGACCGGCGATCCCCCAGCGGACCGCTGAGAGCCGGCGGGTCGCTCCGACGCCGATGATCGCGCCAGAGATCGCATGGGTGGTCGAGATCGGAATCCCGAGTCGGGTCGCGACCTCGATGACCGCGCCGGCAGTCGTCTCCGCGACGAAGCCGTTGACCGGTTTGAGCAACGTAATGCGCATCCCCATCGTCTTGATGATCCGGTAGCCGCCGGTGGCGGTGCCGAGCCCGATAGCGAGCGCGCATGCGACCTTCACCCAGTCCGGGATGAATCCGGCGGGCTGTCCACCGAGCATGCCTCCGGCGAACAGCGCGAGCGAGATGATGCCCATGGTCTTCTGCCCGTCGTTCCCTCCGTGCGTGAACGCCATCCACGCGCTCGAAACGATCTGCGCCTTGCCGAAGAATCGGTTGACGCCATGTGCGGTCGCGTTCCGAAGGAGCCAGAAGAGCCCGAGCATGAGGAGGTACGCCACGACGAGTGCCGTCGTCGGTGAAACGACGATCGCGGCGCTCGTCTTCTGGACGCCCGGCACGATGATGACGTCCCAGCCGTAGACCGACACCGCGGCGCCGATCATCGCGAAGATGAGCGCGTGGCTCGAGGACGTAGGCAGCGCCGCGTAGAAGGTGATGAGGTCCCAGATGATCGCTGCGACGAGGGCGGCGAGCACGAGGTCCTGGCTGACCTTGGTGCTGTCAACGATGCCCTTCGCCACGGTGGCGGCGACCGCCGTGCCGGCGAGGGCGCCGGCGAGGTTCAGAACGCCGGCCATGAGCGTCGCTTGGATCGGCGTCAGCACGCGCGTCGCGACGACCGTCGCGATCGCGTTCGCCGCGTCGTGGAAGCCATTGACGAACTCGAAGATGAGCCCGAGGACGACGACCGCGAGGACGATCCATGTCCCGCTATCCATTTACTTGTGCTTCACCACGATCATTTCGACGATGTTGGCCACGTCTTCGCACCGGTCGATCGCGACCTCGATCAAGCCGTGGATGTCCTTCCACTTGATGATCTCGACCGGGTCCGTGGAGTGCGCGAAGAGATCGGCGACCGCCTCACGGAAGACCGCGTCGCCTTCGTTCTCGAGGGTGTGGATCTTGATCCAGTGAGGCTCCAGCCCCTCCAGCTTCTCGAGGTTGCGGAGGGACTCGACGACCTCGCTGGCGGCCTGGACCAGCGTGTGGACCTGACGGATCGCGGCGGGGCGGATGCTGTCGACCTTGTACAGGCTGATCATCTCCGCGACGTCCCAGCAGACGTCGGTCACGTCGTCGAGCTTTGATGCCAACCCGACGATGTCCTCCCGGTCAAGCGGCGTGACGAAGGTCCCGTTGAGCTCCTGGATGATCTGGTGGGTGAGCTTGTCGCCGTAGTGCTCGATCGCGTGGATGTTCCGGACCTTGTCCTCGATCAGGGTGAAGTCGTTGACCAGGGTGTCGAGCGCCCGCGAGGCTTCGAGCGCGTTCTCGGCGTGCTGGCTGAATAGCGTGAAGAAGATGCTCTTCTTGGGCATGAGCGAGAGTCGCATGGGCCTTCCTCCTATTTCTTTCCGCCGAGGTCGGAGCCCCGCGACGGCAACAAAAAAGCCGCGCCAGCGGCGCGGCTTGGTGCTGCATACGACGGCGGACCGCCTCGGCGGACCGGGACCCCGCAGGGTCCATTCTCATTCCTCAAGCTACGACGATCATACCGGGCGGGTGCGCGCGTCCCTCCCCCGAGCGGGGGACTCACGCCACCTCGCGCCGGATCGACGCGACCGCGGCGGCGGCCAGGACCACGGCGAAGAGCGCAAGCACCCCGATGTCCCGCAGGATGAGCGGGTCCGTGAGCGCATAGCCCTTCACCATCACCGAGCGCAGCGCCTCGTTCGCGTAGGTGAGCGGGAAGATCGTCGAGAGCGCGCGCAGGGCGTCGTTCAGCTGGTCGACCGGGACCAGCAGTCCGGAGAGGAAGATCTGTGGGACGAGCACGAGCGGGACGAACTGCACCGCCTGGAGCTCATTTCGCGCGAACGCCGAGATCGCGAGCCCGAGGGACACGGCGCCGACCACGAGGACGGCCTCGACCAGGAAGATCGTGGCGAGGTTGCCGCGGTACTGGACCTTCAGGACGAACAGGGTGAAGGCGAGGATGACGAGTGCCTGCAGGAGCGCGAACAGCGCGAAGCCGCCGAGGTACCCGAGCACGAGCTCGACGCGGGTGAGCGGCGTCGCGAGCAGGCGCTCGAGCGTTCCGCTCGTGCGCTCGCGGAGGAACGACACGGCGGAGAGCAGGAAGATGAAGAAGTACGCGAACACCGCGATGAGCACGGGCGCGAGATAGTCGAGGAGCGTGTAGCTCGGGCCGCCATAGAGGTATTTCACGGTGACGGCGGAGCGCAGCGGCGACCCGATGATGATCTGGGTGAGCGCGGCGTCCATCTGGCTGACGAACGAGCTCGTGCGGGTCGGGTCGGAGCCCTCCACGGTCACCGTCGCGCCCTGATCGGTGAATTCGATCATCGCGTCGGCTCGTCCCGCGCGGACCTCCTCGATCGCGGCGGGCGCGTCCATCGCCTGCAGCTGGATGTTCGTGCCGCGGAGGGCCTCGTACAGCTGCGGGTCGACGTCGCCGGCGGCGATGACGCGGACCGTGCCCGTGGCGGGGGATCCCCAGAGCGCGCCGACGAGGGTGAGCACGACGATGGGTGCGACGAACAGGAGGGCGAGCGACCGGCGGTCATGCCGGAAGCCGAGCACGATCCGGCGCGCGACCGCTCCCGCGCGGCGCGGATTCATGCCGGCACCGCCGAGAGCGTCAGGAACGCCCCCTCGAGGTCGTTCGATCCGGCGCGGGCGATGAGCTCGCGCGCACTTCCCTGGGCCAGCACCCGTCCGGCGCGGATGAGCCCCAGGCGGTCGCAGCGCGCGGCCTCGTCCATCACGTGGCTCGAAACGAGGAGCGTGACACCGGAGGACGCGAGGGCGCGGAAGTGCTCCCAGAACTCGCGCCGCAGCGCCGGGTCGACGCCGACCGTCGGCTCATCGAGGAGCAGCAGCCGCGGCTGGTGCAGCAGCGTCGCCGCGAGCGAGATGCGCGTGCGCATGCCGCCTGAGAGCGTGCTCACGGTCGATCGCCGCCGATCGAGTAGGTCCACCCGCCGCAGCGCCTCCTCGATCCGCGGCCCGACGTCCCTCAGGCCCTGGAGCGCGGCGAAGAACCGGAGGTTCTCGTCGACCGAGAGGTCGGTGTACAGAGCGGGCGCCTGGGTCATGTAACCGATCGCGCCGGCCGCGACCGCGGCGCGCGGCGGCGCACCGAAGACCCGCAGCTCGCCGGCATCAGGATGAACGAGCCCCGCGAGCGCCCGGATGAACGTCGTCTTGCCCGAGCCGTTCGGTCCGAGGAGGCCGTAGATCTCTCCTGCGTTGACCTCCAGGGTCAAACCGTCGAGCGCCGTTACCGAACCGAAGTGTTTCCGGACGTCGCGGGCCTCTACGGCGTGCGGTAGGTCCATCAAGCAGGGCCATGGTGGCACGTCCCGTGCATTTCGGTCAGCCAGGAATACGGACCGCGCCGGGAGCGCGGAAAGGCAGAACGGGAATGCTTATTTTCGCCCTCGGGATGATGCTCGGCACCGCACTCGGGATCGTCGTTGTCGGGTTCCTCGCGGTCCGTGCCTACGACCACGGGTATGACGAGGCCCTCGACCGCCGCAAAGCGTGGCGCGGGGAGCTCGTGGCGCGGCAGGCGGCCGCGATCCGGTCACAGCGCGCCTCGCTCAAGCGGGCCAGCTAGCCGGCTCGCGTTCCCTCAGGACGATCGGCCGCACCCGTCACGGGCGCGGCCTTTTGTTATCCGGTCACGGTCCGCCGAAGAATCTGCGTTTCAGGTCGTCGATGTTGCGCTGGAGCTGGTCGAGCAGGCCGGGGATCCCGGTGGGCACGATCTCGACGCTCCCGTCCTTCGCGATCCGGAGCTGATCCCCGGGCTTGACCGCGGCTTTCACCGCGGAGCGCGGCGTCGTGATGGTGAAGACCACCTCGTCCTTGTCCTCGACCACCGAGCCGACGGTGAGCTTCCCGTCAGGCATCGCCCTGATGACGGCCTTCAGCTGCGCGTCGTCCGCGATGTCCGGCTGGGCCTGCGGCCCGAGGCGGGCCACGGTCTTTCCGAGCTCGTCGAAGAACGCCGTCGGTCCCCGGACTGCCGCGCCCAGCAGCGCGGCGAAGAGCGCGACCGCGATCAGGACGAGCGCCATGCCGACGGCGAACTGGGTCGCCCAGGAGGGGACGTGGCGGCGCACGGCTGACCGACGCGCAACCGGCGTGCCGAGCAGGCCCCCGTTGGCTTTCCGGCGGCTTCCACCTGGCCGGGGCGAACCGACAGGAATTCGCTATCGACAGCGTGGCCGCGGCGTCCCAGACTCGGTTTTCACCATCCGGGGGAAGAACGAAGGGGTAAACCGTGCTGCATCTTGCTCGCCCGCTTGCCGTCGCGCTCGTCGCCGTGTTGAGCACAGTCCTCGCGGCGGGAGGCGCGCAGGCGGCGCCTCGGCCACAGGACCCGACACTCGTGGTCCTCACCCCGGTCGCGACGGGCGTGGGCCCGTCGATCGCCCGGAGTCCGGTGAGTGACCGCCGCGGCGAGGACAACCGAGAGCAGCCGCTCCTGTTGAAGCCCGGCGGCACGCACGGGAAGCCCGGGGGCGGTGGCGGTGGGACCTCCGACGGCGCGCTCCAGACGACCGCGCCGACCGCGCTCGGCACGACGGCCGGACCAAGCTTCGATGGCGTCGGTGTGGGCCTGGGGACGTATCGGCCCTGCTGCGCGCCACCCGACACGAACGCATCCGTGGGCCCCTCGCAGGTCGTGCAGTGGGTCAACCTGGACTACGCCGTGTTCGACAAGGCGACCGGCGCGCTGACCGCGGGGCCATTCGCGGGCAATTCGTTCTGGTCCGGCTTCACCGCAGGCAACTGCGACCGGAACAACGACGGCGATCCGATCATCAAGTTCGATGCGCAGGCAGGCCGGTGGTTCGCGACCCAGTTCTCAGTGTCTGGCGGAGCACCGTACTTCCAGTGCATCGCGATCTCCTCCGGCGCTGACATCCTGGCGAGCACGTGGACCCGCTACGCCTACAGCTTCGGCAGCTACTTCCCCGACTACCCGAAGCTGGGCGTATGGACCGACGCGTACTACCTGTCGTTCAACCGGTTCCAGAATGGCGTGAACTTCGCCGGCGCCGCCGCGTGCGCATTCGATCGTGCGGCCATGCTCGCCGGGCGCTCGACCGCAGCGGCCCAGTGCTTCAACAACGGCACGAACGTCGCGAGTCTGCTGCCGGCGGACCTCGACGGTGCGACGGGTGCGGCCAACACGACCGCCGCCCCGCCGGCCGGCGCTCCCAATGTCTTCGCGGAGCTCGGAACGAACGCGCTCACCCTGTTCAAGTTCCATGTCGACTTCGGCAACCCGGCGGGTTCTACGTTCGCCGGCGCATCGGTCTCGGTCCCGGCGTTCTCGACGGCGTGCGGCGGCGGCACCTGCATCCCGCAGCCCGGCACGAGCAACCAGCTGGACTCGCTGGCCGACCGGCTCATGTATCGGCTCGCCTATCGCAATTTCGGTGGCTACGAATCGCTCGTGGTCACGCATTCCGTGACCGGCAGCGGCACCGCGGCTCCGCGGTGGTACGAGCTCCGCAGCACGGGCACCCAGGACTTCACCGTGTACCAGGCGTCGACGTACGCGCCCGACACGACGTACCGGTGGATGGGCAGCGCTGCGATGGACAAGCTCGGCGACCTCGCGATCGGCTACAGCGCGGCGAGCGCGACGCTCGCTCCGAGCATCCGATACTCCGGCCGTGGTGCGGGGGACCCGCTGAACGCGCTCCGAATGGAGCAGACGATCCAGGCCGGTGGTGGATCGCAGACCGGCACGCTCCACCGCTGGGGCGACTACAGCAGCATGGCGCTCGATCCCGTCGACGACTGCACATTCTGGTACACGACCGAGTACCTGAAGGCCAGTGGGTCGTTCAACTGGAGCACGCACATCTTCGCGTTCAAGTTCACCGGCTGCCAGTAGCGCTCACGCGTCGTTCGGTCAGGAGGGTCGTCCGAGAGGGCGGTCCCTGCTGATCGGTCAGAGGGGCAGGCGCGCGATGAGCCGCTGGCCGCGGCCCATGGACTCGCGCGCGCCGAAGAGCGTGCCGCCGTGCGCGGCCAGCAGCACGCGAGCGAGCTGGGTCCGGGCGCCGACCGCGGGGTCATCGCCGCGCACCATCGTCGCCGCGCCCGCGACGACCGCCATGGTCGCGCTGCCGATCGAGATGACCGCGGAGCCTTTGTCGGTCCGGCAGTCGACGCTCACGGACTCCGCGCTCGCGCTCACCTCGCGGAACATCGCGTCGAGCGCCTGGCGCAGCCGGTCCGGATCCGCGTTGACTCGGACGGCAGCGACCGGGACGGTCAGCACCACGTGCTGACGGTCCGAGGCCCCGGCGCGCAGCTCGTGGATCATGTCGACGATATTCGTCGTGCGCTTCTCCAGGTGAAGCCCGGCGGCCTCGAGCTCGCCGAGCGACGCGAGGTCATCGGAGAGGAAGACCAGCTGCTCGGCGCGCTTCGTCAGCCGGTCGGCGACGGCCGGCGCGACGCCTGAGATGCCGCGGAGCTCGGTCGCGAGCTCGCGGAGCGGTCCCGGGACCTCGTGCTCGAGGAGGGTGAGGAGGCTTCGCCGCTGACGGTCCAGCTCGCCGATGCGGTGCTGCTCGCGCTGCAGGACCGAGGCGAGGACGACCGCGAGCACGAACACGACGATCCGCGTCGTGTAGTTGAAGAGCTGGGCCGGGACATCGGACACCGGCCGCTGGACGATGTCGCAGTAGATCCACGCGGCGCTGGCAGCGGCGGCGACGATGAGCCCCACCGTGCGCGAGCGCCAGGCGGCCGGGAAGATCGGGATGAAGTAGATCGACGCGAATCCGTACGACGATGGCGTGAAGTAATCGACCAGGCCGATGACGGCCGTCAATCCGAGCCATGGGGCGGCATCGCTGATGGTGGACGACAGCTTTCGCATTTGCACGACGCGCGGATCATGAGCGGCCCATCTCCCGATCGCCTCCCCCGCGCGGGTGACGGGGTTGCATAGCGCGCGCCGTTCCGCATCTCTGGCAAGATTCGCGAATGGCCCCGCATTTGCGCGCTGTCTGTCTCGGCGGAGGGCTCGGTGCGCCGACGGTGATGGCCGGGCTGCGCGCACACACCGACGACATCACCGGGATCATCGCGGTTACAGATTCGGGCCGGTCGACCGGAAAGGTGCGGATCGCCCTCGACCTGCCTGCGCCCGGCGACGTCCGCAACGCCATCGCGGTGCTCGCCGAAGGCGATCCGGTCCTCAGGCGCCTGTTGGATCACCGCTTCGAGACCGACAAGAGCGTCGAGCTCAACGGGATGGCGTTCGGCAATCTGTTCATCGCCGCGCTCGCCCAGCAGGAGGGCTCATTCCTCCGCGGCGTCGAAGAGGCGGCGCGCCTGGTCGGCATCCGCGGCAGGGTCCTTCCGGTCACGCTCTACAACACGCACCTGTGCGCGAAGCTCGCCGACGGCAGCGTGGTCGAGGAAGAGGAGAACGTGCGCGGCCTCGGCAAGGCGCGCATCGAGCGGATCTTCCTCCGCGACGCCGACACGAAGGCGGCCGCCGGCACGGTCGAGGCGATCGAGGCCGCGGATCTGGTCACCCTCGGGCCCGGCTCGCTGTACACGACGGTCTGCGCGTGCCTGCTCGTGCCGGAGATCGCGCGCGCGATCAGCGAGGCTCGCGGGCTCGTGGTCTACATCGGCAACACCACGACCCAGCCCGGCCAGACCGACGAGGTGACGCTGGCCCAGCATGTCGCCGAGGTCCGCGATTACCTCGGCGGAAGCGGCCTCGACGTGGTCCTGCTCAACGACGACGCGCCGCCCGCGCATCTGCGAGATCACCACGCCGAGCAGGGCATGCGCTACCTCGAGCCGACTCCGGATCAGATCGCGCTCATCGAGCGCCTCGGTGTCCGCGTCGCGATGGCGCCGATCATCGACAAGTGGAGCGGACCGCGGGAGCTGTGGAACAAGCAGGACACGATCCGGCACGACGCCACGCGGCTGGCGGACGCCCTGCTCGCCCTCCTCGAGCAGCAGCGGCCCCGGCTTCGGGCGATCCGATGACCGCGGTCGCGACGCCCCTTCGCCACCTTCTGTCGATCGCCGATCTCTCGCCGGCGGAGCTGACCGCGCTGCTGGACGACGCGACGGCGCTCAAGCGCGACCCCGTGCCGGGCGACGCTCCGCTGCGCGGCCGCGCGCTCGCGATGATCTTCGAGAAGCCGAGCCTGCGGACGCGCCTGTCCTTCGACGTCGCCATGCGCGACCTCGGCGGCCACAGCTCGTACCTGTCGCCGCAGGAGGTCGGGCTCGGCCGCCGCGAGAGCGTGTCCGACGTCGCGCGGGTCGTGAGCCGCTACGTCGACGTGGTCGTGCTCCGGACCTTCGCGCACGAGACGCTCGAGGAGTTCGCGAAGCACTCATCGGTGCCGGTGATCAACGGTCTGTCGGACCTCACTCATCCGTGCCAGGGTCTGGCCGACATCTTCACGATCCGCGAGCGCACCGGCTCGTTGCGTGACGTCGTCGCCGCCTACGTCGGCGACGGCAACAACGTCGCGCACTCGTTCATGCTCGGCGCGGCCAAGACGGGCATGACCCTTCGCGTCGCGACACCGGCCGGCTTCGAGCCGCTGCCGCGATATCGCGAGCTGGCGGAGGTGGCCGCACGCGCGACGGGCGCGCGCCTCACGTTCGGGCAGGATCCGGTCGCGGCGGTGCGGGATGCCGATGTCGTGTACACCGACGTGTGGACGAGCATGGGTCAGGAGCAGGAGTACGAGCGACGGCGCCGCGCGTTCCAGGGGTTCCAGGTGAACCGCGATCTGCTCGCGAACGCGAAGCCGAGCGCGATCGTCCTGCACGACCTTCCGGCCCATCGTGGCGAGGAGATCACCGACGACGTGATCGACGGCCCGCAGAGCGCCGTGTTCGATCAGGCCGAGAACCGGCTGCATGCGCAGAAGGCGGTGCTCCGTTGGATCGTGTGATCCTGTCGGACTGCTGCGAGGACTGGATCGTCGAGTGGGGCGGCTTCTACGCGGAGGGCGCGAGCTTCAGCTGTCCGGAGGACGCGACGGCGTGGCGCAAGACCGCGGCCGACACCTTCACCCGAGGCGATGGCCGCGCGTTCATCCGCCGAGACCGCACAGGACCGGCGGCGACGTTCCCGTATCTCGCCGCGCAGGATGGCCACGAGCCGAACGTCGAGCGCTGCTGCGCGAAGATCCTGCTCCAGTACGGCGATCGGATGGCGGACGGTCAGTTCTCGTGTCCGGTGTGTGGCACGAAGTGGGAGCGGCGCACGGAGCGGCTGCACGGATTGCGCGTCGCGGTGTTCGCGAAGCCGGGACTGCTCGAGCCGCTGACAGTTCAGCCGGGACGCACGCGTCCGTTCCTGGTACCGGTGTCGGAGTATTCGCCACCCCGCGAATAAAGCCGCATTCAGGCCGTTTTTCGAGCGAACAAGCGGGCTGTCACCTGTTAGATACGGCAGCGGCCGAACAACCCCCTACCGGTGGAAGGGCCCTCTCGTTAATTCGAGCGTCCCACAAGGGCGGCCGCGGCCGTCGGGCCAGCGGTCATGGGGAGTCTCGCGCACAGGGGTGGCAATGGACAGGCGCTTGCGTCTGGGCGTGACCGCCATCGGCGTGGCGTTCGTCATCGCGATCGTGCTGGGAGCAACAGGTGCGCTCGTGCCGGCCGGCCAGGCCGCGGCGTCGGGTGCGTCAACACTCACGATCCTGTCCGGGTCGGTCCTCCTTCGGCACGCCGGCGGTGACTTCGGGCCGGCCGCCGACGGGACCGTGCTCGTCGCGGGCGACACCATCAAGACCGGCGCCGCTGCGCGCGCGGTCCTCACGTACTTCGAGGGCTCAACGGTCGAGATGGAGCCGGATTCCGAGCTCACCATCGATGCCGCGCGATCGGACCCGAACGGCGACACGATCATCGTGATGCAGCAGGACCTCGGCGTAACGTGGCACGTGGTGACCCATCTCATCACGACGGGATCGATGTACGAGATCCATACGTCCACCGCGACCGCGTCGGTGCGCGGCACGCAGTTCACGGTCGCCGTCGCGGCTGATGGCACGACGACCGAGACCACCACCGAGGGCGCGGTCGCCGACACCGACGCGCAGGGCACGACCACGGTGTTGACGCTGCCCGGCCACCAGACGACGACGCGCAAAGGCGAGGCACCTTCGCCTCCCGCGCCGGTCGTCGCACCCGACCGCACTGTGACCGTGACGGTCGCGGACGAGGACGCGCTTGTCGTCGATACCCTCGGCCGCGCGAATGGTCTGAAGGACGGAAGGAAGGTCCTCCAGACCCCCGGCGCGCAACTGAAGGTGATCGATGGTCACCTCGTGGTGACGCTGCCGAACGTCCCCGATGGCGCGCTGACGACGCATCT
>CAZMLV010000021.1:0-7844 GCA_964567235.1 uncultured Chloroflexota bacterium | reverse complement strand
ATCGGGGAGACGCAGCGGTTTCGAACCGCTACAAACGGGTCCACAACCCGTTGTGCTGCCATTACACCAGCGTCTCCGTGCGTGCCTTGGGGTCTCGAAAGTCTAGATGAGCCAGCCGCTCGGTCGCTTCGCGCCGAACTGACCGCCGATCGCGGCCACGGCCAGCCCGACCCCGCCTACCCCCTCCGCCGGATCGCCGGTCTGTACGGAAATAGGCCATTTTGGCACCCGTGCTTCCCCCCCTTGAGGGATGCCGGCCTACACCGACTGGCGGAGCATCTGACGGTCCGCGCGAATCATTTGATGGAGGCGAGCTTTGGATATCCGGCAGTGGGGACGGGGAGTCGGGCTCCTGGTCGCGGCGCTGATGGTCCTTGGAGCATGCGGCGGGGTCGGCGGCACGGTCCTCCCCACGCCCGTCAAGACAAAGGACCCGCTGGCGGGTGACTACGTCGCCTCCGGCGCGAACGGCGCCAACCCGCAGATGACGGCGCTCATCACCCGCTTCTCGCAGCTGCACCCGGGCGTCAACTTCAAACTGAACGATATCGACACGGAGACGAGCATCGTCAACGTGAACACCGGCGACGTGGATTTCGGCTACATCGGCCGCGACCTGCGCACGACCGAGCCGAAGATCACGCTTACGGCGATCGGATTCACCGGTAGCTCGTTGGCTGTCAATGCGGCGAACCCGATCACGAACCTGACGAAGGATCAGATCGCCAAGATCTACAACGGGACGATCAAGGACTGGACCGATGTCGGCAGCTCGGCTGGCGCGATCAAGGCATTCCGCCGCGAGGCGGCGAGCTCGACCCGGACGACGATCGAGTCGTATGTCTGGGGCTCCGCGACGCCGGTGTACTCCGCCGACGTGCAGGAGATCTTCGAATCGGCCGACACGATCAAGGCCATCGGCGCGTTCAAGGGCTCGCTCGGCACGGTGACGCTGTCGGCCAAGAACCTGAAGGACGCGACGATGAAGCTCATCGGGATGGATGGTGTCCAGCCCACGCTCGCCAACCTGAACAACGGCTCGTGGAAGATCTCGAAGCCGAGCTACATGACGACCAATGCCGATCCGGCGAAGGTGAAGCCGGCCATCAAGGCGCTCCTTGATTTCGTCAAGAGCCCCGAAGGCCAGAAGATCATCGCCGGCGAGTGAGCGCGAGAAGAGAGAGCGACTAGACATCTGATGCTGGCGCGAATCGCACCGCCGAGCCTGCTGCGCGTCCTCGTCTTCCGGACGGCGACGGTCAGCCTCCTCGCGGCACTGGTGATCGTGTTCGTCGCCCAGTACGTGTCGAACAACCTCGTCCAGGCGCGGTTCCAGGACGAGGCCGGCGTCATCGCGAACACCGCGACGGCCGGCATCGACGCGCGAGTCGTGACCGCGACGAGAGGCGCGCGCTTCGTGTCCGGCCTCCCCACCACCAAGCGGCTTGCCGCCGATCTGATCGCCGCCAACACGCCTGCGAAGGTCGCCGAGATCCAGCAGTTCCTCATCTTCGCGAAGGCGAGCATCGGCGCGGACATCCTCAGCTACGCCGACGCGAACGGGGATGTCGTCACCGGTGGCCAGGACATCGCGCCGGGCGAGAAGCTCGGCGCGGATCTCCTCGCTCGGGCGAACGCGAGCCCGGAGCAGGCGTACGTCCTGTACGACGAGCCCGCTGGCGTGACCGTGCGCGCGCTTTCGATCGTGCGCGACGACGCGAATACCGTCGTCCTCGGCTACATCATGGTCGGGACGGTCCTCGACGAGAGCTTCCTCCAGGCGATCCAGGCGACGTCGGACTCGCAGCTCGCGATCCTCTGGCGCGGCCAGCCGCGCGCCGCGACGATCGGGATCGACAGCTCCGAGATCGCGCAGTTCCCGTCGAGCGCCGACGTCGACAGCTCACCGACCGACCTTCTGTCCAAGACCATCAACGTCAACGGTGCGAACTACTTCGGCATCTTCACCCTGGAGCGGACGCACACCGCCAACGCCGACCCGCTGCTCCTCGGCGTGCTCGTCGCCGCGGCTCCCGTGGAGGACGCCCAGCGTTCGCTGTTCGTCATCCTGGGCGGGCTGCTCATCCTTGTGATCGCCGCGGTCGTCGTCCTCTCGTACCGCTCGGCCCGCACGATCACGAGCCCGCTCGAGCACCTCGCGGACGCGGCCCAGAAGATCGAGGCCGGGGACCTCGGCGTCCGGATCGAAGCGCGCTCTCCCTACGAGGTTGGCACGCTCGAGCGCGCGTTCGACACGATGGCGCGATCGCTCCAGGAACGTGATCGCGCGCAGCAGGAATACCTGGATGAGGTCCGCACCGTGAACGCGGTCTCCGACGCCGTCGTCGGCGTCACCGACCGCGAGCGGATCTTCGCCGAATCGCTGAACCGGCTCGTGGCCCTCGTGAAGGCGGACGCGGCGGCCATCGTGCTGCGCGAGGGCGTCGGCACGCAGCCGCAGCTCGTCGCCGCGAGCACCACGAACATCGAGCCCGAGTCGGCCATGACGATCGCGTCCGACGTGTTGAACGCCAAGACCGGGGACCCTGACGTCGTGCAGCGCTCGGACATCCCGTACGGCGCGCTCCGCAGCGCCGCGCACGTTCCGCTGTCCACTCGCGGGAGCATCACGGGCCTGCTGTCCGTCTATTTCAGGGGCGAGGCCGAGATCACCGAGTCCGAGGCCCGGACGCTCCGGACCGTCGCGCGGCTCGTGTCAGTCGCGAAGGAGAACGCCGATCTGGTCGGCGAGCTGCGCGACAACAACTTCCAGCTCGAGCGCGCCAACCGGCTCAAGAGCGAGTTCCTGGCGAACGTCTCGCACGAGCTCCGCACGCCGATGAACGCGATCATCGGGTACTCGAAGCTCATGCTCGACGGTCTCGATGGGGAGCTGAACGCCCAGCAGGAGGCGGACCTCCAGCGCGTCACGACCGCGGCGGACAACCTCCTCGGCCTGATCAACGGCCTGCTCGACCTGTCGAAGATCGAAGCCGGCCGGATGGAGATCAACGTCGAGGACGTCGATGTCCTGCCGATCGTCGAGGACGTCGTTGCGCTCGTGCGCCCGCAATCGGACTCGAAGGACCTGGTGGTCACCTCGGACATCCCGGTCGATCTGCCGACGATCCTCGCGGACCGCGCACGGTTCCGTCAGGTCCTGGTCAACCTCATGTCCAATGCCGTGAAGTTCACCGACAAGGGCGCCGTGACCGTCTCTGCGACGAGCGGCGAGGGCTGGGTCACCGTGTCCGTCGCCGACACCGGCATCGGGATCAGCAGCGAGGCGCAGGCGTACATCTTCGATGAGTTCCGGCAGGCCGACGCGTCCACCACGCGCCGCTACGGCGGAACGGGCCTCGGCCTCGCGATCAGCAAGCGCCTCGTGGCCCTTCACGGTGGCCGGATCTGGGTCGAGAGTGGCCCGAAGGGCGGGGCCACGTTCAGCTTCACGATGCCGGTGCACGTTCGGGCCGCCGTCGCCGCGGCGGGAGCGGACTGATGGCGCGGATCCTGATCATCGAGGACGAGGCGAACAACCTCGACGTCGCGCGCCGGATCGTCCGCGGCGCGGGTCACGAGGCGCTGACGGCGACCGACGGCCTGCTCGGGCTCGAGATCGCCCGCCGCGAGCATCCGGACGCGGTCCTCGTTGACCTGCTGCTGCCCAAGCTCGACGGGTGGTCGGTCACCCGCGCGATCCGCGAGGAGCCCTGGGCCAAGACGATCCCGATCATCGCCGTGTCGGCGCTCGCGATGCAGGCCGACCGTGAGCGCGCGCGAGAGGCAGGCTGCGACGACTTCGTGACGAAGCCCTACGCGCCCGCCGAGCTGCGCGTCCTGCTCGGGAAGTACTTCATCGACGGCTCCGCCCCGAAGGCCGCCACGCGGGCGTCCGAGCCATCGGCCTCGGGCATCAGCCCCGCCGAGCGGCTCGGCCGGGTGCTCGTCGTGGACGACGAGCCCTCGAACGTGGAGCTCATCGTCCGCCGGCTGGGCGGCAACGGCTACGAGACGCTCACCGCGAGCAATGGCCACGACGCGATCGCGATCGCGACGAAGGAACAGCCGGACCTGATCCTGATGGACATCATGATGCCGGGCCTCGATGGCTGGCAGGCCACCCGGCTCCTGAAGGGCGACCCGAAGACCGCGAACATCCCGGTCGTCTTCGTCACCGCCCGCGATCGTCCCGAGGACGTCGCCCAGGGCTTCGAGGCCGGCGGGATCATGTACGTGAACAAGCCGGTCGAGCCGGTCGAGCTCTTCGCGCGTGTCCGCAACGCCATCTACATGAAGCGGCTGCAGGACGATCTGCGCAACAAGAACGAAGACCTGAAGCGGCTCGAGAGCTCGCGGCAGGAGCTCATCGGGATGCTCGGCCACGACATCCGCAACCTCGCGAACAGCGTCGTGGCGTTCCTCCAGCTCGCGCGGATGGGCGAGCTCACGCCGGACCGGCCGGAGTTCGCGCAGCTCCTCGGCCTCTCCGAGGCGAACATCGCCGAGGTCCTGCGGATGGTCAACGCGCTCCTCGACGTCTACAAGATGGAGGAGGGCCGGCTCGAGGCGGTAGCCGGGGTGAACAAGCTGGCCGACGTCGTGAAGCGGAGCTTCGCCCAGCTCATCCCCGAGGCGATGGCCAAGGGCATCGCGCTCGTCGAGCGCATCCCCGAGGACACCACGGTGTTCATCGACGCGGGCCTGATCGTGCGCGTCCTCACGAACCTCGTGTCGAACGCGATCAAGCACACCCCCGGCGGAGGTAGCGTGACCATCGACGCCGAGCCGTCGTCCGCCGACAGCATCGTCGTGCGGGTGACCGACACCGGCCCGGGCATCCCCGAGGCGGACGCGGCCCACGTGTTCGATCGCTTCTATCAGACCGACACGGGCCGCAGCCGCGGTGGCACGGGTCTCGGACTCGCGTTCTGCAAGCTCGCGGTCGAGCTGCACGGCGGCAAGATCGGGGTCGCGAACGGCGGCCAGCCCGGCGCGGTCGTCGAGTTCACCATCCCGTCCGCGGCCCGCGTCCCGGCCGCGGAGCCGGTGACCGCATGAGCTGGCTGCGCGGCCTGTTCCCGGTTCGGCGCGAGGAGCGCCCGATCGTGTTCCTCCTCTACACGCTCCTGTCGATCACGGTGATCGCCAACTGGGTCGGCAAGGTCGGCTCGAACTCGATCTTCATCAAGAGCGTCGGCGTGAAGTACCTGCCGATCGCGTACGTGATCGCGCCGCTCGTGCTGCTCGTCGCGTCGAGCGTGATCTTCTCGCTCGTCGGCCGGATGCGCCGGCGCGATCTGTTCATCTGGTACGTCGGGCTCGTAACGCTCCTCTCGATCGCCGCGCAGGTGCTCCTGCCGGTGACGAACACCGACTACTGGTTCACCTACGTGCTCGCGCAGGTCGTGAAGGACACGATCTACCTGATCTTCTGGGTCTACGCGGGCAACCTGTTCGACAGCGAGCAGAGCAAGCGCATCTTCCCGCTGTTCGCCGGGTCGCTGCTCGTGGGCAAGATCGTGGGCGGCTTCCTCGCGGCAGGCCTCACTCCGGTCATCCATTCGGAATCCTTCATGGCGATCGAGGCCGCGGGGTTCGCCCTCGCGTTCGTGATCCTGATCATCTTCCGCCGGCACCTGCCGGAGGGTGAGGGCGCGGTCACGGTCGAGAAAGCCGAGCCAAAGAGCATTGGCGAGCGCCTGGCCGGCTCGCTCAACGGCTACAAGCTCGTGTCGCGCGACCAGCTGCTCCGCCCTTTCGGAGTGAACATCTTCTTCTGGTATTTCCTGATGCAGATCGCGAACTATCTGTTCGCGGCCGGCCTGGATGCCGCGTCGAAGGCCGGTACGCTGCAGCAGTCGCAGGACGACTACACGCTCCTGTACGCGTCCGTGTACACGAGCGGCTCGATCGTGGCGCTGCTCATCCAGACCTTCCTCACCGGCGGGCTCATCCGGCGGTTCGGTGTGTCGGTCGTCATCTTCGCCTTCCCGCTCTGGTACCTCGTCACGTTCGGCGCGGGCACGTACTTCGGGCTCGTCGCCGGCGCGGGTCTGCTCATCGCGGTGCTGCTCCAGGCGGCCGAACGGATCGTCATCCCGGCGGTCCACCTGCCCGCGACGCAGATCATCTACAGCCAGGTCGCTTCCACGGTCCGGCCCCGCGCCCGCGCGTTCTTCTCCGGCGGCCTCAATGCCGTCGCGGAGATCAGCGCCGCGCTCGTCCTCGTGGCCGGCGCGATCAGCGCGAGCCCCCAGGTCGTCCTCGGGTTCGGCACGGTCTGCTCCGCGATCTTCGTCGCGAATACCTTCAGCCTGCGCCGGGCGCTCGGCCGGCGGATCGTCCAGAACCTCCGATCCGAGGACCCCGAGCTGCGCCGCAATGCCGCGCAGATGCTCCACGGTGAGGGGCGCGCGGTCCCGACGGCGGACCTCCAGGGGTTGCTCGGCGAAGGCAGTGCCGACATCGAGGCACGCGTGCAGCACGCCCTCGTGCGCCGCGGCAAGCTGCGCGTTGCTCAGGGGCACACGAAATGACGTCAGACATGCAGACCGACCGCCTGGCCCAGCCGGAGAGCGTGCCGCGGCACGAGGATCGCTTCATCGCGAGCGAAGAGCTCGCGCGCCTGGTGATGCGCACCGCGGGCTCGCACCTGCAGCTGGCCCAGGACGACCGGCCGTACCAGTGGTCGACGACCGCGTACTGCGACACCTACGACTGGGCCATCTATCGCGCGGCCGAGGCCGGCCAGGCGCTGCGGTTGCGCTTCCGCGAGTACCACCGCACGCGGCCGGACGAGGCATTCACCAGCGCGCGCCTCTGGCTCGAGCTGAAGGAAGACACCATCGACATGTCGCGCAAGGAGCGGTTCGAGATCTCCGGCGACGCGGTGCCGGCATTCCTGCGCGGGGAGACGACGCTCAGCGACGGGAGGAGCGGTCTCGGCAAGAAGGCCGCCGAGCTCGTGCAGGCGGGTGCCCGGCCGGTCGTCGTCACGCAATACAACCGGCTTGCCTACGCGGCGCCCGGCGACCGGATCCGGATCACCGCCGATCACAATCTCATCTACCTCGCCGTCCCGTGGACCACGAACGCCGACGACTCGGTCCCCATCCGCATCGGCCCGATCCTCGCGCGCGAGACCGATGTGGTCATCGAGATGAAATGGGTGGGCGAGCTGCCGAACTGGGCCGAGGAGCTCCACGGGTATCTGCGCGAGCGTGCCCCGGCGGACCGTCCGTCGAAGTTCGTCGTGGCGATGCGCCATCTCTTGGGGGAGGCGAAGAAGTCTTGAACGCCATGCAGTCGGAGACGAGTGTCGTGGTCGTCGAGGACGACCCGGCGTCGGCCGATGTCCTTCAGCGCCGCCTGCAGGCCAACGGCATGAGCGTGTCCGTCGGCCGCACGGGTGGCGACGGCCTGGCGCTCATCCGCGAGCTCCATCCGGATCTCGTGCTGCTCGACGTCGGCCTCCCCGACACCGACGGCTACGACGTGTGCCTCCAGGTAAAGAGCGACAGCGCCACCGCCGACATCCCGGTCATCTTCCTGTCGGCCCGCGGCGACGTGTTCGACAAGGTCCGCGGCCTCTCGTGCGGCGCGTCGGACTACCTCACGAAGCCGTTCCATCCCGCCGAGCTCCTCGCCCGGGTCGACGCGGTGCTCAGCCAGTCGCGCCGCGTCCGCGGGCCGCGTCTCTCCAAGCCCGCCGAGGCCGCTCGCGTCGGCCGGCCGACGGTCATCGTCGCGCTCGCCGCCGCGTCCCGGCGCGAGCGCGCGGCGCGCATCCGCCGCCCGAAGTTGGAGATAATCCCCCTCGGGGCGGCAGGGCGGGCGGTCGC
>CAZMLV010000020.1:10250-19606 GCA_964567235.1 uncultured Chloroflexota bacterium | reverse complement strand
GATCGCGACGGCCACCCGACCGTGATCCTGCGGCCCGCCAACACGAACGGCCCGCGTCAGCATCCCGGGCTCGCGGCGTCAGGGTTCGCGAAGCAGATCGCCGAGGCCGAGGCCGGTCTCGCGGAACCCGTCATCCGCCACGGGCGGCTCGATGCCCAGCGCGACTTCTTGGATGTGCGCGACATCGCCGCGGCGTACGTCGCGGCCATCGCGCTCGCGCCCGAGCGGACCGAGACGTACAACGTCGGCAGTGGCGAGCCGGTCACGATCGAGCGGATCCTCCACACGCTGGTCGGCCTCGCGCGAGTCAAAGTGCGCACAGAGCTCGACCCCGAGCGCGTCCGCGGCGGCGATCCGAGCATGCTCGCGCTCGACGTTTCGCGATTCCGCGCGCGGACCGGGTGGAGACCGAAGATCGCGCTCGAGCGTTCGCTCGAAGACACGCTCGACCACTGGCGGGCCGTCACCGCGCGAGCGACCGTTCCGGCGCGTTAGCGCCGACGCTCCTATCGTCAGTTCCAGCAGCAAAAGGGGGCTTCCACCACATGCCCAAGATCGTTTTCGGGACCGATGGCTGGCGCGCTCGCATCGCCGAGGAGTACACGTACGACGCGGTGCGCGTGTGCGCGAACGGCGTCGCCGAGTGGGTGAAGAGCACCGGCGAGGAGAAGCGCGGCGTCGTCATCGGCTTCGACCGGCGCTTCTCATCGGAGTTCTTCGCCGATGCGGCGGCCGAGGTCGTGACCGCGCACGGGATCCCGGTCCATCTGGCGACGATGGCTTCGCCGACGCAGTCGTTCTCGTGGGCGACCATGCGCAAGAAGGCCAAGGCCGGCATCGTCATCACCGCGAGCCACAACCCGTGGATGGACAACGGCTTCAAGGTGAAGGCCGAGACCGGCGCGGCCGCCGGTCCGGACATGCTGAAGGCGATCGAAGCGCACATCCACCCCCTCGAGGACACGCCGAACAAGGTCAAGCGGCTGAAGCTCGAGGACGCCGACAAACAGGGTCTCATCGAGCGGTTCGACCCCGCGCCGGATTACCTCGCGCATGTCGCCGAGCTCTTCGATCTCGAGGCGTTCAAGGGTGCCGGCTACACGATCGTGTGCGAGCCGCTGTTCGGCTCGGCCGGCGGCTACTTTCCGCGGCTGCTCGGCGGCGGGAAGACGAAGATCGTCGAGCTGCACGGCGAGCGCAACCCGTTCTTCGGCGGCGTGAACCCGGAGCCGATCCCGCCGAACATCAACGAGTTCCTCGCGCGCATCCCACAGGAGAAGGCGAACGTCGGCCTCGCGGTCGACGGTGACGCCGATCGCGCCGGGCTCGGGGATGAGAACGGGAAGTTCGTCACGACGCTCACGCTCTACGCGCTCCTCATGTGGTACCTCATCACGATCCGCGGGTTGAAGCAGCCGGTCGTGAAGACCGTGAACATGACCTCGATGGCCGACCGCCTCGGCGAGAAGTTCGGCGTGAAGGTCTACGAGGTGCCGGTCGGGTTCAAGTACATCGGGCCGAAGATGCAGGAGACCGGCGCGATGTTCGGCGGCGAGGAGTCCGGCGGCTACGGCTTCGCGATGCACCTGCCCGAACGGGATGGCATCGTCGCCGACCTGTTCATTCTTGACTTCATGCTCAAGACCAAGAAGACCCCGTCGCAGCTGATCGCCGAGCTCATGGCGATGGTCGGCCCGTCGTTCTACCTCCGGCGCGATCTCCACTTCGACGCCGCGGCGTACGCCGGCGTCAAGAAGCGCGTCATGGAGACGCTCGATCGCGAGAAGCCGACGAACCTCGCCGGCCGCGCGGTGGCGAAGATCGTGCAGCTCGACACGAAGGACGGCACCAAGTTCTTCCTCGACGACGGCTCGTGGCTCCTGCTGCGGCTCTCGGGGACCGAGCCGCTCGTGCGCGTCTACGCGGAGACGAGGTCGCAGGACGAGCTCGCGCCGCTGCTCGATGCGGGCGAGAAGATGGTGCGGGAGGCCAAGTAATGGATACATCGGTGATCGAATCGGTCGAAGCGATCAAGAAGGCCGATCCCGGCGACATGCTCACGAAGATCAAGGACCTGCCCCTCCAGATCAAGGATGCCTGGAAGATCGTCACTGCCGCGACCCTCCCCCCGGCCTATGGCGACGTGCGCAACATCACGGTGCTCGGGATGGGTGGTTCCGCGATCGGCGGCGAGTTCGCCGGCGCGCTCCTTGGGGATGAGCTCAAGGTGCCGCTGAACGTGCACCGCGACTACGGCGTCCCGGGCTACGTCGGCCGCGACTCGCTCGTCATCGCATCGTCCTTCTCCGGCAACACCGAGGAGACGCTCTCTGGCTTCGATGAAGCGAAGAAGCGTGGCGCCAAGATCCTCGCCATCACCACCGGCGGCAGGCTCGCGGATGAGGCGAAGGCCCTGCGCCTGCCGCTCATCACGTTCGGCTATCACGCCCAGCCCCGCGCGGCGCTCGGGTACTCACTCACGCTCGTGATGGGCGCGCTCACGAAGCTCGGCCTCGTCCGCGACATGGGAAAGGACATCGAGGCCGCGCTCGCGGACGTGGCGAAGCTCGAGGAGCGGGTCCACGAGGGTGCGCGCGCGAACGACGCGAAGAAGATGGCCATCGAGCTCGCCGGGAAGATCCCGGTGATCTACGGTGCCGGCGTCATGGGCGTCATGGCTCGTCGCGTGAAGGACCAGTGGAACGAGAACGCGAAGAACTGGGCGCACTACGACGTGATGAGCGAGCTCAATCACAACGCCGTGGTCGGGTTCCCGCACCCCCCGATCGCGCGCGACGCGCAGGTGGTGCTCCTGCTTCGGAGCAAGCGCGACAACCCACGCCACAGGCTGCGGTTCGACGTGACGAAGGAGCTGCTGGACCGTTCGCAGATCCCGCACAAGGACCTGCAGTTCGACGGCGGCTCGATGCTCTCCGAGGTCCTGCAGATGACGTACTTCACGGACTACGTGTCCTTCTATGTCTCGCTGCTGAACGGCGCCGACCCATCGCCGGTGACGTCGATCGATTACCTGAAGGACCGTCTGGCGAAGGCCTGAGTGCCGGCGAGCACGTTCGCGTTCTGCCCGCGCGACGGCACGAAGCTCGTTCTGACGCGCATCGACGGCCGCGACCGGCCGACCTGCGCGGTGTGCGGGTTCGCGGACTTCATGCATGTGCAGATCGGCTCCAACGCCATCGTCGAGCAGGACGGCGCGGTGCTGCTGGTGCGTCTGAACTACGGACCGCGCGATGGGCACTGGGCCCTGCCCGGCGGTCTCGTCGAGAACGATGAGACGACCGAGCAGGCAGCGACGCGCGAGACGAAGGAGGAGACCGGCTTCGATGTGGCGCTCGACGGGCTGCTCGCGACGTGGATGCGGCCAGGGTTCCCGATCCTCGTGGTGATCTACCGGGCGCACATCACCGGCGGCCGGCTGCAGGTCGCACCCGACGAGGCATCGGAGGCGAAGTTCTTCACGAAGGCCGAGCTGCCGCCGCTCGAGGAGATCGCGTGGCCCTCGGCCGCGTACGGCCTCGAGGCATGGCGCGCGTACGAGCCGCCGCGGCCGTGAATCACACCTGGGAGCTCTACTACCCCGAGGCTGCCGCGACCGGCCTGCCGCTCGCCCGGGCGCGCATCGCGCCCGCGGACGTCGTGTGGGTCCACGCCGCGCCCCCCGTGCTCGCGGTGACCGTGCGCGAGGGTGACGACCGCGTCATCGCGCGTGGCGAGCCGCTCGCGCGAGTCGGGCCGTATGTCCCGATGACGCGGCTCGCCCGGCGCGGCGAGACGATCGTCCGCGAGGACCGCTGGCCGACCGATGCGGACCTCGGCGCGGTCGTCATCCTGCCCGGCGGTGAGGCCGCGATCCTCAAGAGCTGGTGGAACGCGCCGGACGGCAGCGAGTGGCGGTGGACCGTGGAGCTCGCTAACCGGCGGGGCTGAGCTCCGCGGCCTCGCGGCGCACGATCGCCGCGAGCGCTGCGATGAACGCCGGATCGCAGTTCGGCATCGGGACGCGGTGGTAGCGGATGCCGGCCGCATCGGCCTCCTCGGCCGCCGCGACATCCAGGTCGTACAGCACCTCGAGGTGATCCGCGAGGAACTGCACCGGCGCGACGAGCACATCGCGATGCCCGCTCGCGGCGAGCGCGGGGAAGAGCTCCTTCAGGTCGGGTCGTAGCCACTCCTCCTGGGTGTGTCCGGCGCTCTGATACGCCCAGGTCCACTCGTCGCTCCCGAGTCCCGCGGCGCTCGCGATCGCGGCCCCGGTCGCGCGCAGCTGCGCGACATATCCAGGCTCGGCCTCGAACACCCGCTTCGGCAGGCTGTGCGCGGTGAACAGGACGTGCGGGCGGCCGAGGCGCGGCCACGCGTCGCGCACCGCGGCGGCCAGCCCAGCGACGAACGCGGGCTCGAGGTGCCACGCGCAGGCGACGTGCGTCGGACCCGGCACGGCGGCGCGGAGCGCGTCGGCGTAACCGCGCATGAGCGTCGGCGACCACTGCGGTGACATGACGATCCCGACGACCGCATCAGCGCCGGCGAGCTCGGTCGCGCGATCGGCGATCGTCGGCTCCGAGTAGCGCATCCCGGCACGCACCCGATAACCCGCTCCGAGCTCGACCTCCAGCGCGGCGGCCTGCGACTCGGTGATCCGGATGAGTGGCGAGCCGCCGATCCGCGCGTAGCGGCGGCGCATCTCCGCGACCAGCGCCTCGTCCGGCGCGCGACCGCCGCGCACGCGCGCGAGGTATCCGGGAAGGTCCGCGTCGTCGCGTGGCGCGCCGTACGTCATGAGCAGCACGCCGGTCGTCACGCGGCCACCAGCGCGGTCTCCTCGCGCACCAGGGCGGCCAGCCGCGCGAGCGTGTCGGCCTCGGTCTGGGGCAGGACGCCGTGCCCGAGGTTGAAGATGTGGCCCGGCCGGCCGGCGGCGCGGCGGAGCACGTCGCGAGCGCCCGCGGCGACGACATCGAACGGCGCGAGGCAGATCCCGGGATCGAGGTTGCCCTGGATCGCGCGCTCGGGACCGATGAGGATCGCCGCCTCGTCCAGCGGCACGCGCCAGTCGACGCTCACGGCCTCCGCCCCGGCCTGGGCCATTGCCGGGAGCAGCAGCGGATTGCCCGTCGCGAAGTGGATCCGCGGTACGTCGAGGCCGTCGAGCGCGGCGAAGATCCGCGCGGTGTGCGGCAGGACCGCGCGCGCGTAGTCGTGCGGCGCGAGTGCCCCGGCCCACGAGTCGAACAGCTGGATCACGTCGGCCCCGGCGGCGACCTGGGCGCGGAGGTAGCGCGACAGCACCTCGACGAGCGTCTCCATGAGTCGCGCCCAGAGGTCCGGCTCGCCGAACAGCATCGTCTTCGTGCGCGCGAGGTCGCGGCTCGGGCGGCCCTCGATCAGGTACGACGCGAGCGTGAACGGCGCGCCGGCGAAACCGACCAGTGCGATCTCGGGCGAAAGATCGCGGCGGAGCGCGCGGATCGTCTCGAACAGGTACGGCGTCGCCTCCTCCGCGGGAACGATGCGGAGCGCCGTGACGTCCGCAGCCGTGCGCACGGGACGCTCGACGATCGGCCCGACCTCGGGCTCGATGCGGAACGGCACGCCCATGCCGTCGAGCGGAAGCATGATGTCCGCGTAGAGGACCGCGGCGTCGACCCCGAGCCGATCGACCGGCATCGCGGTCACGCGCGCGCAGAGCTCGGGCGTGCGGGCCATCTCGAGGATCCCGTACCGCTCGCGTAGCGCGCGGTACTCCTCGAGGCAGCGGCCGGCCTGACGCATGAACCACACCGGGGTCCGCTCGACCGGCTCGCGCCGCGCGGCGCGTACGAGCAGCGGCGCGGTCATGCGGGCACGCGCGCGCAGGTACCGTCGATGAGATCCAGCGCGTCCGCCAATGGCATCGCCGCGCCGACGAAGATCGGGGTCTCGCGTTCCGTGTAGGCCGACGACTCGGTCTCGCGCAGGTCCGCGACGAGTGCCAAGAAGTCGCGTGGATCCGGCGCTTCGAACGCGACGACGAATTCGTTGTCGTCGATGCCGAAGCTGTAGCCGGTGTGGATCCGGACGTCGGGATACTTGTGGCCAACCGCGAAGTGGCCGGCCATTATCCGGGTCCGCTCGGCCAGCGGCAGCGCGTACCAGGCGCGCTTCTTCGTCATCGGGTACACGACGACGTACGGCTTGTCGCCGACGGGACCGGCGGGAGCGCGATGCTCGGTCGCCGCCGCCTCGTGCTCGCCGAGGTACTTCGACTTCCGCCGTGCCGCGAAGTACGCGTACGGCCGCGTGCTCCAGGCCCACAGGGCCGTTGCCGCGAGCCGGCTCTCCGCGGTCCGCAGCTCGGCAGCGTCGTCCGCGACGAGCCAGAGCAGCAGATCCGCGTCCGAACGCGTGCCGACGAGCGAGTACGCGTGCGCCGCGACGCCGCATGCTGCGATCGCGTCCGCGAACTCGCGCTTGTCACCCTCGCGCTCGGAATCGGTCCGGCGCCGCCATTCGGGCGACACGGCGATCGTCAGGTAGCGGAACAGCTCATTCACCCGGCCATCTCCCGAAGGACCCGATCGGCGGCGTCGCCGATCACGTCGATATCCGCGTCGTCGTGCGCCAATGACAGGAACGCGCATTCGAGCTGCGAGGGCGGGAGGAGCACGCCGCGCTCGCGTATGCCGCGATGGAACCGCGCGAACCGCTCACGATCGACCCGCGCGGTGTCTCGCTCGTTCGCGATCGGCCCGTCCGTGAAGAACAGCGTCAGCAGCGAGCCGACGCGCTGCACCCGGGCATCGACGCCGGCCCGCGTCGCGGCGGCCATGAGCCGCGCGCCGAGCCGCGCACCCTGCGCCTCAAGCTGCGCGTACGCATCGGCGTCGAGATGGGCGAGGGTCGCGAGCCCCGCGGCCATCGCGAGCGGATTGCCAGAGAGCGTGCCGGCCTGGTACGCGGGCCCGAGCGGAGCGACGTACGACATGAGGGCGCGCGGGCCGCCGTAGGCGCCGACCGGGAGCCCGCCGCCGATCACCTTGCCGAAGCAGGCGAGATCCGGACGGACGCCGGTGCGCGCCGCGGCTCCGCCGCGCGCGACCCGGAACCCCGTGATGACCTCATCGAAGATGAGCAACGCACCGGTTCGATCGCAGGTCGACCGCAGTCCCGCGAGGAAGCCGGCCGCGGGTGGCACGCAGCCCATGTTCCCGGCGTATGGCTCGACGATGACCGCGGCGACGCTCGCGTCGATCGCGCGCTCGCAGGCGGCGAGGTCGTTGTACTCAAGGACGATCGTGTCCGCGGCCGTCGCTGGGCTCACGCCGGCCGAGTCGGGGAGGCCGAGCGTGGCGACGCCCGATCCGGCGCGCGCGAGCAGCCCGTCACTGTGCCCGTGGTAGCCGCCGGCGAACTTCACGATCCGCGAACGGCCGGTCGCGGCGCGGGCCACGCGGAGCGCGCTCATCGCGGCCTCCGTGCCGGACGAGACGAAGCGGAGCATCTCGACCGCGGGGTACGCGGCCACGATGGTCTCCGCGAGCTCGACCTCGAGCGGCGTCGGTGCACCGTACGACGTCCCGAGCGCGGCCTGGTCCGCGATCGCGCGCACGACATCGGGATGCGCGTGGCCGAGGATGAGCGGCCCCCACGAGCACACGAGGTCGATGTACTCGCGTCCATCCGCGTCCCACACCCGCGATCCAGATCCGCGCACGATGAACGGCGGCTCGCCCCCGACCGCGCGGTACGCGCGCACCGGGCTCGAGACGCCGCCCGGCATCACGGCCTCGGCGCGGCGGAGCAGCGCCAGATTCGCGCCGGCGGTCATCACCATGCCGCGGCCTCGAGCGCGAAGTACGTGATCACGATGTCGGCGCCCGCGCGGACGATGCCTACGATCGCCTCGCGCGCGGCGCGGTCGCGATCGATCCAGCCCCGCTCGGCCGCGGCGCAGATCGCCGCGTACTCGCCGCTCACCTGGTACGCGGCGAGCGGGACGTCGAAGCGCTCGCGCGCCCGCGCGAGCACGTCGAGGTAGGGGCCGGCGGGTTTCACCATGAGCAGGTCGGCGCCCTCGTCGAGGTCGCTCGCCATCTCCGCGAGCGCCTCGCGGCCGTTCGGCGGGTCCATCTGGTAGTCGCTCCGGTCGCCCTCGCGCGGCGCGCACTCGGCCGCCTCGCGGAACGGGCCGTAGAACGCCGACGCGTACTTCGCCGAGTACGCGAGGATCGCGGTCCCCTCTTGGCCGCGGCGATCGAGCGTCGAGCGGATCGCAGCGACGCGCCCGTCCATCATGTCCGAGGGCGCGACGATGTCCGCACCTGCCTCCGCGTACGCGACCGCGGCGTCGGCGAGCAACGGCAGCGTCGCGTCGTTGTCGACGCCACCGGCCGGAGTGAGGACCCCGCAGTGGCCATGGCTCGTGTACTCGCAGAGGCACACGTCGGCGATGAGCGCGAGCTCCGCGCCGCTCGAGCGGATGCGCCGCAGCGCGTCGGGGACCGGACCGAGGGGATCGCGTGCGCCGCTGCCCTCCTCGTCCTTCACGTCGGGAAGGCCGAACAGCAGCAGCCCACCGATGCCGGCCGCGGCCGCGCGTTCGGCGACCGCGACCGTGTCCCGTGCGGGCCAGCGCGAGTGACCGGGCAGCGACGCGATCGGCTCGGGCTCCGTGATGCGCGCATCGACGAACACTGGCAGCACGAGCGATCGCGGATCGATCCGGTGTTCTCGCACGAGCGAGCGCAGCGCCGATCCGCGCCGCAGGCGGCGGTGGCGGTCGAAGGTCGTCGGATCAGCGACTGGCGATCGCATGGGCTCCTCCTACGTGGTCGCGCACCGCGAGCTCGATGTCGGCGTCACCCGGCCCGGCCACTCGCGGTTCGATGCCGAGCACGCTGCGCACGCGTGCCGCGGTGGTTTCGCCGATCGCGATCGCGCCCTCAAGCCGCGCGCCCGACAGGGCGAAGCCGTCGACGGCCGATGGCGAGGCGAAGACGGCGATCGCATGCTCCGGGATGGCCTCGGCCGGCGCGATGGAGACGGTGCGATACGCGACGATCTCGCCGACCGTTGCGCGGCGTTCCGCCAGGAGCGCCAGCGGCTCAGGCGAGGCGCGATCGGAGCGGGCCAGCAGGATCGACCCGCGCGGCAGCGGCACCTCGTTCGCCAGCGCGCGACCGCTCGCGACCGACGGCGTGAAGGTCACGTGCAGGTGGGCCTCGCGGCAGGCGGCCGCAGTCGCCGTGCCGACCGCTGCCACTGGTGCGGCGCAGGCCGCCCCGTCCATCGCGATCGCGACGGCCCGCGCGCCGGCCCGACTCGTGATGACGAGCAGATCGTCGCCGGTCAGGGCG
>CAZMLV010000020.1:6828-10150 GCA_964567235.1 uncultured Chloroflexota bacterium | reverse complement strand
CCGAGCGCCAGCTCGCAGCTGCCGCCCATGATCCGGAGCAGCTCGCGCTCCGCGTCGGTGGCCGCGCGGGTCGGTGCGTCGTCGATCGTCGCGAGCCGGCCTTTCGTGATCGGGTCGTCCGCGCGGCACTGCACGGCGATCGCGCCCTGGCCAGGCGCGGGAAGCATCTGGTCCGCCGGCAGGATCTCGTCGTCTCCGACAGCCACTCCGAGACGGAGGAGGCCCGCGAGCGCGAGGACGGTCGCGTCGTACTCGCCGCCCACGACCTTGGCCAGTCGCGTCTCGACGTTGCCGCGGATCGGCGCGGTCGTGATGTCGGGGCGCAGCAGCCGCAGCGCGGCATCGCGCCGCGGGCTCGACGTGCCGACCCGTGCGCCGTGCGGGAGCGTCGCGAAGCCACCGCGCGCCGATGTGATGAGCACGTCGCGCGGGTCCTCGCGCGGCAGGATCGCCGCGATGACGAGCCCCGGACGGTCGCCGGTCGGCAGGTCCTTGAGCGAGTGAACCGCGGCGTCGATCTCGCCGCTCCGGAGCGCCTCCTCGATCGCGGTCACGAAGACCCCGTCGCCGAGCTCCTGCAGTGGTCGCGATGACGCGTCGCCGGCGGTGCGGATGACGCGCGTCTCGACGCTAGCCCCGAGCGCATCGGCGACGATGCGCGTCTGCGCGAGGGCCAGCGCGCTTCCACGTGTTCCAAGGACGAGTGTTCCGTTCACAGCGAGAACAGATCCCGCGCGCTTGCCTCGCGCTCGGGCGACTCGCGCAGCCGGACGGTCGGTTCGTGGATGAGCGCGTGCGCCAGGGACTCGGACAGGGACTCGACGACCCGCCGATCGCGCTCTGGCAGGTGCTGCAGGCGCGCGAGCGCGCGCTCGAGGTGCTCGGTGCGGATCGCCTCCGCGCGCTCGCGCAGCGCACTGATCGCGGGTACGGCGGTGCGCGCGCGCAGCTCGAGCATGAGCGCGTCGGCCGCCGCCTCGCAGCGGTCCTCGATCACGGCGAGCGTCTCGTCGTCGAGCTCTTCGCCGGCGGCGGTCGCAAGCCCGTCCACGTCGACGTACCGGAGGCCCGGCAGCGCGCGTGCGCCGGCCGGGACGCTGCGCGGGACGGCCAGGTCGACGACGGTCAGCGGGCCGGCGGCGAGCCGTGTGTGGAGGCGATCGGTCGTCAGGACCATTCCGCGCGTGTCAGCGGCTGCGATGACCGCGTCCGCGATGGCGAGCGCCTCGTCGATCCGCTCGAGTGGCATCGGCGTTCCGCCGTGCTCCGCGGCCACGGCGGCGGCCCGCGCGGCGTCGCGGTTCGCGACGATGACCGCGCCCGTGCGCGAGCCGAGCGCGCGAAGCGCGAGCTTGCCCACCTCGCCGGCGCCGATCACGAGCACGGTCGCGGCCGCCGGGTCGGGGAGCTCCGCGAGCGCCGCGTCGACGGCGAGCGAGCCGAGCGTGCGCCGCACCGATCCGAGCGGCGTGGTGCGGCGCAGATCCCGACCGAGCTCCAGCGCGCGTCGCGCGGCGAGCGCGAGCTCCGGCCGGAGGCCGTTCGGCCGCGCCGCATCGAACGTCCGCCGCAGCTGGCCGAGGATCTGCCCTTCGCCGCGGATCGCGGAGTCGAGACCGCACACGACCCGGAGCAGCTGAAGCGCTGCGGCGCGACCGGTGCGCAGGTGTCCCGATGCCGGAAGGTCGGTCCCGAGCCGGCTCGCGAGCGCGTCAGGATCCGCGGCCTCCGCCGCGAGCACCTCCGCCCGGTGACAGGTGAGCAGCACGAGCACATCGGGGCCGCGGACCGTGGAGAGCGCCTCGGTGAATCGCTCGCGGGCACCCAGGTCCGCGTCGCGCTGGTTGAGCGAGAACAGCGACACGCCGGCGGCCGACACGAACCGACCGTATGTCGGTAACTGCGATCACCAAAATCGCGCGCCCAGATTTGCCGAGCTTTGGGTCGTTACGCCGAGGAGCGGATCACGGCGCCAGGTCGATGTCGAGCTGGACGAAGTCTCCATCGGCCCGGCGCGCGCCCGGTCGCCACCGCAGCGGGACCGGGAAGAGCGGCCCAGCGAACGCGAAGGAGTGGTACTCGCCGTTCTCACCGGCGGGGTCGATGCCGGTCGCGCCGATCTCGTCCAGGAACCGCTCGTCGATCACGCGCCCGAGCCACTCGTCGCCGAGCTTCGGCCGCTCGCAGCAGGTGATGACGGCGCGCCCGCCGCCCGCGACGAATTCCGCGACGAGCGCGGCGGGCGGCTCGCCCCAGATCGGCTCGACGTGCTCGAGCCCGGCGGCGCGCACCCGGTCCTCGTACCACGCCCGCACGTCGGCCAGGTGGATGTCGCCGAACACGATGCCGCGGAAGCCCTCCGCGCGCAGCGCGTCGAGCATCGATCGGAACGCCGGCTCGTAGTCGCCCCACGCGACGCCGAACTGGCGCAGCTCGATGCCGATCGCATCGGCCTGCGCCTGGATGACCTCGCGCCGCGTCGCGTGGAACCGCACGCGGTCCGACGACGGGTCGTAGATGTTCAGCAGCCGTATTACGTTGAGGCCGCGCGACCGCGCCCGCATGAGCGCGAGCGCGCCATCCTTGCCGCCGGACCACATGAGCGCGTACCGGTCAGCGGACCCCGAACTCGACGGCGACGGCTCCGTCGCGGACCTCCTTCACGCACAGGCCGGGCAGGCAGCCGCGCGCCGTGCACTCGCTCGTGCAGAGGTGCGTGCGCGCGCAGTCGAGGCACAGGACGAGGCCGTCGCAGACCGCGCACGCCGTGGCGCCGCGGGTCGATCGGGTGCCCGCAATCAGCCACGAACGGACGGTTCCTCGGCCGCGCGCCAGAGCGCCGACCAGATCGCGCGGCGCTCGGCATCGGTCGGCGGCCGGCCGGTGAGCTCGCGGAATGCGAGAACGCCCTTTGCGGCGAGCGCGCCCCACGACTTCGGCCGCCGGGCCGCCGTGGCGCGGATCAGCTCCGGCTCGCGCTCGATCGTCAATGAAACGGCGCGCTCGATCACGAGGCCTAGCCTACGAGCGTGCGCATCGTCTCACTCGTCCCGGCGGGCACGGAGATCGCGTTCGCGCTCGGCGCGGGTGGCGATGTCGTCGCGGTCACGCACGACTGCGACTTCCCAGCGGCGGCGCGGAAGCTCCCACGGGTCACGCGTTCGGCGATCGCGCCCGGATCGGACAGCCTGGCGATCGACGCGCAGGTCCGCGCGGCCGCGGAGCGCGGCGAGAGCACGTTCCACCTCGACGCGAAGGCGCTCGCGGCGGCGCGGCCCGACGTGTTGCTCGGCCAGACGCTCTGCGCGGTGTGCGCGGTCAC